>CAZENQ010000122.1:0-9153 GCA_964513655.1 uncultured Pirellulales bacterium | reverse complement strand
TAAATGTCTGCCCCGAGTCGGATAACCCCCCCGGCTCATCGCAGCCCCGCGCTGCAAGCGTCCAGGCCGCATCACCGGCCCCGCCGCCGGCCGCCGTTGTCGGTGCCAGGCTGACGTCCTCTGGCAGCACAATCTCCCACTCATAGCTGTAGCTGCTGTTACTCATCGGGTCGTCCGTAATCGAAACACCCGCCGTCAGGGTAGAACCCGTCTGCCCCGGCAGGTTCTGATACGTCCACGAATCATCCAACTCCAAATCAGCCGTCACAGGACACTGAGAATATTTCACCGTCAAGTAACCGCCACCAACACCCGCAACGTATACATTCCCTAGGCTGCCTAAAGCCACGGCCGTGCCAAAGTCAATGTTGTTCGGAGGCCCGTCATACTCCGCTATCCAGATAGGCTCGTTGCTATCCGGTCCGTACTTGATTGTTGCAAAATTCCCGGATGGTGGCTCTGGATCACCGATTCCGGGGATATGTATGTTTGCAGTACCCGTAACATACACATTACCCGATTCATCCAAAGCTATATCTGATGGCGCGTCCATAATACTTTTCGCCCCGTCGTACAGTGCAATCCACTCTGGCTCGCTGCTTTCTGGACCGTACTTTATCGTCACGTAGTCTTGCGACGAGCCTGAAACCACGCCACTTACGTAAATATTCCCTAAGTCATCCACCACTATATTATCGCCGGAATCCCAATCGGTTCCCGGACCGTCATACCTGGCCACCCAGACTTCATCACCGTTCGCGTCGTACTTAATCGTGCATATATCGCCGCTTTCGCCCGCGCCTTCACTCGCACCCGTAACATAGATATTGCCCGAGCCATCTATGGCCAGTGCCTCGCCAAAATCGTGGCTGTTGCCCGGCCCGTTATATCTCACTGCCCAGGCCTCAGTACCGTCCGCCTCGTACTTAATCGTCACGATATCCTGGTTCCCGGGCGCGCCTTCACTTTTGCCCGTAACGTATACATTTCCCGAATCATCCACCGCAACCGCCGTGCCGCTGTCCCATCCATGATTATCATATCTGGCAACCCACGCCTCGCTGCCGTCCGCGTTGTATTTGATTGTGGCTATATCGTCTTCGCTGTCCACGCTGTAGCCAGTAACATACACATGCCCTGAACCATCCACAGCTATCGCCTCCACCTCGTCCCAACTATGCCCGGGCCCGTCGTATCTCGATACCCACGCAGCAACATTGCTGTCAGGACTATATTTGATGGTCAGATAGTCCACACTGTTGTCAACGCTATCACTGGTGCCGGTAACGTACACATTACCCGAATCATCCAGAACCATCGCGCGGGCCCCATCATCAGCGCTCGCCGGCCCGTTGTAACGGGCAACCCATAATTCTGTTCCATCCGAGTTGTACTTCACCGTGGCATAGTCACTGCTTGTGTTTTCGCCATAACTTAAACCCGTTACATAGATGTTTCCTGCGCCGTCCACAGCAATATCGCGGGCCTCATCGGGATAAAGCTTTATCTTCTGCCCGTGGTACCACGCCACCCACTCTTCAAGCCATCCGGCCGCACAGCCTATACCGACGTAGCTGCCCGTGTAATTCTGGCTTGATATGTCGCTGCTCAAATCACTATATACTCTGTTTGCAGGGCCAAAAGACCAGTCCGTTTTTCCCGGCGTTACAGTCCCCGACCACGGCCGGGGTACCACAGGCACTAAATCCGGAACCGTCAATTCGTAGTAGCCGCTTGCGTCCGTTATCGCCGAGCCGCCAAGATGGTCTCCATAAACCTGAACACCCTCTATCCCTTCTCCGCCGGAAGTCTTGACGTACCCCACAATCGTCGGAGTCGGCTCCGCCGTGTATGTCCCTGCATGGTTCTGGTCTGCTATATCAGCCGTCAAATCGGAATATACAATATTCGCCGGCGAAAAAGACCAAAGGTCCTTACTCGGTGTCACCGTCCCGCTCCACGGCTCCGGCACCGCGTCGCCGCTCGAAACAGTCAGCTCATAATAGCCGCCGTCGCCCGTTGTCGTGGATTCGCCGGTACTCGCCGATACCAACGCATCCCTCAGGCTGTATCCGTCGCTGGTCTTCACATACCCCGAAATAGTCGGGGTTGGGTCTGCCGTATATGTCCCCGTATAGTCGCCCCCGGGCTGGTCCGTGGTAATATTGGAGTAAGCCACTATTCCCGGCGAAAAAGACCAGTTGCTCATGCTCGCGGTTACCGTCGCCGTCCATGGCACCGAAACTTCCAGTTCATAATAACCAGCCACATTTGTCGTATCCGTCTCACCCGTGCTCGCCGAAACCACTACACCCGCAATTGGATAAGCGCCTGACGTCTTCACAGACCCGGAAACCGTGACAAATGAAGGCCCTGCGGCAACGATAATCGTATAATCCTCCACTTCTCCAAAGCTCGCACCCCCGCAGGGACTCAAACTGTCAAAACTCGAATCATTTATGCGTACTCGCAATCTACACTCGCCCGCCAGCGCCGTCCCCGGCGGCGTAATCGTCGCCGTATAAGGCCCCACACCAGGACTCCCCGACACTGGAGTAATCCTCTCGCCCGTGTCAGCAAAATCTTTGTCCTGGTTCCAGTCCACCCAGATGCCGCATTCATCTACCGAGTAACCCTCACCGTTTGTGACCGTTATCAGGTGGCTCGTGCCGATTTCCATTGTCGTTGACATCGATGTATAATCAGAATACGGGCTGCGACCCGTCCCCGTATTGTTGATACTTCCCACCTGCACCCCGCTTATGTACTCGTAGTAACCGCCACCCACTGCTGCGCAGTAACCTGATGGGTCGTCATAATAAACTTTTATCGTCCACCAGTTGATATATCCCTGGTCATACATGCCCCAATCTCCGCCCCACAGCTCCCATTGCTGGTTCACTGGTTCGTCGGCAAAATCTGTAATCCCTGTTACGGTTCCCCCGAAATATCCCGGCGAATCCGTATCCTGCCACCAGAGTACATATTGGTGGTCCCCGCTGTAGTCGAACAGAACCACTACCACATCCTCCGGCCAATCATGGTAAACCTCCCAGTAAACGTCCAGGCATGTGCTCGGAGTGCCCGGCGGCGCCCCAGATATGGTAATCGGGCTCATGGCCGTAACGTAGCCGGGGGTGTTGTCGGTCATCCAATAATTGCTAGCGTTGGTACCTTCTTGATAAATACCTGCACAGTTCGCCTGGACTGTCGGGTCGTCCTCCTGTTTCTCGCCATCAGCCGCAGAACCTTCAAACAGCAGGAATTTCCGCACCACCTTAACCTCGGCGCCGGCCTCTGCAAGAGCCTGCACCTGCCCGACCGGCAGCTGCACCTTCACTCGCTTCGGGCCGGACAGTACCTCCACATCATTGCCCGGCGCTCTCGGCAAACCCGAGATATCCTCCACGCTCAACTGCTCGCTTGCAACTATCTCAACCTCCGCGAATTTGCGGGGAAAGCGCGTAACCTGCTGACGGTTCACCCGCAACGCCTTGATGTCTCTTGCCGGTTCCTTTGTTTCCGCCCGGACACTTTTGTCACCCCCTTCTGCCTGCAAAACCAGCGCAAATACTGCCATAAGGATTGTTAATAGCATGCCCGCTTTAGAACGGTTAGACGATTCCATTTCCGTCCTCCTTTCTGAATTTTGGGTGTTAACTTGACAACTTCCTCCTCTGATACGGCTTGAAGAGTAAGATAATTATAACCTGAACTCGCCGCTGATTCAACTATATTTTATGTTTTTTTCGGGTTTTTCGCGGCGAATTTACCGAAATCCCCTACCAGAAATCCCGATTTACACCCCCAAATCCCCTTCCCCCGCTCATTTTCTCATCGCCCGCCGATGTACACCCGCGCAGTCCTCTATCGGTTCACGGGCACAATTGGTTCCCACTGCACCTTTGCAGCACCTAACAGTGTGCCCGTCGCAAAGGCCAAATCAACCTGCGCTATTTGATACTCGGCCAATGCCTGGATCTCGGCGCTTTGCGCCTCTTCAAACTTTGTCTGAGCATCAAGAACATCCGTTGACGTCCGCAAACCAAGCTCAAACTGCCTCTTCTCTGCTTGAAACAGCCTGCCAGATAAGATTGTGTTCTGCCTGCTCGCAAGTATGCGCTGCCAGTTCGCCTCAAGCTGGTCTACCGCCTTAAGAACCTCAAGTTCAATAAGTGTCTGCCGCCGCTCACGCGTCGCCAATCGCTGCCTCCGAACGTATAACGCCTGCAGCAAGCGACTCTTCGCCGCTTCATTACCCAGTGGCACCAATACCTGCAGCCCAAAGAAATGGTCCTCAAATTTCTTGTCGTAAAGCAAATCGTACGCGTCACTCCTCGTCGCACCAAGACCGTTTATATTGTATGTATAATCCAAAGTCACCACTGGAAGAGCCTGGTTCCGCAGAAAGTCTATCGTGCTGATATCCTTCGCAAGCGCAAGTTCCAGTTCCAGCATCTCCATACGATTTTCAATACCAGCCGTAACCATCCGCTGTCCATCTAATTCATAATGGACCGGGTCTGGCTCCGTAGCGACAATCAACATCGTAGGTGTTTGAGTCTCCAAACCGGGCTTGTTCAAAATCTGTTTAAGCTCACGCTCCCTGTCGCGGACACTGTTCTCGGCAACGATAATCCCCTCCAGCCGTTCAGCCACGCCCGATTCAGCACGGATGACCTCCACCAGCGCCCGCTCCCCCAACTCCACAAAACGCCGTGCCTGTTCAAGCTGCGCCTGCGCCAAATCGTACTGCTGTTTCCGCACTCCCAGTTCCCGCCTCGCCGCGTAAAGACGCCAGTACGCTCGGTCCGCCGCCGCTATAACCCGTATCACGTCCAGTTTCGTCTGCGACTCAATTATCTGCCGGTCATACTCCGCAATACGAATCGAGTGTGTATTCGCCCGGTTGCCCGCATTGCGCAGCAGCGGCTGACTGATCGAAACCGAAAAATTAGTACGGTATTCAGGATTAAGCGCTTCACTGAACTCGGAAAAAATCTCGTCCGTTTTGGTACGCCGGTCAACAACGTCAAAACTCACTGTCCCCCCGGTTCGCAGCGGCATCCGAACTCCAAGGCCTACGCGTGAACTATCTACTTGCGAGCCGGCCAGTTTTGTTGATGTAGGCATATCTGCCTTGGAATATGAGATATCAGAAACAAACGCCCACTCAAACTTCGCATCCTCTTCGCTGACACGCTCCGCCGCGATGGCCGGGCTGATAAGCTGCACCTTAAGGCTCAGATTATTGCCCAGCGCCAGTGCCCGGGCCTCCTCCAGAGTAAGCTCCAACTCCTCCGCTGCCGCTTCATTGCCATCGGCCGGCGGCTCCTCCTTAGACTTCATTTGGTCCAAATCAAGTACTTTTATCCGCCGAACCTTCTCCGGCGGTACTTGCATCTCGTAAAACTCTTCCTTACCGCCATTTTGTTCGCACCCGCCGATTACCAGCAGAACGAACCATACAAAAAACACAAAACACTTTCTCACATTATATCGCTTCTCACTCATGTCTAAGAGCCTCAATAGGGTCGAGTCTGGCCGCCTTAATCGCCGGAAACATCCCGAAACACACACCGACCGAACCCGCAAAACCAAACGAAAGAGCTATCGCCCACATCGGAATATATGTCTTCTCCAGAAGAGGATTTATCCCCGCTATCCCTAACGTCAAAAGCTCGCCTACACCCACACCGACAAGCCCCCCGAAAAAGCACAGAATAATCGCTTCAACAAGAAACTGCGTCAGAATTGCGGACCTTCTTGCACCGACCGCTTTTCGAAGTCCGATCTCCCTCGTGCGCTCCGATATCGATACAAGCATGATGTTCATGATTCCCACACCGCCGACAAGCAGCGAAATGCCCACGATTCCGCCGGCCACTAATGTCATTACAAGAGCTATCTTGTTAAATGTCTCTATCGCGCTCTTAAGAGATTCGACCCTGAATGTATCGTGGTCACCAGGTCTGATTCGACGCGCACGACGCAGAAAAAACTTTATCTCCGCAACCGCTTCTTCAAGCATCTCCGTTGATTTACTCTCCGCCAGAGCCATAATCCACGGCTTGCCGAACTTGGAACTCATCTTAAAAGGAACAAAGACCTCATAGTCCTCTCGACTGTCCCCGCCAAACTCCATTCGCGCTCGTCGCTCGATGACTCCGACGATGCGAAAGGTATTATGACCGATACGAATCGATTCCCCGATGCAGTCTTTGTCCATCCGAAGCTTGTCGCGCAGTTGAGGCCCCACGAGGCAGACCGGCCGAGTCTCATCAATCATCGAAAGCTTCCTGCCAAGGACCATCGGCCGGCTCTCGACCTCGTGCCACGATGGTTCCACTCCGACTATCTGCACACCCTTTACAGACCTTTCGCCGTGCCGAACGTTCTGTCCCGTATAACTTACGCGACTGCATCTGGCCACAGAAGGACAATGTTCGAGTATGTCCTCAAACTCCTCAGCCTCAAACCGAAAATGCCACCAGGGAAGGTGGCTCTGCGGTCCTTTGTCCGGCCTTTGCGGCTGAACAATTATGGTATTGCTTCCAAATGTCTCGACCTGGCTCAGTATTTGGGCCTTCAACCCCGTCAGCGCCGCAATTACTGCTGTCACCGATGCAACGCCAATCACAATACCAATCGTCGTAAGCAGCGACCGCGTCTTGTTCGCCCAGATTTGACTAAGCGCAAGATACATGCTCTGATACAAAAGCTGCACAAAAACCAGTGGTGCCGAAAGCAGTGCCCTCATAGCATCTTCCCCTCCCCATCGCCCCTGCCAAGTATGTCGTCTTCCGCCGCCAGGTCACTGCAGATACGCCCGTCCTCTAACCGAATTATTCGTTTGGTATGTTTGGCCACATGTTCTTCATGCGTCACCATAATTATGGTCTGGCCCTCCCGGTGAAGCTGGTCGAACAATTCGAGGATGCTCTCGCTCGTCTTGCTGTCCAGGTTCCCCGTGGGCTCATCTGCAAGTAGAATACTCGGGTTGCACACTAGTGCCCTCGCGATAGCCACACGCTGCTTCTCACCGCCCGACAGTTGGTTCGGCCTGTGTTTTATTCTCTCGCCCAGCCCCACTCGCTCCAGCGACGTCTTGGCGCGTTTGCGCCGCGTGAGCCAGCCGTCGCGCGAATAAATCAAAGGTATCTCCACATTCCTGAGTGCCGTCAACTGCCCAAGCAGCTCAAACGATTGAAAAACAAAACCTATCCGCTCATTTCGGACCCGCGCCAGCTCAGCGTCACTAAGCTGCGTCGTGTCCTGCCCGTCCAGCTCATAGTATCCCGAACTTGCCCTGTCAAGACAGCCCAGCACGTTCATCAGCGTGCTCTTGCCCGAGCCCGACTGGCCCATTACCGCCACGTACTCGTTCTCAAACAGTCTCAGGTCGATTCCGTCAAGCGCGTGGATACGCTCGACACCAACCTTATAAATCCGTTTGACGTCCTCGAGTCGAATTATTAATTTGCCGTTTTCCGCGGTCATTTCTCAGGTTCATTGGCCTCGGCCTGCTTGCTTTCGGCCTTCTTATCTGCCTCCACCTCACGCTCATCTTTCAAATTCTGGTCGTGCTTCAGGCCGTCGAGCACCTTATAAGGTCCGACCACTATCCCATCTGCTTCGCTGACCCCGGCCGTTATTATCGTATGCGTCAGGTCACTTGCACTTATCTTCACCGGCGTCACAACCGCCTTGCCGTCGTTGTAACGGTAAACCACCGTCGCATGACTCTTGTTCTTGTCCAGCTCAGCACAGTTGTCCCGAATCTCCAAAGGCAGGCTGTCAACCTCACGCGCCAGGACCGCCTGGCTCGGGACCTTAATCACGCCCGCGTGCCTCCGCGTCTGGATATCAACGTCCGCCGTCAACCCGGAGTATAGCTTGCCCACGTTGGCGTCGTTCTCGAGCAGTATCTCCGTCCTGAAGTACTTTGTCCCGTTCCGCGACCACCTGTGCGTCAACGCTATCGAATCAACCGTTCCCTTAAGCTCGATGTCCTCAAACGCCTGCACGTAAACCTTTGCCTCCTGCCCGACCTGCAGCTCGCCGATATCCGCCTCGTCAACCTCCGCCACTACCAACATCTGCGACAGGTCCGCAACCTCCATAATCACCGTCCCCGGATTGTTCATCGTCCCCGTCATGACCACCTCGCCAACCTCGGCGTTAATGCGCGTCACCACACCGTCAATCGGGGACCTTATCATCGTGTAGCTAAGGGCCTCCTCCGCCTGCTCTATCCGCGCATCCGCCGCCTCGAGATTGTGCTTCAGCACCACCAGATTCAACTCCGCCGACTCCAGCATATGACTCGCCGCCGCGAATTGCGCCCTCAGTCCATCGGCCCTGTATTTCGCCGTGTCGAAAAGCGACTGACTTATGTCCTGCGATTCCAGCAAGCCCTTCTTCCGCGCGAAGTCCCGCTCGGCCTCTTCCAGTGACGCCGCTAACCCCTCCAGCGCCGCCCGCTGACTCGCGATTCCCGACTTCTCAACTTCAATATGAGCGGCCTGGGCCGAACGGCCCGCCTGCGCCGAACGAAGCTGGCTCTCTAAGTCCTTCGCGTCCAGCTGAATCAGTACCGATGGGGCAACCGGAGGCTCCCCCGCTGGGTCCCCGCACGTTACCCGGTCTCCCTCCTCATACGGCATCTCCACAATACGCGCAGAGACCTTTGCGCTTATCTCCACCTTCTTCAGCGGTTCAATCTCTCCCGGGGCGCTGACAAACTCAACCAGTTCCCCGCGCTCGGCCTTTTCTATACGGACCGTCTCCACCTTCTTCGACTTGCGCGCTCTCCAGGCCCACAGCCCCGCCCCGGCCAAAACCACTACTGACACAACTACCACAACTATAATCTTACGGGACTTCCTCACGCCAAATCCTTTCACACAGACTATTCTGAACCCTTTATTGTACCATATTTAAAACCCAATTACAAACACTTCTCATAATTTTGTCGCAGGTTATAGCTGGTAGATTGCAGTTTTCCGCGATTTCCTTCACAAAATTCGCCCCAGCCCACCTTGCCTGCCATGAGCGCAGCCTCAGTCTCCAGGCTCTTTAAAGACACAGAAAGACTCCGCCAGCATGTCGTGTAGTGCACGTTTTCTGAAGGTAAATGCAACGACAACGCAG
>CAZENQ010000121.1:0-9494 GCA_964513655.1 uncultured Pirellulales bacterium | reverse complement strand
ATCGAGGCTCCTGAGGTTGTAGTCTTCGACCTTTGTTACCGGGCGTCTGTCCCAGACTTTAATACAGCCTACATAATTTATCTTAATTACAATCTTCTCTCCCGGCTTATATCCGACATTTCCCCTGCCCTGCGTTTTGTTGAAGTGTTTGAAGAGCTTGTCCCAGGCGGCGGCGCTGTTTGCCCGGCCACTAAATTCCCGGATTGCCCGGGCCATCATACTGTCCACCACATCCTGTTCCGTATGGCTTCTTTCCCACCAATGTCCGTCTCCGGGACCGTCCCAATCGGTCGCATCGGGATTATGTACCCAGACAACACGTCCCGGATAGAGCCCCTTAGCAATTCCTATTGGAGCGTTTGCGACGGGTTCATCAGCTAATAATACCTGCTCTGTTGTAATGCTTTGAGCTAACCACATCGACCCGATGCCGGCGGCAACAAGTACTACACATAGCAGATAACGCGACTGTGCAAAGCAGCGCTTGGCCTTGCGAAAAGCCGTGATTGAGCCGAAGGCCCCCAGGAGCCAAACCACAAAGCCTGAGGCCAATGGGAAAGCCATCCGCTGACAAGGATACGTCGCACGGGAAGGCTTCGGAATCACGCGAAGCAGGAACCATAACAGCGCAAACAATCCACCAATGGGAAACATCCATGTAAACCAGCGGTGTTTGCTGTTGCGCTTATGATACTTATTTGCCTTAAGACCGGGTGACTGTGTTTGTCTTTTTCCAAACAATCGCATTTCTTTTGCCCTTTCTTCACTCCAACCGGGTATAATTATCACATTTTATTCTGTGTGCTTTTTCACCGCATAGAGTTTTTTCATTGTGGTAACGTAGAGCACGCCGTTAGCAGCGACAGGTGTGCCGACTATCGGGCTGTCCAGCCTGCGCGAGCTTATGACCCTTTTGTCCTTACTTGCAGCCAGGACCCAGAAATCCCCCCGTCGCGTACCGATATAGATCTTTCCGTCAGCCACGAGCGTCGAAGCCCAAATCTCTCCCTTTGCGTCATGGGTCCAGTACGGCTTGCCGGTCTCGGCGTTTACACAGTGAATATATTGTCCGCAATCAGCGACAAAAATTAAACCGTCGTACACAGACGGAGTTGAGCAGCAGTGGCGCTGCAGCGGGTACGACCAAATTTCTCCGGAATTGGTTATGTCCCCTGTCTTCGTCGCATCGATGCACTTCAGCCAGGCCTTGTGCTTGCCCCACCAGATGTCACCGCCGACCGTCACATATACACGATTGTTGTGAAACACCGGCATGCTCTTGATATTGCTTGGGCTCTCGCGGCGGTTTCCAATGTATTGGTGCACATTTTCCTTTGGTGCAGTCGGGTCACAGTCGAAACGCCAGATATTCTTTAACTTCTTCGAGGATGGAGCGGACTCTAACGCCTCAAATGCATAACAAACACCGTCGCCGCCACAGAAGAATACCAGCGGCCGGCCGTTGACTTCGCCTAATGCGGGTGATGACCAGGTGCAGTGGAATATCCGGGGACTAATGTTCTCATTTTCCCTGGCTGCGAGCTGACCGGTTCTCTTGTCGAGCACTACCAGGCTCGGGGCGTCGGGAGAGTAAACACCTGTATGCTTACTGTTGAGACCATTGCTCGTGTTGACGTACAGAAAGTTTCCGTGCAGGAGTATCGTACTATGAGCCGAGTCGTGCACGTGTACTCCCATCTCTCCAATCAAATCGAACAGCCAGATGATATCTGCATCTGTTTTGGCCACCTTCATTGGCCCGACATCAGTTGGGGCCATATGTCGGCCTTCGTCCAGGTATGGTCCGTCATTGCCGTTGACCTGGCCATTAAGGTCGAGGCATATTACTTCACCTTTATTGCTCAGAATGTAAGCCCTGTTGCCCTCAATAGTAGCTGACGAACACATCCCTACTCGGGGCCAGTCTATGTATGGATCTTTTCCCAGTTTTGGAACGACAAGCTGCCAGCAAAAGCTCCCGTCCTTTTCGTCTAAGCACATCAAGACGCCGCGGTCTCCCTTGTGCCGAGGGTCGCGAGGCTTGTTATTGTTTGTGCCAATAAGCACTTTGCCGCTACTTACTACCGGCGTGGAGTAGGTCTGCGTGCCTAATTGAGCGACCCACTTGATGTTTGTGCCGGTGGCCGGGTCAAAAGTCTCCGGGAGGCCGGTTTCCTCTGACACCATGTTCCGGGAATATCTCTGACCCCACTGCGGCTGGTCATCAGCCGAGACCGTGTAAATGGTAACGTGGGCACAAAACATCGAGAAGATTAGTAAATACAAAAGCGTCTTTCTTCCTGTCAACATTGTACACCTTTCATCGATGCCATAAAATTTTTCTTATATCGAGTGCTGATTCTACAGGATAAGTGACAGAATTTCAATCCCGCCTGTATCAACATAGACTTTCCTGTACTTGGCTGCTGTTTTGAGGAAACGTCAAGAGTAGTTCCGGCCAGAGGAATTTGGCATCCTCAGCAGGAAAGTTGGTGCGAGTATTCTTAAATTGGTTTATATTTTCCTTGATTTGCAGGCCAGAGGGGCTACAATTCTGTCAAATCGTACTTTAGCGAATTCTGAAAGGGTGATTATGCAAGTGAAAAGGTATGGGATTCCTTGTATAAGCCTGGGGGGGTGTGGTGTAGCTGAGAATATCTCAAAGAAGTTCTTGACCAATATTCTTTTTATTGGGATAAGGGTAAAACATTTAATGTAAGTAAGGATGATGTTCATTGAGTTTTTTTTGAAAGGAGTGAATTCTATGATTTTTGAAGAAACACCTCAAGCCCCGGAAGAGCCTCAAGAGGCACCGGCCGAGGCACCGGCCGAGACGCCGGCCGAGACACCTCCAGAGGCACCAGCAGAGGCACCAGCAGAAGAGCCTGAAGCACCACCGGCATAACCGCCAAGAAGTTAGTATTCATTTGGGAGGGAGTCGGATGAGCAATCCGGTTCCCTCCTACAATTATGGCAGGAGGGTAAGTGCTCGGCCTGGGGGGTGATGGTCGGAAACATATCTCCCTCACGTCGGCTTGGGTGGAGATAGCAAATCCTTCGACCCACGCCGCTGTCCACTGGGTTCCCGCTTTGCGGGGGCACCATCAGATGTGGACAACGTTGATCCCCGCGAGTTTACAGTAGGCCTTGAACGGAAGCTCCAGGTCACCGTAGATGAACAATTGGTGGAATCCTTTCGTATCGCACGAATCGGGAACCCCATCCAACTCGATCTCGACAGCGGTACGGCAGCAACCCGCGGGTGGTTGGGGGATATTTGCAACCACGCGACCGGTCCCGAGGATGATGGATTCCGGCCCCTGAAACTTCATAATCGTTACCTTCTGCCCGATCCGCCAGAGCACCTGCAGGGCGACACCGGTCCGAGTATGATAGCTGCGAAGTATGAAAGGTGCCGTCGTAGGTTTGTCGAAGCCGTCGAGCTTTGTGGCGGACGTACAATGGGCGCCCATCAAAGTGTTGTGGATAGTGTTGGGAGCCGGGTCCTGCATGAAGCCGGGCCGCTCGAATAGGTAGTGCGTCAACTGCATAGAGATGGCCGCGTTCCAGTCGGCCTCGCAGGCGGCCACGATGCCCTCGTCCAGCAAATGTGAGAAAGCCATGCAGGGGGGCCGGTGGTAGATGCTGCTCTCCCGCAGGCAGTCCAGGGAGAAGCCCTGGCATTTCTCCGCCGCCATCAGCCGGCGGCAGACGAAGTAGTTTTTAGCCGCGTCGAGGATATCTTCTTTCTTGGGCTCGATGAGCTTCTTGGCGTGCCTTGTGTACCAGTCGGCCATGGCTCGTACTTCGTCGCCCGCCTGAACCTTCTTGAACTCCTCATTCCAGCGCGCCAGAGGGATGTAGTGGAGCGTGGTGCCCACGACTTTCAGTTGCTCATCCACCGTCTTGTTGCCTTTGACAATGCACAGCCGCGTGTTTTTCATCTGCCAGACGGTGTTCAGCATCCGCAGGCCGAAGGCTGGCCAGTGTATGTCCTGCGTGGCACCGACAAAGGTCTTAGGCGTGCTACGGGCTACCTTGAGGTGCTGGGTAAAGGAACTTCCCATTGGGCTGTAGACGATGGTGGGGACGTCACCTCGTTTCTGCACGAGGTGGTTTACGAGATTCCAGCGGAAGAGCTCCATGGCGATGACGAACAGCCCATCGGGCGGCGTTTTCTTAAGTTGCTCAACGTAGACGTCGATGGTGGCAACGTCATCCATCGGCTCAGTCCTGACTTCAAGTTTGACCCCGAGTTGTTTGGCGGCGTCCTTGAGGATTTTTGTGTGCAGCGCTTGTCCGGCCTTGATGTCGTATTGATAGCCGGGCCAGCTTATCACAGGGCGTTCACCGCGGATTTCCGGTTCCGAAGTTTTCGGGCGAATGAAAACCACTCGGACGACCGGCTTGCTGAGGGGCTTGGCCTCTGCGGCCAAAAGCGATGAGGCGAAGTCGAACAGACCCATCCTCGTAGCCACCGACAACGAGCCTGCGGTTGCCAGGAAACTGCGGCGATTTAGCATGAGAGGACATCGGCCGGATGCGGCACAGATTTCGTTAGTCTGCATTGTGATTCATCCTTTAATATGAATGTAATGCTCTATCTTAACGTTAAGACATTCGTAGGTCTGGGTGTTTTACTTACTTGGCTGGGTTATACAACCAATAGTAAAACGCTTGTTCGTAGTTATCATGAGATGATAGCGCGACTCCCTATTGCTTGTCAAATCTTTTCTCAAGCAACAAACGTCTCTCAAGCGATGCCTCTTGCCGCTCAGCTTGGGGGGTAATGGTGAGGACGAGGAGAGGGCTGAAGAGCACATAAAGAATTGGCGTTTTTTTCTTGATTTGCAGCTTCAAAAGGATTGTTCTGCTTTAATCGGTTTTCAAAGTCTCGAAAGAAGGAGACATTGTAAATTTTTTGCTTGCTATAGACGGCGCTGCGGTGAATAATTCCTGATATGTTTCACAGGAGGTAACAAGAATGGAGCTGGTCGGTGCCCATGGACAAGGTAAGAGCTGGTGGCTGGCTGTGGTTGTGTGGGCCGTGTGCGGATTGACGGTCGCACTTTCTGCGGCGCAAACTCAGGCTAAGGACGATTCGATTCAGGCGGTTATTCAAAAGGCCGGTAATGCCGACAGCGATGAGTTGCGTTTGGATTATTTGAGAAGACTCCAGAAAAAAACGGGCCTGGATTTGTCTCTCAAGCAGGACCTTGCTAAGCTCATCGCTCAGCTCGACCGCTGGCTGCAAGAAGAACGATTGAGTTATTTTGGCCGGGAGGTAGGCCGCAGGAAGGACTTTGATTTCCAGATTTCCGAGAGCTCTCCGCTTTATCCGCTGACCTGGCTGTACCGTGGCAGGATGGTCATCTGGTACACTATGGAGTCCGGCGGCGTCTGGAGTATTGCCGAAAGGAGACGTGAATTCTTTGACATAGCGCGTGGGTTTTTTGAGAAAGCTGCGCGGGCATTTCCCAAAAACAAAATCGTCCGGATGTATCTCGGTCATCCTACCGGCCCGTACAAGCATTATGAAGTCGTGTCGGGCGCACCTGAGTGGGCTGTTTATCAGCGAGAGGGACTGGAACGTCTGGCCGATATAATAGAGTGGTGGGTCGACAACCGCATGCAGAAAAACGGAGAATACGGCGGAGGATGGGGTGACGACTGTGAGATGTGGCGGTGGTGGGTGCCGGTACTCATCGGGTTCAATAGCCCGAAGATTACGCGGGCACAAGCGCGGTTCTCCGCAGCACTGATGGCTCAGCCGCACATGAAACTTGGTTACACAAACCGTATGTCCGATGTAGAACATACGGCCGAAGATTCCGCCGACGTTATAACACCCATGATGCACATCGACCCGGACGATGACCTCTGGCGAAAGCGCGCGCTTCGGTTAGCCGAGCTAATGGAGGCTCTCTGGACCGGTCGAAATGAACGTGGTTTTCTGCAATTCAAAAGCACATATTTCACCGCAAACAAAGTCGATACGAATCCGAAGCGCGCTTGCGACACGGTATACCATCCAAGGGCGGTCCAGCCGACACTTCTTTACTGGCAGCGGACAGGCGACGAGAAGCTGACGAGGCTCTTTGCCGACTGGATGGATACCTGGGTTGATGCCGCAGCACGAGCTGAGCGTGGTAAGCCCGCGGGCATTGTCCCTACTGCAATCCACTGGCCCGACGGCAGGGTCGGCGGCCTGGGAGATGACTGGTGGGACCCCAGGAATCACGGTGAGTACACGCTATACCTTTACCCGAGCGCGATGAGCCTGATGACCCACACGCTGTTACTGACCCATCACATCACAGGTAAGGCCGGGTACCTCGACCCAATCCGTTCCATGGCAAAAATACGCCTCAAATATCTGAAGGCGCCGACGAAAATGCAGGACATTCGGCTGAGCTCAGTCGAAGCCCCGGCTCCCGGCACCGAAGCATGGTGTGCTTCAAAACTTGGCGGATTATCGAGTGTAATCGCCAAATATAAGTTCCTGACAGGCAGCACCGAGTTCGACGAACTGATAGCCAGGGAGAGAATGCCGTATATGCGTTTTCGGCTGCATGGTGACCTTGGCTCGCTGGTTTCAGCCCTTCGCAACAATGCTGAAGCGTTACGCGTCAACTTTGAAGGTTACACCAGCGAAGTCCGCTATACCGACCGTGTCCTGCGGTTCCCGGTCTGGCAGGCCGTCGTTGCCAGATTTGGAAGGAACGGGATGTTGTCCGAGCCGGTCGAAACGATTCACAGCCCGAACCCATCGCTGCTTTATTCAACGGTGACAGGCGACCCGGGCGGTGCCGATTACTTCCCACTTAACGCGGTCCGCTGGCTGACTCCGCCTCGTAATATTGCTGCCTTAGTTACTGAATCGACAAGCGAGCAATTTACCGCAGAGCTGTTTAACTTTGGTGAGAGAAAACGTTCTATGTCGGCTGAGTTTTACTTGCTTGAGCCTGGTAAGTATACACTTACTATTGCAATCAAGGGTGGTAGAGGACAAAAGTTGTTGGAAGCCGATGAATTTGTGGTAGAAGGCCGGAGAAAACGTGTCTTTTTCGAACTGCCGCCACGCAAGCTCTGTGTGTTACGTGTTTTGTTGGCGTCAGAGAGACCTATTTAGTTGAAGCAGCTCAGTTGTGGTGTAGTGACAATGCAAAAAAGGTGGTTTATTATGAAACAGATTATTGCGGTTTTGATAATACTTGTGTTGGCTTGTGCGACACCGCCAAGTCGGGCGGCGCCGAAGTGGGTGGAGTTTGTACAAGGGCGGGACAAAATCTCTGTGATGATAGGCGACAAGCTTGTTACGAGCTATGTTTATGGAGATGCACTGCCCAAGCCGGTTTTGGTTCCGGTGCGCACACCTTCCGGTATAGAAGTAAGTCGCAGGCATCCGCTGGTGGAACTAAAAGGCGGTAGTATGGACCATCTGCATCATGTGGGCCTTTTCTTTGCCGTTGACAGGGTGAATGGGACCAACTTCTGGAATTATTACAGGAATCCCGACGGGGCAACGCCGCAAATCAAGCATATCAAGGTTTTGCAAATGGCCGGCGATAACGGGCAAGGCAAGCTGGTAACGGTTGCGCACTGGATTGACAAGCGCGGCAAGTTTCTTCTCGAAGAAAAGAGAAGCATGGTCTTTATGGCAGGTGAGCGCAAAGATGAATGGACGCTCGATTTTAGTCTGGACCTGACGGCACAGAAAGAAGAGGTCGTTTTTGAAGATATAGAAGAAGGGGTTTTTGCAATTCGAGTTTCCGACTACTTAAGAGAGGATGAGGCGAAAGGCGGTGTCCGGCCGGGCAGTCCTATGGACTCCTTACGGAGGGCGGTGCCGAGAGAGACCGTTAGCGGGACGGGCAGGTACTTTAGTTCCAATGGAGATGAGACGGCAAGAAATGTATGGGGCAAACGCGCACGATGGGTCGCCCTGCAGGGAGTGAGAGGAGGGAAGGTGGTCGGTATCGCCGTTCTTAACCATCCGGCAAGTATAAACTATCCGACCTATTGGCATGTCAGGGACTACGGTTTGCTTTCAGCCAATCCACTTGGGCAGGGCGATTTTCAAAGACAAAGGCCCCGTCAATATCGAAAGAACAAACCGATACCGCTTCGTCTGACACTTGAGCCGGGCGAGACGGTGCATTTTAGGTTCCTTGTAATTATTTACGAGGGAGTTAAAATGGGGGAGCAGATTGAAGAGCGGTTCAGGGAATTCGTGAAATAGTCTGCTGGAATTTGAGCTAATAGTACTCGTCAGATAGACAAAAGTAGTTTTTACAGCGAAGATTATGAAGGGAGGTTTATTATGAGAAGGGTTACTCGCCGAGATTTTGTGAAGGGCTCGATTGCGGCCGGTGTTACTTTGGCATTGCCGTTTTCCCGCACGCGGGGGGCAAACGATGACCTTCGTGTTGCAGTGGCGGGCATTCGTGGCAGGGGTTGGGGGCTTGTGGGAGGTTTTAACGATGCTGCTGGAGTGCGCGTCGTTGCGCTCTGTGATGTTGACGAAAAGGTTCTTGAAGGCCGGGTCAAGAGATTCAAAGACCGCAATGAAAAGGTCGATGCATATATCGACTGTCGAAAGATGCTCGAAGACAAGTCGATTGACATCGTGGCCATTGCGACGCCGGACCACTGGCATGTGCCTTTGGCAGCCTGGTCGGTCGTTGCCGGTAAGGATGTGTACGTGGAAAAGCCTATCAGTCACACGATTTTCGAGGGGCGGCTGCTGGTTAATCTGGCCCGTAAGCATGGTAAGATGATCCAGCATGGCACGCAGGCACGGAGCCTGGAAGGGCTGAAGGAGGGAATCGAATATGTCCGGTCGGGTAAGCTGGGCAAGATTCGTATGGCCAAGGCGATTAACAGTCAATTTCGTGGTCCGATTGGTCGTGAGCCTGACAGCGAGGCGCCGCCAAACGTGAAATATGATCTGTGGCTGGGGCCGGCGCCGAAAAGACCGTTCAACCGTAATCGGTTCCACTATAAGTGGCACTGGTGCTGGGACTATGGGACGGGCGATACGGGTAACGACGGTGTTCACCAAATCGACATCGCGCGGTGGGGTCTCGGCGTTAAGCTGCCCAGGGCTGTCTCGTGCAGCGGAGGGCAGTTGTTCTATAATGACGACCACGAAACGCCGGATACGCAGATAGCTACATTCGAGTATGGCAATGTTTACCTGATGTATGAGATGAGGTTGTGGACGCCCTATCCGCACGAGGGGCACGACAACGGAAATATATTCTATGGTGACAATGGGACGGTGTCTATTGGCAGGGAGGGCTGGCAGGTGACGTTCAAGGACGGCAAAAAGGGCCCGGGCGGTTCGCGTGGCGATGGCTCCCACATCGAAAATTTTATAAAGGCGGTGCGCAGTCGCAAGGTCAGTGACTTGAACGCCGACGTCGAGGTCGGTCACAACTCGGCCGCGCTCTGCCACATGGCTAATATTGCGATGCGCGTTGGCCGACGAC
>CAZENQ010000120.1:0-9510 GCA_964513655.1 uncultured Pirellulales bacterium | reverse complement strand
CCTTTTCCCATTGTTGCTGCCTGCAGGACAAGCTGGCTCGCTTCCGGTATAGTCATAAAATACCGCTTCATCTCTGGGTGGGTTACGGTTACTGGCCCGCCTTCGGCTATCTGCTTCTTGAAGATAGGTACCACCGACCCGTCCGAGCCAAGTACATTGCCGAAACGCACAGTGACAAAATGCGTCTTGCTCGTTCTGCTCAGGTCCTGAATATGCATCTCAGCTATTCGCTTGGATGAACCCATCAGCGACGTTGGATTAACGGCCTTGTCAGTACTGATCATGACAAAATTAGTAGTACCGTATTTATCCGCAGCGCCACCGACCACCTGTGTGCCGACGACGTTGTTTTTGATGCCTTCGCCCGGATTCAGTTCCATCAGAGGTACGTGCTTGTGCGCAGCTGCGTGAATTACAACTTCTGGTTTATACTCTTCGAAAAGCCCTTCAACGCGCCTCTTGTCGGTGATGTTGCAGATAATCGCCTTTATGGCGACCTGCGGAAATCTCTGCCGTAATTCTCGCTCTATGTAAAACAGCGGATTTTCCGCCTGCTCGATAAGCAAAAGAAGCCTCGGATTAAAGTTGCATAGCTGTCTGCACATCTCAGAACCGATAGAACCGCCGGCTCCTGTGACAAGAACCGTTTTGTCCTTCGCGAAAGCTTCTATTGACTCGAGGTCAAGCTCCACCGCTTCTCGCCCCAGTAGGTCATTTATATCAACGTCGCGAATTTGTGAGACTTTGAATCTGCCCGATGCAATATCTGTAATTGATGGTACGGTACGGAACCGGATTTTTGCGCCCTCGCATACCCGAATAACGCGCCTTATTTCGCTGTGAGTCGCCGAGGGCATTGCAATGGCAATTTCTTCGATATCACGGTCCTCACAGATTTTGGGCAACTGTTCGACGGTTCCAAGCACAGGCAGACCGTGGATAAAGACACCTTGTTTGGCAGGATCGTCATCCACAAAACCGGCGACCTCGTATTCTACAACGGGCATCCGATGAATTTCGCGAAGCAATGCTTCGCCGGCATTGCCGCCGCCGACTATCAGAAATCGCTTCAATCGACCTGTTTCGACCGCGCGGAACTCCTCGTGATAGAGTCGGATTACCATCCGCAGTCCTGCCAAAAGCAAAAACGTGCCAAACATGTCAAGAAGAAATATGCTTTGGCTTAGATGAGCTATGTCTTGAACGTACATGCGAACTGAATCCACACCCAGAACCATGCTATACCACAGAACAAAAATGATGGCCGTGCTGCCAAGAGAAGCCCCAAGAATCCCGGTAAGGTCTGATATGCCTACATATCGCCACCAGCCGCGGTATTGCTTGAGAAGCCCGAATATTACCAGCTTGATGATGATGCAGAACAATAGCAAAAGAGGGTACTGGTCTACAAGCCAGCTGCGTTTGAACTGCATATTGTTTGCCAGCAGGAAAGAAAGCAATAAAGAGATGGTAAAAACGACTATATGGGCGAGTATAATCAGGGGTTTGCGAAATTTAAGTAGCACAGGGGGGGGTGTTGAAAGTTCTGACGAGTATGGCTTCTTCTCTTTTGGTTGTGTATTTGCTTCTGAGTCAGGCATATTTTACCAACACTATAACTTCTCCACACAATTGCTCACAACTTTAACTATAACAACAACTTAAACGTGTGTCAAGAAATTGTCACCGCTCAATTGGGATGGCCGCAAGACGCTGTATAGCTTTTTATTCGGTTACTCTCCTGAATCCGATGGCTCTTCCTGCGTTCCTGCCTCTGGTTGCGGTTCTTCGGATTCGGTGGTCGTCGGCTCAGTTTGGATATCCTCGAGGTCGGTATAAATGTCCTCTATGGCTGTGTTATCAACCCTGTTGCGCATAAGTGAGTAGATTATAGTATTGGCGGAAAAATAAAAGCTGAGTATGAAGGAAACTAATAAACCGACGATAACCAGCAGAAATAGGTGTACCAGGAAAGCCGCAAATACTTCCGACCAATTAGCTGCGGCTAAATCTGGTGAACCAAGCAAATTTATGAAGCTTGGCTCCGGCCAGATTACCGAAAGCTTGTTACTTTCTTTACTGCTGCTGTCGACCCAGATGCCAAGCTGCAGAAACCAGCGGGTGGCCCAGAGTAGTAAAAAGGCAAAAAATCGAACGAATATGTAACAAATCGCACCATAAACCATAGCGAGCGCGCTATAAAAAGCCATCCGCCACGGCTTTGAATATACGTAACTGAAAGAGCGGCTTATTGCGTCAAAACAGTCCGAACCATCATATGCCACAGCAGGAAACATTAGGTTAAAGCCGGCAACTGTCCCTATTAAAATGACTGCTATCAAGGCCCCGGCGATTAGAGCCAGCGGCATAAAGATACCCATTATCAACTCGCCGACCCGCGGAATATTGCCCAGCAATCCCAGAATAAATACAAACAGCCCCACGAGGATAATTATCCCAACCGGCGCCAGAGGTGCAGTAAAAAAGCTCAGGAATTTCTTTGTGCCGAAGCGCAGCGCCTCCGTTAGCCCCGGTTTTTCGCCTTGGGCAAACTGCAAGGCTGCAATTCGGCACAGGCTGCCGCCGGCAACCGAAATCACGGCAAGTTTTATTGCGAAAAGTATTATGCAGTAAAGAAAATGGTGCCTTAACGCCCATCCCACTGCTTTAAAGTACTGCGCAATGTTTGCTGCTACACCAGGAAGGTTGAAAGCAAATAGTGAATTTAGGGCTCCGTGAAATCTTGCGGCGGCAAAATGCCACAGTGTGGAATATACGCCTCTCCGCTCGCCGACTTCCTCGTAATTTTCAATGTGTGATTTCACTTCTTTGGGATTGGTCATATAGACTTGCAGATCAGTAATTTCGCCTCCCGGTGCCACAACAACCGTCCTGCTAAAGTCCATAATCCACCCCGTCAGACAGATAATGGCGACCGCCATAAAGCCAATTATCAGACTGTTGTAATAAATGGACATGCGGAAAGTTCGGAATATTTTTGGAAAGAGAAGGTTGTCGAGCAACTGACTGGATTCTTTTTCGTTCCCCATTTTGCGTCCTTTCAAAAAGGTTATAGTTTTTCATGGTTCAGCAAAGAATATATACGGGTATATATAATTTATTATCGGCTGGTTGCAACAGATTTTAAAATATTTTATTTTTGAGCATTCTAACCTATTAATCGTCGGAGGAGATATCCGGAGAATTAACAGATGGCTTGGAAGTTACCTTGTATTCGGCGTCCAGCCAGGCGCCCAAATCTATCAGCTTGCATCGCTGCGAGCAAAAGGGGAAAAGTTCTGCTGCCTCAGATTGTTTATCAGGCGATGCTTTTACTGTTTTCTTACAGATTGGACACCTGTGTTTCATAACAGGATATTAATCTACTCTTCTCGAGCGTAAAATAAAATATATTTTTGTCAGTTGTCTTTCTAAATTAATGGCAGGACTGGTTGGACAGATGTAAGAAGACATCCCCTCAAAACCAAGAAGCTTTAACCTTCTCGGGTATGGTAATTACTTGGTAAATCAGGGCTAAGCTGGCCCTGGCTCTTATGGGGCTTTCCACTATGATTCCTCTTCGCCTTCACTTTCTTGAGGTTCTGATATCGACTGTTCCTGCTCTACTACGAGGCCCTGCTCCAGCATCCGAGCATATTCAACAGAATATCTGGCCCACGGCTGGGCCTCCAGTCGGGCTTTTGATATCGGCTTGCCTGTTCCTTCACAAATACCGTAAGTTCGCTTCTCGATGCGCTGAAGTGCATCGTCGATTTCTTTCAGCAGTTTCCTTTCGCTGTCCATCAGACCGAGCGCAAATTCCTGCTCGTAGTTATCGGTGCCGATATCGGCCATATGGATTGGCATACTTGACAGATCGCCGCTTGCGTCCAGCCGCGACTTCTTCAAAGCTTCGTCTTCCATCTCATTGACGTTTACCAGGATTTCCCTGCGCTTTTGCAGGAGCATTTCTTTGAAATGATTGATATCCGCCGCACTCAGGCGACGTGCCTTCGTCCGCGTAGGGCGAATTTTTTTCTTGGATGCTTTCTTGCGTTTCTGTACCACTTCTATTTACCCTTGTTAGTGCTAAACCTTTCTCTGCATGTCTACGAAAACTACCAGTATAACATATTCGAGTGCGTCATGTATACAACTTCTCTTGTCCGAAAACGCAACACCAAAACAGCAGAGTATAATAAGGCATGTAAAATTATTCAAGTAAATTTGTCGCTACAGCTAACTCTTTGTAGGACAAGCAGTTACGACACGGGCAGCCCGCGGTGTGTCGGGTACTCACTTGACTGGTTTGTCTCGAATTATTTGACTGTCTTTCGCAAATTTACCTAAAGGAAGGAAAAACTTTTCTTGTCCAACCGTCCCCGCAAAGACCTTGATACCGAAGACTTTTTCAATTTGCTCCGGGGAGAAAACATCCTTGGCTTTGCCGTGATGGTAACTGCCGTCGGCCCCAAGAAGCAGTGTTTCGTCGCAATACTGGATTGTGAGGTTAATATCGTGCGTCACTGCCACGATTGTTTTGCCTTTTTCAAGTTGCATTTGCTTCAGCAGGTCGTATATCCCAACTTGGTGCTTCAAATCGAGAAAACTTGTCGGTTCATCCAACAGCAGAATCGCGGTGTTTTGTGCAAGCGCTCTTGCAATAAAAACCCGCTGTCGCTCGCCGCCGCTCAGGCTTGCAAGTGACCGTGAGGCAAACTGGGCCGTTTCGGTTATTTCCAGTGACTCTTTTACAAGCTTCGTGTCTGCCTCGTTTTCAAACCCAAGTGTGCCTAAATACGGTGTTCTTGCCATCGACACTACTTCTGCGACCGTAAAGTCGAACACCGGCACGAATTCTTGGCGAACAATAGCGACCTTTTGCGCAAGCTTTTTGACCGGATATGACTCTACATGTGCCGAGTCAATCTTTATGGCCCCGGATTCCGGCGCCAACAGCCCACACACTAGATTCAACAATGTTGTCTTACCAGCCCCGTTTGGTCCTGCTATTGTCAGAAACGCACCCGGCATTACTGCAAAGCTTAGATTTTTTAAAATCGTGCGTTGCGGCATATAACCGAAACTTAAATTGTCAACCTCTATAATACCACTCATTTTAGCCAACTAACGAGCCCCTGTTTTGCCGCTTGTACCAAAATGGAGCCCTACCTTTCTGGTATATTTTGCCAGCAGAATCAAAAAGAACGGCCCGCCCGCAATAGCTGTAATCACACCCACCGGCAGTTGTTCGGGAGCAACAATTGTCCGGGCCAGCGTATCGGCTACGACCAGAAACCCGCTTCCAATTATCGCACTTAAAGGCAGCAGCTGACGATGGTCGGGCCCGAATACCAAACGAACTCCGTGAGGAACAACAAGACCTACAAATCCGATAAGTCCGCTCAGACTAACTGCTATTGCCGTTATAAAAGCTGCAAAGCCGAAAGCGATTATTTTGGTCCTTGCTGTATCGACGCCAAGCCCCTTTGCCTCCTCTTCACCCAATGTTAAAACGTTCAACCTGTGGCAAATACTGAATAAGACAATTATTCCTGTCAGAATACACCCTGCACTGCCCCATAGTACCGCCGGGTCTTTTTCCGTTATGTTACCCATTAGCCAGAATACCGTTTGACGTACTTGGTCGCTTTTCGCTATTGATATCAAAAACATAATCACCGCCGAAAAGAACGCATTCACTACCACCCCGGCCAGCAGCAAACTCGTCACTTGGGATTTCCCCGCGAAACGTCCTATGAACCACACGAGCCATACAGTGCCGAGTGCCCCCACGAATGCAAAGACCGCCATTGGCGACCCACCCCAGAAGCTCCAGGTTATCCCCGATAGAACCGCGACTATTGTCCCCAGTCCGGCGCCGCTCGATATACCGAGAATATATGGGTCAGCAAGAGGATTTCGCAGAATCGCCTGCAGCACAACACCACAGCAGGCCAAAGCCGCCCCCACCAGAGCCGCTAGAACCACTCGCGGCAGCCTTATACCGACAAAAATTTCATAATCGATGTTCTCACCCGGTGCTTTACCCGGCCCGTCAAAAACTCTCGCCAAAGAAACCTCTCCTGTCCCCACCAAAGAGCATAAGCACATTATCACTACCAACCCCGCAAGGCAGATGCAAACTTTAATTACCAGTTCTTTTCTTGTCAGAATTTCAGCCATAGACTTACTTGCTTTGTTGCATAGTATCATCTCTTTGCCCGAAAGTCTCCGGGTACAGACAGCGCGCAATCAGCTCTATACCTTGGCATATTCTTGGTCCCAGTCTTAAAATGGTGTCCGGCTCGACAACGTGTATCCTGTTATTTTTGACAGCCGGCAGACTTGACCATCTGCCCCAGAACCTCTCCGCAGCTTCCTGCTGCTGCGCAATATTACTTGTTCCCATCGCCGACTGAATTATTGTCTCGGCGCCGCAGGCCAGAAGTTCTTCAGTCCCTATTTGGGGGTATTGGCTTAAAGTATCGCCGATAGCGTTTTCTCCGCCTGCTAAACCAATCAATTCATTTATAAATGTGTCTCTCCCGGCCACTCGCAGAGGTTCTACCTGCATTACCCACAACACCTTGACCTTCTTAGCGGAACCAAGTTTTAATTGTAAATCGTTCATTCGGTTTCTGATTATTTTAACAAGTTCATCGGCACGCTGTTCGCAGCCGGTAGCGCTGCCGATTTTTTTGATTGCTGCGAAAAGCTCTTCAATTTCTTCTATCTTCAGTGTCAGAGTCTTATAGCCGAGTCGATTCAGGCTGTCAGCGACTGCTTTTTGTTGCTCGAACCACAGTGTGACCACCAGGTCCGGCTTGCATGCTATAATAGCCTCGGCATTCGGCTGCCAGAACGCGCCGACTTTGTTTTTGTCATCTGCCTGAGGTGGGTGGTCACTATTGCTGGAAACCGCAGCGATTTCTTCACCAAGCCCCAGCTCAAAAAGAATTTCAGTCAGATTAGGTGCCAGCGAAACAATCCTTGCGGGTTTGCCCGACAGTTTCGCGGGATTTGATTCGGACACCCTGTCCCGATTATTGTTCTTATCCCGGACGATAAAGATAAATGCAGTCAGGCAGGCGAAGACAACTATCAATGGTATCCATGACCTTTTCATAGTTATGTCCGCTTAAATTGCTTCTCCAATTCACTTATTGAGAATTTTATCGTGGTAGGTCTGCCGTGTGGACAGTGGCTCGAGTAGTCAGTCATTTCTTTATCTGCCAGCAGTTGTTTTATTTCACTGTCGCTGAGCTTTTGACCGGCCTTGATTGCCGCCTTGCACGCCGCCATATTCAAAACCTCTTCGAGCAACTTTTCAGCATTAATGCCAATGCTTTTTTCAGTCAGCAAATCTATCAGGTCTTGAACGAAATCAACCGGCACCACCTTTGCCAGCAGGCTGGGGAACGCCTGTATGGCCATGCTCCGTGGACCGAACGATACCAGTTCGATTCCTAATCTTTCAATCAACTCGGCATTGGCGTCAACGGCATCGGCCTGGGCATCGGTCAGCTGAAAGCTTTCCGGTATCAGTAGCTTCTGTGATTCGAGTTTGCTCGCCTGTATTCGCCTCCGCAAATTTTCATATATTACGCGTTCATGAAGTGCATGCTGGTCAATGACGGCAAAGCCATCCTCGGCCTCTGTCACTATGAAACTGTCGTGGATTTGCAGGAATTCTCTCTCCAACTGTGGTCGGGGCGGTATTTTAGATGTTTGGGCTTTTTGTCCGGCGCTTTTGACGGATGATTTACGCTCGCTTGCCGGCTGAAAGCCGAGTTGCTGCTGTGTCTGGACGGGCCTGTGCTTTTTGAAAAAATCAGCCATCGCATCGGCGATTCTTTCACTTCTGTATTGTGCTCCACGTGTGGTCTTTCCTGCCCCTTCTGTATCACTTGCCGCCGAAAGTTTCACCTGTGGCTGAAGATTTGTCGCCAAGAGTGTCTCCCGAAGGCACCCGAGCACCTGGGAATGAATCAAATTCGCATTGTAAAAGCGCACTTCGATCTTCGTAGGATGCACATTAACATCGTAGTCTTCGTGGGGTATTTGGATAAACAAAAATACAACGGGGAATCTGCCCGGCTCCAGGCAGCCGCGGTATGCCTCTTTGATTGCATGGGAGATAAATTTGTCCCGGATGAATCGGCCGTTTAGAAATATATATTGAAATTTGCTGTTTGTCCTTGAGATGCTGGGCTTGCCTATAAGAGCAAATATATGTGTCCCGGCGCCTTGTCCTTTTTCGCTGCTTTCCGCTTCAATCAAATCCTCCGAAATCTCAGGGCTGAACAGTTCACATATCCTCTGGCGAATGTGCATTCCTTCTGTTTGCTCGGCACGCTCGCGGGGCGGTTTGCCCCCCAGTCGATAAATCTCCTTGCCGTTGTTTATCAGTGTCATATCCAAATCACAATTTGAAAGCGCGATTCGTGTGAAATGCTCGGTGATATGACCGGCTTCGGTGTTGGCGGTCTTGAGGAATTTACGGCGGGCCGGCAGTTTGTAAAATAGGTCCCTGACCTGGACTGTCGTGCCGTAATCTGCACTGCACGGGCTTACCGTCCCTTTATTTCCGCAGTCGATCTCAGTGCAGTTGCCCTCTGCTGAATCCTTCGTCCTGCTGACGGCCCTGACCTGTGCTACCGAGGCGATACTTGCTAACGCTTCGCCCCTGAAGCCAAGTGTCGATATGCCCAGCAAGTCCTTGCTGGTTTTAATCTTGCTCGTCGCGTGTGACTCGAATGCGCAGGCTATATCTTCACCGTCCATCCCACAGCCGTTATCGGCGACCGATATTAATTTCCGCCCTCCATCTTCTATGGATACCGTTATTTTTGTCGCACAAGCGTCGATGCTGTTTTCAACAAGTTCCTTGACCACACTGGCGGGCCGTTCGATTACCTCCCCGGCCGCTATCATATTTATCATATTTTGGTCAAGTGTGACTATTTGGCCCATTGGTTTGCCCCACTCCTCTTAACAAAACAGCCTATGTTTAAATCAGCTTTCGAGCAGGCTCTGGCCGGTCATTTCCGCAGGTTGCGGCAGTCCCATCATTGCCAGCAAAGTGGGCCCTACGTCCGCCAATCGCCCGCCTTGCCGTAGTTTGCTGTTTTTGTATCGCTCATCGAATACAATCAGTGGCACATCACCAATTGTGTGGGCCGTATGCGGCTTGTCCGGGTTTCCATCTATCATTTTTTCGAAGTTGCCGTGGTCGGCTGTAATTAACGCCGACCCACCCATACTTTTAACTTTGTCCAGGATTCTGCCGACACATTCGTCCACCGCCTCCGCTGCTCTGATTGCCGCAGCTAATACGCCCGTGTGACCAACCATATCAGGATTGGCAAAATTCACCACTATCGCGTCATATTTGTTCGAATCCAGTCGCTCCAGTACAATGTCGCAAACCTCATAAGCGCTCATCTCAGGTTTCAAATCATATGTTCGAACTCGCGGTGACGGCACGATTTGCCTGTCCTCGCCGCT
>CAZENQ010000119.1:0-9745 GCA_964513655.1 uncultured Pirellulales bacterium | reverse complement strand
TTAATATTTCTTTGACAAATTATAACCGTTGTAAGGATGGCCTTCATATTATCTAAACTGAGTTTAAGCCAATGACTTGATTCGGGGCCTATGCCGGTGAGGTATAGGCCCCGACTGCTTCGGGTGCTTTCTGAGGTGGTCGTGATGCGGTGGATTATATGCGGTTGGGGCGGGGGAAAATTTTGCTTGACAGGGTCTGCGTTAACTGGTATTATATCCTATATAGTAGTTAGCATTATACGCTTTGGCACGGAGGCCGTTTTAACGGTAATTATCGGGCAATTAGCCCTATATAAGATTAGAGCAAATTCCAGGGCCGGGTTTTTCCTCTCCTCCCTCTGCTGCCGGTCCTGGTTTTTTTTTAATATATTGTTGGTTTTTTTGCTTGACAGGGGGGCTTATCGGGTGAAAATTGTGTGTAAGTAGACTGTAGAGGTGCGTACAATCACCAGGACTGGGTTTTTCCTCCTCTCCCTCTCCGCGTCCCGGTCCTGGTTTTTTTATGCGCATTCGGGGGGGTGAGGGCCTTTCGAGTGATTATTTGTTGTTGCTTGTGGCGGTGGATCTGGTATTTTCCTGGGGATTCGGGGGCGCAAGTGAGTAAAATTGACTGGATAAGCGAGGTGCAGGAATGAAGATGTTGGTCAAGGGCGTTTTAGCTGTGTTTAGCTGTTTGTTTTTGGGGGCAGGAGGGTGCGGGAGTACGAGGATTGTTGTGGAGCCGGACGTGGTTCTGAGCGATGTATCGCATCATCCGGTAGGGATAAATGTGGATTATTTTATGGATGATGACGCGTATTTGCAGCCGAAGGTGCGCAGTACAACCGACGCCCTGCGGGACATGGGGATGAAGTATCTGCGGTATCCGGGCGGGAACAAATCGGATTTTTACTTTTTCTCGGTTGAGCCCTATGAGAAGTCTGAGCCTGCGCTGGCACGGACGGGCAAGGAAGCGGTTGGGGGCAGCAGGATGAAGGCGTTGGTGGATAACCGAGAGTTTAAGTACGACGTACTTGATTTTGATGAGTTTATGGCGATGTGTCGGGCGATTGAGGGGGTGCCGGTGATTTGCGTGGCGGCTGATGAGTATTTAGTTGATTATCCGGAGGGGTGCACGTGGTCGGACAAGGAGACATTATTGCGGCACGCAGTTGAGTGGGTCCGTTACGCCAATATCAAGAAGGGCTATGGCGTGAAGTACTGGATGATAGGTAACGAGACGTGGCACAAGCAGAATGAGAATTCGACGCCGGAGATATACGCGCAGGACGTGGTTGATTTTTCGCGGGCGATGAAGGCGGTTGACCCGAGTATTAAGATTATTGCTAACGGCAGGAAGACGGAGTGGTGGCGGCGGGCACTGCCGATATGCGTTAAGACAATAGACTATTTATGCGTGAGCAATTATCCGGTGCGTGATTACAAGAAAGGCTATTTAACTTACAGGGACAACGAGGTGGATTTGCTGAGGGAGGTGAATGTCGCTTTGGACGCGATTGAGAGGTTCACGAGCGGCGAGGACAGGGAGAGGCTGAAGCTGATAGTTGCGGAATATGGTTCGATGGACTGGGCCGGGAGCTGGCCGCATATAAACAATATGGGGCACAATCTGGCGTTGTTTGAGATGACGGGGCGGCAGCTGGAGCTGGCGAAGCTGGAGTTTTCGTGTTTCTGGAATACGAGGTGGATTCATAATAAGGAGAGGGAGGACAGTATTTTCGATGCTTTGGACAAGGACGGCAATTTCAACGCGAATGGTTATGGTCTGGCGATATGGGGCAACTTTCTGGCGCGGAAGATGGTCAGGACCAGCTCGACGGTTCGGATACGGACTTTTGGAAGTTATGACCCGGAGAAGAAGCAACTTTTTGTGTATATTGTGAACAAATCCGGAGGTCAAGAGGCGGTGAGTCTGGATTTGAGTGGTTACGCGGTTGATTCTGTTGTGCAGCGATGGGAGCAGGTAGGGGAAGGGCCGGAGGATACTGAGCCGGTCTGGCGGGAGAACAAGTCGGGTTTAGATTCCGGTTCGCTGGAATTTGTGGTTCCGGGGACGTCGATTACGGTTATTGAATATAAGCTGATATGAAGTAAGAGGGGGCCTTTGAGGGGATTTTCGGGGGATTACAATGGGGGTGAAGTTCAATATTATTTTATTGATGGTTGACGTTTGCGATTGAGGGTTTAGTATTAATGGCGGATACTTTGTAGTTGAGCCAGACCGGAGAGTAGAGGGAGTGTTTTGGGCCGTTAGATGATAGGGATGTGTGATGGGCGAGTTTGAGTCAGTTGGGGAGATTTTAGAGTTTGCGATAGCGAGGGAAGAGGAGGCGAACCGGCTGTATATGGACCTTGCGGCGCGGACGGAGAACCCCGCGATGCGCAGGGTATTTGAGGATTTTGCCGAGGTGGAGTTAGAGCACAAGGCGAAGTTAGAGTTAGAGGCGATGAAGGAGGGGATAGTGGTTGTGCCGAAGGAGAGGTTCGCGGCTTTTAAGATAGCAGATTATGTGGCGGATGCCGAGTCGGTGCCGGAGATGGATTACAAGGATGTTCTTATGTTTGCGATAAAGAAGGAGAGGATTTCTGTGCGGCTTTATGTTGATTTGGCGGCGATAGTTGAGGATGCGGGCTCGCGTGAGGTGCTTTTATCGTTAGCGGAGGAAGAAGCGGGGCACAAGGCGAGGTTCGAGATTGAATATGAGAAACTACTGGTGAAAGGGAGTTGAGCGCGGCGATGGTTTATTGAGGAACGAATGGGTTTTGTGATGTCAGGTTTGAGTAGATAGAAGGGAGCTTGATTATGGCGGAAACAGATAAGAGTTCGGAGCCATCAGGAAAAGAGAGCGACGAGGCGAAGCAAAAGGTCAAGGCGGAGAAGGCAGCAAGCGTGCAGCAGGCGGAGGCTGTTGTGGAGGTCAGTAGAGATGCGCGTACGTGGGCGATGTGGTGTCACTTAGCGGGCCTTGGTTGGCTTTTGTGGTGGCTGGCGCCCGTGATAGGCGGCGTTATTGGCGCTTTGGTTGTGTGGCAGGTCAAGAGGGATAAGGACGCGTTTATTGATGACCAGGGCAAAGAGGCACTGAACTTTCAGATTTCGATGCTGATATACTGGCTTGTGGCTATGGCTCTTTGCCTTACCTGCATCGGTTTTGTTTTAGTGCCAGTAGTGACCGCATTGGATATTGTCTTTGCGATTGTGGCCGCTATAAAGGCGGGCAATGGACGATCGTATCGGTATCCGTTGAGTATCCGGTTCATTAAGTAAGATTTGCGTACGAAAAACGCACTTGTCTTTTGCCTTCGAAGAGTTCCGGCGGTATGGAGACGGTCGGTTTTTGTATTTGGGAGAGGCAGGTCAAAGGGTTTTTCTATGAGATTGAGTCGGCGGGATTTTATCAAGTCGGTGGGGCTTGGTGCGGCGGCGGGTACACTTGCGGGCTGTGCGGAGGTTGGCAGGCTGTTATCGGGGCGGCCGGTCAAGTACAGGCCTAACTTTGTAGTTATTTTCTGCGACGACGTGGGTTATGCGGATGTCGGGTGTTTCGGCGCGAAGGGATGGGAGACGCCTAATCTTGATAAGATGGCGGCGGAGGGGATGCGGTTTACGAGCTTTTATGTTGCGGCGCCATCGTGCACGCCGTCGCGGGCGGCACTGTTGACCGGTTGTTATCCGCAGCGTGTGGGTCTGCCGTATGTATTGTTTCCGGAGGGGCCCTGGTGGACGAAGGGTAAGACCGATATTGGCATAAGCAGTGAGGAGGAGACGGTGGCGGAGCTATTGAAGGAGAGGGGGTATGCGACGGCGTGCATTGGCAAGTGGCATTTAGGGCATCATCGAAAGTTTTTGCCGACGCGGCACGGGTTTGATTATTATTTTGGACTGCCTTATTCGAATGATATGCGGCCGGAGAACAATGAGCAGTATCCGCCGCTGCCATTAGTTGAGGGTGAGGAGGCGATTGAATACGACCCAGACCAGAGTCAGTTGACGCGGCGGTATACGGAGAAGGCGGTGGAGTTTATCAGGGAGAACAAGGACCGGCCGTTCTTTGTTTATGTGCCGCATACGATGGCGCATGTGCCTCTTTATGTTTCGGAGCGGTTCAGGGGCAAGTCGGAGCAGGGGATGTACGGCGATGTGATGATGGAGATTGACTGGTCGGCGGGGGAGATACTGTCGGCGCTTAAGGAGGCGGGGGTCGATGAAAAGACGTTAGTTATTTTCACTTCGGACAATGGTCCGTGGCTGTCCTACGGGGACCATGGGGGTTTGGCGGGGCCGCTGCGCGAGGGTAAGGGTACGACGTGGGAGGGAGGGATGCGGGAGCCGTGTATTATGCGGTGGCCGGGGCAGATACCGGGGGGGACGGTCTGCGGTGAGATGGCTACGGCGATGGACATTCTGCCGACGTTTGCGAGGCTTAGCGGTGCGAGGCTGCCGAGGCGGAAGATAGACGGGGAGGACATCTGGGCCTTGATGTCGGGGCAGGGGGAGAAGAAGCCGCACAAGGCTTTCTATTACTATCGTTACTGGGAGCTGCAGGCGGTCCGCAGCGGCAGGTGGAAACTGCACGTGCCGCATCAGTACAGGACGATGGGCGGGCGGAGCGGAGGAACGGGCGGCAAGGGGGCCAATTATGAGCAGAGGGAGGTTGGGGCAGCGCTGTATGATTTGGAGAAGGATGTCGGCGAGAAGCACGATGTGGCGGCGGAACATCCGGAGGTTGTTGGGCGGCTGATGAAGCTTGTTGAGAAGATGCGTGGGGAATTAGGTGATTTGTTAGTGGGAGTGGAGGGTAAGGAGCGCAGAGAGCCGGGTAAGTTGTAAATGAGTGGTGAGAGGTCTTACATATGGAAGGATATAATCACAAAGAAAACGCAGGACGGGTAAAAAAGGAGGTAAAAGGTGGTGAAAGAATCAGAAAGATAGTTGAGTCTTTTACCTTCAAACTTGTGTCGGCGTTATCTTTCGGTTTTCTTAGCTGGGCTTATTATGGGCATTGGAGCGGCTGGGCCGGTTGGATTTGGGTGATACCCCTTGTCGGGTTCGCTACTTGTAGCGCGCGTGCAATTAAAGCTGCCAGAAGGTGGCTTTGTAAAAAGCAAGACACACAACAACGTGATGGTTTGAGACAATGACTACGAGGAGGATGGCGTCTTGGGAGAGTCCGTGGTGCAGGGCGCCGGGTAAGTTGTAAGTGAGCGATGAGGAAAGGAAAGGATATGAGAAAGGGAAAACTTTCACTCGGTATAGTTGTGAGTTTCTTTGCGGGGATTGTTGTGGGCATCGTCATATGTTTGGCAATTGGAGCAATCCTGTGTTATATAGAGCCGGGGGTAGATCTAACAGACTCTCCAGGAACTTTTGGTGACATAAAAGTCCGGGCTAAGAAACCTTCGGATGTTGAAGAAATCCTCACAGAACTGGGAATTCATAGAACACTTTTGATGACAAAGAACAAAGATCTTCTTCTCATGGTCACTCAAAATGAAGCTGGCGAAAACATTGACCTGTCATTATTTGACAATACAGAGTACCCCATTTTTAAAATAGAGTTTTTGAATACCCTGGGCAAGTGGGGCCTTGCAGGCTATGCGGGGCGTAATAAGGGCGACTTCTTTGTTGATATAGATTTTGACGGTCATTTTGATGTAAAATATGTTAGCGATGACAATGGAAAAATCATCTCTGCTAATATATTTATCAACGACAAATGGCAATGGGTTAATAACTGCAGAGCTAACGAGAGGACAGCTATTCTGGGAGAGACTAAGTATATCTTTGATCCGAACTCCGGCTGGGCAATAAGTGAGTGAGAGTAGTAAAAGTGATCGGGTGTTGTTATGCGGTTTGTAATCAAGTTATTGATTAGTGTTTGTGTGATTGCGGTTTGTGCGCAGGTGGGGCGGAAGCTGCCGAGCTTAGCGGGTCTTATTGCGGTTATGCCGCTGACGGGGTTTATCGTGTTAGTGTGGCTGTACGTGGACAATCCGGGGAACTTCGAGCTGATGGGCGCTTATACAAAAGGGGCGCTGTGGGGGATACTGCCGAGCGTTTTATTTTTTGTCGTTGCTTATCTGTGCTTTCGCAGGCATTTAGCACTCTGGATAGTATTGTGCGCGAGCTTCGCGGTGTGGGTGATTGCAGCATTTATTCATCAGTGGCTGCTCGGCCGGTAGGGGCGGGCAAGGCCGCCACACTAACGGCGGGCAAGATTGGTTTCGTTTTGGCCAAGTGTCCATTGTCTTTTTTTTGTTGTAACTCATTGTTTTTATGGAGTTTATAAATCCGCCGGAGGGCAGGGAAATTGGTTTTGTTTTACATTTTTTTATCATGCTTGCCGCGGCGTAGGCCTGGCGAAGTCAGGGCGAGGCAGGGTCGCCGTTATTGGCGCCGGAGGTGTCCTGATTTAATCCGTAAATACCCCGATTTTCCTCGAAAATCCCCCGATTTCCCCCGATTTCCCCCGAAATCCCCCTGATTTTCCTTAAGAGGACCTTCGTTTATGCGGGCTACCGCCTCAAAAAAGCGGTTTGCGATGGCTAAGACCTGCCGGCAGGCTTTTCGCGCGGATTTAACGGATGGGAGCGATTTATTTATTTTTCAAAGGGCCCGTCATCGCTAAAGCTACGACGCGGCAAGCGGGCCGGACAGGGAGTCCGCTCACTGTTGGAGGGGCTCGCGCGTTTGTGACGAAATTTCGGGTAGGTGAGGAAGGGAGATACGGGCTAAGTGCTTGGGAAATAAGAAGTAAGAATTTTTAAGAAAATCGGCGGCCGGGGTGGGGGCGCATGCACGGATGATTGAAATTTGTTTTGAGCGGGCGGGCCGGGAGGCGGCGGGCAATATACACTATTTAAACTAGTGTATATCTTGGAGGAAAGTGTCGCATATTGGTTAATCTCTTGTCAGATTGCGACAGATTTTGAGCGGAGTTATGAGCGGCCGTCTTGGGGATCTGGTGGGAGTTTAAAAGTTAAAGTTTAAATAGTAAAGCCAAAGCGCAAAATTTAAAGTTGTTGACGGGTGCCGATGGGGGGACTCGGCAGGATTTTTTTAGTTTGACATGAATCCATTTTGTTGGATAGTGTTTTTGTGAAAAATGGCAGAGTGGCTGCGGGTGTTCAAGGACTTCAGGGGATGTGCTATGGATCGTTATTACAGAAGCCAAAGGGCTAACAAAGAATCAGCAAGGTGCTGGTTCAGCTGGAGCGGGAATTTCCATGACAAAGAAAGAAGAAAAGTCTACTTTTGCAAACACACTTGGTTGGCAGCCTGTCGTGCAGGAGTTTGAGAAGCTAAAAGATTGAACCTTTACTTCGGCAAACAGAACTTGGCGACTTTGCCATTTTCATTCGGCTGGAAAAATTCCTGCAGGATTGCCTGCCCCTCCCTGCTGTTGGCCGAGACCCATTGTTTGTCCTCAACCTTGCGAATAAGCTTACCCTGGCCCCATCTTTTGCCACCACTAAGCCGTGAATTCACGGAATCAGAGTTGAAATTTGGGTCGGGTATTTCTAAAAAGCCGATAATGCGCTCCGATTCATTCGGCTCATAGGTATAGCTGAATACACACGCCAGGACGCCGGCGGGATTTCCGTTGGGCAGCGGTCCCGAGGGGGCTTCGATAGGGCCAATTAAACTTTTTTTTGCAGCAAAAAGTTTGCCCGTATTCAGGTCATAGAACCACCTTTTATGGTAATCTTCAATCTTTACAGTCCCGGCCGGGATTAGCAATTTTATAATAACTGCCAACAGGATAAATGCCGAAACAACAGCCACCCCGAAAATTATCCGGGGATTATTATTAATCCATTTCCTTATTGCCAATCCTCGCAGGTAATCTCCAAGACGTTCCCTGCGGTGTTCAAACTCATATCGCATCCAGTCAGGAAGCTTAAAAAACATTTAACTTTCCTCCGGCCATGCTGTAGTTAAATATATTCACTTCGTACTCAAAATCATTTTAGCAGCTTTACCAGTCGAGCACTTTTTCCAAACGCCTTAAGTCAGGATTGTTCAAATACGCCTTTTCTGCTGGTATTTCACGGTTTGCAAATTTGATTGTCCTTGGGTCTTTCCACTCAAAGTACTCGCAGTGAAAGTCAGCAAATACCATATTGCAGCCGCCCGCATGTCTTGCTGTTATCTGCTGTCTCCTACCTTTACCTCTGCATATTTTAGAGTCGGGACAGGGGCAGTGGTGCCACCGGTGCCATATCAGCTTGGAGTCAAGGCCTACCAACTTAGAATACATAGGGGCGTAAGGACCATGTATCCATTTGAAGCTGCTGCTTGCATCTACAAAGACCATTTTTTCCGAAGACCTCGAAATCTCATGCAATCCCCTAACAGCCCCGATTGACATTGAATAACTGCATAAGAAGTTACTAATGTCGCTTTTACACTTATACACCCCCAAAGATTGGGTATAAGGCCACAGAACACCATCTCGTATAGCCTGTTCAGTATTGCCTATGTCGTTATTTTCCCAATCCGGCCCCTGGGCCACCCAATAATGGTCATCTTCATCATCGTTCCACAGTGTAAAGGGAGAACACGGCTTGCCGTCATTATACTCAGCATAGAAACTCCACGCCATTGCCAGTGATTTCAGATTTGCCATGCAGTGCACACGCTGACCCTGTTCACGGGCCCCTGACAATGCCGGCATCAAAATCGACATCATTAATGATATTATGGACATCACCACCAGAAGCTCAACCAGTGTAAAACCACACGCCGCAATCCCTTGACCCACCGTTTCCCGTTTTTCGTGCATCAATCTCTTCCCATTTATACCCACGAATAACTAAATGCCGATTATAACGTAATTTAAGTTAAATTCTATGAAGAAAAGTCCCGAAAAATCAGTTTTGTTACGCAAAAAAGCCTTTTTTTCAGGTTTTTTTTGAAAATACCAACGCTGAGAGTACATTCTTAAGCCTATCAGTCCGCCTGGCGAAGTCAGGGCGAAGTAGGGTCGCCGACCTGTCCGGCCTATGGTTACTTTTTATCCTCATCTTCGGCAAGGACGGCCAAGATTTTGGACGCTTGTTCAGGGGTTATTACAGGGTCGTGGAGATTGTGGTCAGAGTAAACGAGATTGGCGTCGGAGGTGTCCTGATTTAATCCGTACATACCCCGATTTTCCCCGGCCAAAGCCAGGTGATTGGTAATTGGTGAATGGTAAAAGGTAGAACGGGCATCGAGTTTGAGTCTTCTTTTTTCTTCCTCTTTTTTCCCCCGGTTCCCCCGGTTTCCCCCCCTTTTTCCCCCGAAATCCCCCCGATTTTCCTTAAGAGGACCTTCGTTTATGCGGGCTACCGCCTCAAAAAAGCGGTTTGCGATGGCCAAGACCTGCTGGCAGGCTTTTCGCGCGGATTCTTCCTTTTGGCAGCGTGTAAGCTCGACGAGACGAACGGCGACTTCGGTTTCGGCTTTTGCAACGGCAAGGGCGGTCCGTCGGGCAAGCGACGCGGAATATTGCTGGAACTGCCGGGAGAATAGTTTCTGCCTGAGCCATCTTTCGTAGGTTGTTCGGCTGACGTTGTGTTTTTTCAGGACGGCGTTTTCGTCGAGGTCGCTATAAAACAGGTCTTCCAGGACAGCCCACTTTTTTTCACTCAGGTCTTTTCGCTTCATAAGTATTTACCTCCTCGAATTTTTTTAGCAAAATTGGTGGGGTAAAGACCACACCCTACAAACTGTTATTCGACGCGGGCAAGATGCCCGCGACAC
>CAZENQ010000118.1:0-9954 GCA_964513655.1 uncultured Pirellulales bacterium | reverse complement strand
GGAGCCAACTTCACCTGGGAAAAAACCGATATGGTAAAAAAACTCCGAAAGGCCGCAGGACTGTAACCACAGACCCGTAGTAGGGGCGACCCTGTGTGGTCGCCCTAATTCCCTGTGCCTACCAAAACCCATAGGGGCGATTCGCAAACCGCCCTTAAATCTCAGCGCCTCACATACACCTCATATAAATAACCGAGGTCTTTCCGCTCCCCCGCCTCCAGCTCTATCGTCCACGTAAGCTTCCTCACCGCATTCATACGCCTCAATCCCCGCGCCAGGCTCTCAATCTTAGCTTCAGGCTCCGACGATTTCACCTCACCAGATAGCGTCTTGGTAATCTCCAGCGTAATAGCTTTCTGCTGAAAGTTCCTAACAGAAAGTTTTCCTTCCACCGTCACCAGGTCGTAGTGATTGCCGTATAATCGGGCCGCATCGCGTTTTCTCTCAAATTCGAGCTCCACTTGCTCGGCCTTGACGCTCACCGCCTGAGTAATCTTTACCGTCGTTTCACCCTTTGTCGGAGTATAATTGAGAGTGTCCTGCCCAAGAATAAGACCTTCCTTAACTATCTCCGCCGGTGCGGTAGTCCACGGCACTTTCGTCGTATTCTCCATTCTCAAACAGTGCCAGACCTCTTCAACCCCTTCACGCTCTCGCTCTCGCCGGCCATAGAAATAGCGGTCCTCCTCATTGACATAATCAGGTATCTCCCACTGATAAATGTGCTTATATGGCACCAATTCAGTAAAAAGCGCCAGGTATCCTACCTCTCCCTTCCCAAGTTCAACCTCCTCAACCGGATAAAGGAACAAATCCTCCGCCACCTTCCCGGCTTCCGCTGCACCATAGGCGGGCATAACAGGTCTTGCCGACATTTCCTCAAAAGCCCCGGCCCGCTGCATCGCCACATTATACATTACGCCACGCCTGTCTACCTCGCTTTGTCCTTTGGCCAGCGCTGCAAGGAACTGGCCCAGATTCTCTTTCTTCGCAAGAGGGCTGACCACATCAGCAAATTGCAGATTCGGAAATCCCGTGACCAGTTGCACCGTAACATCATCCAAATCACAGGCCTCGTTTATCACTGCAGCCTTCGCCGAAATCCTCGCCTCGTCCCCTTCTGTTATATCCACAATATAGCTCGGCGCCCACGTAATCCCCTTGGCCAGGTAACTCACCGTAAGTTTCTTGCCCCCCGCAGGTGAACCCAGCTTCACATCCACCTCCATCGACTTACTCTTTCTGGCAAAACGCTTTTCCGCCTTACCATCGAGAAATTCAACCTTTTTCACATTGTACGGGTCAATGCAGACCTCACCTTTATCGGTTTCGATTATGACCAGACGGGACTGCGCAAAATCTGTCCTTCTATAATTCACCCTAACCACCTCCGCACCTCCGGGTCCATACGGGTCAGGCTCTGGCCCTTTCCTGTCATCCGCAAAATGTCTTATAACACCGACTATCTGCTCCTCCTCAAAGACCAGACTCACCTTCCGCCCCACATTCGCCTGCAGCAGTTCGCCAATCGTCACCGCCTCAACCCACTCCTCAGAATCCACCTCCTTTGCCGTAAGTCCCTCCAGCTTAACCTTCGGCGGATACGACACCCAGAAACTCCCGTGCGACGCCGCAGCGGATGGAATAAAACTAAACGAATCGCTCTTCTTGGGACATGTTACCTCATATACAAAAAATCCCAAACCGTTCTTGAAAAGTGCCACCTGCTGCAGCTTCCCCTCAGCCTTTGTCTCTCCCGTCTCCGACTTCCCGTTCACTGGATGAATAAAAGCTAAAGAGTACATCACAACAATCAGAATAATGGATTTTTTAGCGCGCTCCATGACTGGCTACCTCCACAAAAAATTGTCACTTTATTGACAGGTGCAGCTTTTTCAAACCGCACGTTACCGACGCGTGACAAAAATCTCACGCGCTATACGCATCTCTGTTCCGGCTTATTCGAAATTCTCTACTTTAGTGAGTCGAAATTTTAAATTTCTTTAACCGCTGCCCGAGTCACGAGTCACCGGCAACAAGCAACAAATCAATGTTTAAAGTGCCTCTTTCCCGTAAAGACCATCGCAATTCCGTGCTTGTCAGCACACGCAATCACTTCATCATCCTTATTCGACCCGCCCGGCTGAACTATCGCCGCCACCCCGGCCTTCGCGGCATTCTCAACATTGTCCGGGAACGGGAAGAACGCATCAGAAGCCATCGCACAGCCCTTCGACTCCTCACCCGCCCGCTTAAACGCAATCAGACCGGATTCAACACGATTCATCTGCCCCGCCCCCACACCAAGAACCTTCCTGCCCTTAACCAGTACAATCGTATTGCTCTTGACGTGCTTCGCCGTTATCCACCCAATACGCAAATCCTCTAATTGCTCATCCGTCGGTCTCGCCTTTGTCGGGAACTTCAACACATCCGGCTCCCACCCCACCAAATCACGCCGCTGCAGCAAAAATCCGCCAATAACACAACGAACGTCAAATTCGCCGCAGTCTATCTTCGCCCTGTCAATCGGCCCCGTCTCCATCAGCCGCACCCTGCTGCCCCACCGCTTCAGCGTCCGGATTAACTCAATCGCATCCTTGTCAAACTCCGGCGCGATAATAACCTCCGCAAAAAACCCACTCGCTCCTCGCGCCTTGCCGAATCGACTGTATGATTCCATTATCGTCCGCGCAAGCTCCGAGTCCACCTTCCTGTTCAAAGCCACAATACTCCCGAACGCGCTGATAACGTCTCCTTCGTATGCCTTCCGATATGCCTCACAAATATCCTCATCAACCGCACAGCCGCACGGATTAAGGTGCTTCACCACCACCGCCGCAGGCTCCGAAAATTCCTTCACCAGTTCAAACGCCGCGTTCGTATCCAGAAGATTATTAAAGCTGATTTGAGTATCAGCCTCCATCAGCTTCGCACTCGATACCGTCATCTCATCGCTCGCAGGCAGCTTATACCACGCCGCATCCTGATGCGGATTCTCACCGTAACGAAGCTCCTTCTCCTTCATCAATGCAATGGAAATCTTCTCAGGATACTTAACCCCCGCCCTGCCCGTAAGATACTTCGAAATAGCGGCGTCATACGAAGCCGTCAACCCAAAAGCAGCCCGCGCAAACTCACTACGAAGCTCTCCGCTCACCGCCCCGCCATTTCCCTCCATCTCCCCGATGACTTTATCGTACTGGTCCGGGTTCGTTACTACCGTAACAAACTTGTTGTTCTTCGCCGCCGACCGAAGCATACTCGGCCCGCCAATATCAATATTTTCAATCGCGTCCGCCAACGTGCAGCCTTCCTTCGCAATCGTCGCCTCAAACGGATAAAGATTCACGCACACCAAATCAATCGGCTCAATCCCGTGCTCATCCATCGCCGCCGTATGCTCCGCCTTGTCACGAAGCCCCAGCAGTCCACCGTGAATCCGCGGATGAAGCGTCTTCACCCTCCCGTTCATCATCTCCGGAAAGCCCGTGACCAACTCAATACCGGTCACCTCAATCCCCGCCTCGCTCAGCTTCTTCGCCGTCCCCCCCGTGCTGATTATCTTCACCCCCATCCCGGCCAGCTTCTTTGCAAATTCAACAACGCCCTTCTTGTCTGAAACACTCACCAACGCGGTTTTAATCTTTACATCCATTTGAACCTCTTCCCTTCAAAAAATTGTGAATCCTTATTTGATTTGTTATTACCACTACGTCCTGCAGTGCCCGGCCAAACCGGGACAAAGCCAATCTCTACTCCTGTCCAATTGGTCTTATACAGGCGATCCTGCCGCCTTCATCCGCAATATAAATCTTCGAATCGCTCAAATTCGTCACGTATCTCGAAACCCCCGAAAAATTGACCGAATACAATCGCTTCGCCTTCCTGTTGTCCATCACCACTAATTCACCAATATCCGTAATCACATATGCCTTGCCGCCCGACTCAGCCAACAAACTCGCACCGCCCTCTAATTGCCACATGAATTTACCGCTTGCCTTCTCTATTGCCGCCATACCATCCTTGCGAACGCACTGATAAATAATCTCGCGCGTCACCACCGGACCCTTATCAAGAACCGCACCCGCCTGATACTTCCACACAAGCTTGCCCGTGTAAACGTCAAGCCTGTAAACGTTCGTGTCCTTGCTGGCAACAAACAACGACCCTCCATCCCTTACAATCGACCCCGCTATACCATCTTCAGCGTCAAACTGCCACAGATACACAGGCCTGCCCGCCTCCACACTCACCACATTACCCGCATCAGTCCCAAAAACTATAAAATCCTCATCAGCGATAACCGATGTAACACGCGAATCGTTCTTGGCGGCCGCCTCGAAAACCTTTACCTTATCATCCGAACGAAACCCCCGGATACGCCTGTCCGTCCCCGCAATATAAAAATACCCGCTGTTGCGAACTGCGGGACAGGCTATGCCGAACGCAAGACGTGTGCTGCTGAGCTCTGTCCCGAATTCCGGATTCATCTGCACCAGCTCATTGCCGATTATTGAAAAAAGCTCATCCTCATACAGACTCAGACCAACCACCGGCAGACCCACCGGCGCGACCGACCGGCTGAATATCACACTGCCTCTCTCACGATTCATGGAAACCATATAGTTCCGGCTTGAAAGCCCGTAGATACGATTACCCAGAATATACAACTGCTCCAGACTCTCCGACCCCTTCATCGGCAGCTTGTTCTCCCACACCAATTCCAGCTTCGCGTGCTCAAGCAGCTCCGCTGAAATAAGCCACCCGGAACCGCCTCCCACAGCCACCCCGCTCAACCCTGCACACAAAACAAAAATGCTCGCCAACAAAACCTTTCTCATTCGCAACTTCTTCAGCATCTTTACCAACCCTCACTTAAAGCAAAACTTCACTTCTTCATCACCACTTCATCATCCTGTCCGGCCGTCCGCCTAAGACAAATCAACATAATCGGCCAAATCTATATCATGCTCACCTTCGAACCTCTGCATCTCCTCAATACGCTCGACATCATCTCTTACCCGATTCGCCAACTTAAATATATACGGCTTGCCCTCAAGACGATTCCGCAAATCATCCAGCATCGGCTGCCACGACCCCTCATACAATTGCGCCTTCAGAACAACCAACATCCGGTGCTCTTCGCTCAGCCCTTTCACAAAGTCGCTCACAACCTTGCTGACATCCGTTTCGCTGCCTTTATCGCTATTTTCGACGGCCTCAGCCATTCGCGAAAACCTCGCCACCCTGCAGAATTTCATCACGCGGGCACGTTCCACACACATCCTAACCCCCAAAAACCGAAATTGCAACACTTTTTCCCAAATTAACAAATACACCCCCGATCTCCCTCTCAACAGCTCTGTTTCATCCCCACCGAGGCCAAAGGGGCCGCCAGTAAACACTCGCTATCGAGCGGCCCGCTACATTCACCACCACGTCATTATTGATATCACCAGGAAGGGCTATCCCAAACTCGCCCTTCGCTTGCCTCGCCTGCACTTTGTACATCTTTGTGGATGATACGCCCATTACAAAAGGCAAGCCCACGAATCAAATCCGTGGGCTTGCTTCTGCTGTTAACAACCTTCAACTGCCAGCTGAATGTCAGAACTTGAAAATCAAGTCAGCCTGTAACCGATTGAAGTTCTGGCTTCCGCTACCGCTGCTGCCGGAGCAACTCTCTCGATTATGCTTGTACACATTCTTCAGCGAAATCCAAACTAACCGCGGCAATCAGAAATCAATCTGCAATCGCGCCAGAAACATATCGGCGTTGCCTACGTCATCCTTGTCGGCATGTATATAGTTCCACATCATCCGCGTGTTTGGATTCAGGTACCAGTTCAAACCTACTGTTGTGTTATTCAATTTGCCGCCGGTTATGCTGCTATCGTCAAGGTCAACCCCTGAATACCTCACGGCTACCTCCCAAGCCCCTGGCCCTTTGTTCAAGCCAAAGTTCTTCTTGGGCTTAACTCTGCTGAAAGAACCTGCCGAAGGTTTATATTTGCGGTGTTCGCCGGTCAGGAAATAGCTTGCGTTGAGCTTGTGGCTGTGTGCGGATCCAAGCTGAAGACATAAAAAACAAGAGGTGCGACCAGAATTGAAATTTAAGTCAATCAAAGTAACAATCGGTATTTCGTGACTTAAAACAACTCCATCAATAAAAGTGGCGCAGTTTTGAGAAGCATGTCAAAATAACATTCGTGCCCGGATGCCAAAGACTGCAACAGGCTCGGTCTTGTCAGATTGAACAGGGTCGAAAACAACCAGGATGCTTGGGGAAATCTGCAGCAGTCTCGTTACCTGTGCCCGATAGAAAAACTCCAAGGCAAATTCATCTTCTCCCGTGTCGCCGGTCTTATCCCAGGATATGCCCACACCTAATAAATCCTCTTTAATTCCCCATGGATGCCGTACGATAAATCCCCCGGAAGCAAAGTGCTCAATCCCGGTTACTTCCGGCTCAGTATATCCGTACCTTGTAAAAAAGCCGAACTTCTTGTTTAAATCCTGGTCATGACTCAATGCAAATCCATAACCTTCAGCACCCTCATCTGTTTCATCGGTATGCCAGACCGTAAAGCGATAATTGCCCCTGCCTGCTCCTTCAATATCTGATGTCAGACCTAATTCTACCGCAGTAAAAAAGTCGCCTTCCTCGATTGTATCAAAACCGGATGTCTTGTTGTTAGCTCGGGCATCACCAAATCCCGTAGACACATAGAAGTTCTCATTGACCTTTATATTCACGTTGGCTCCGAGGCCGTCCTCTGGAATCAGACGATTAATGTTCCTGGAAAATGGATAACTTAAGAAATGCGTCCTTGCATTACCTGCAAAACGATTTCGGTTATAGTAGGCGGAATGATGGAGTTTACCGAGTGTAAGCGTCACTTTATCGTCGGCGAATCTCTTCCGCCACCATAATTGTCGCAGTGCAGTTCGGCTGCGCTCATCGGTTCTAATACCATGCGTCTGAAAACCGCTGCCCACTTCTCTGGAGAAATCAGCTACACCGTGATTTGTTACATTGTCTCTTTCTTCAAAAGAGAACCCCATAATCCCTTGATCTTTGTTTGGATCATCAGAAATATGCCACTGCCCAAAGAATGTAAAGTTATAGGTAGATTGCTCACGAGGGCGCCTGCCACCGGTTGCTCTCTGGTATACAAGGACATGCTCCATTGCGACATCAAATCTGTATTCGTCATGGAGATATTTCCTGGCGTCGGTATAGGGACGCAACATTCTCATAATAATTTCATCCTCGAACCACTGTCTTGGCACCTCCTTTTTAGTTTCTTCCAGCAGTTCTGAAACATCCAGAGTATCATCGGCCTGTTTGTTACTATCTGCAGGCTGCTCTGAGATATCGTTACCATCTGTGGCCGCTTCTGGGACCTTGTTACTGTCCTCGGCGGCCGCTGCAACGGCCTTGCTTTCTTCTAACAGTTCTGAAACATCCGTACTTTCTGGGGGGATCTCTGGGACATCATTACTGTCTGCGGGCTGCTTTGAGACATCGTTGCCATCTGCGGGTTGCTCTGAGACATCGTTACTATCCTCGGCAAATGCAGATTCAAAAGAACTCAGAGACATCACAACTAAAAGAATAATACAAATACGCAGGATACGGTGATTTCTTAATATCCCAAAGATAGGCGGAGTTTTATAATTTGACATACTTCGTGGAAGAACTTTTCGCAAAACCAACATCGTAATGTCGCCGGCTGCATACTGCACCAGGCACAAAAACCGCAATTAAATTACGCAATCAGTCATCAATAAGCAATGGAAAATTTTGGAATGATGATAGTGTTCCGGCTTAGGATCGCAGCCGAAGAAGCTGGGCAGGGGCCGCCGCCCCGCCCGCACTAAACAATACCGCAAATCGTTGTACTTTGTACATCTTTGTGGATGATACGCCCATTACAAAAGGCAAGCCCACGAATCAAATCCGTGGGCTTGCCGCTGGTTGTCAGCCGACTTTGATAACCAGCATCAAAGGTACATCAGCTTGTTGTTTGCCCAAGTCAGAACTTGAAAATGAAGTCCGCCATCAGCCTGTCATAGTCGAGGTCGTCTCCTGCGCTTCTGTCTCTTTCGGCTAAGATGTAAGTCAGTGCGGCCTGCACATTCTTGTGAAGCTGATACTTTGCTTTGAATTCATGCCCGCTACTGGCGGTCCCGCCGCCTACGAAGTCAGACTCACTCAGGACAGGAGAGACAGCATCAGCTTCGGTTTCCCTGTAGTTATAGCCGAATTCCCAGGAACCACGCTTCTTTGCCTTGCCCAGCTTCGCTCCCACGATCCAGGCGGTATCCGCATCGGAATTTGTTCCGGCGTTGTTAACATATGAAGCATATACAGAAACGGGAAGTTCCCCGTCCAGGATACTTGTGCCCAGCTCTCCGAAAATCTCAACGAGATTGTATGTATCATCGAAATCTGAGGAGGTCCCTGGACCGTTAAGATCTGCGAACTCGACATTGCCGAAATGATAGTAGCCGACACCACCTGTTAGAGTCATGTCATCAATCTTTTGCTCAAGGGCAACCTGGGTGGTCCACAAAGATGCGTCCGGAATATCAGCACCGTCATTTTCCTCCAGATAGAAACCGCCCCAGTTGAGCAGCAGTGCTTGCTTATCATTCAGAGGCATTTTATACTTTACGGCACCACCTTCCCACGCGAGGTCATTGTCATAGATAAGCTGGTGCTTGCCCACTTTGTAGATAGGAGTTCCCATCTTACCCAGCCAGACATTCAGACCCGGCATGGATTCGGGATGGTAGGCAGCATACGCCCAATCCAGCCAAAGGTTTTTCTGCCTGAACTCATCATCAAGAGTCACATTGGTGGACCTTGAACCTCTTGCGATGCCGCCTGCGTCAGTATCAACCTCGGCGGTAGCCAGCCTGAAGATGGCGTCCCACTCGTCGTTTACTTTTGCATCAAGCCGCAACCTTGCCCTAATCCTGTTGCGATTTCTGTCACCTGGGCCTTCTTCTGTATGGATATTTTCGTACCTGTATCTAAAGTCGCCGCTCCATTTGAGCCTCTCAACCCATTCAGGCACTTTTGCGAACTCATCTTTCTTCTCCTCGAAGGTTTTGTTGACAAGCTCTTCGAGTTGCTTTTGGTCAACAACAGGAGGGACTTCCCTCGCAGCCTGGGCTTTTTCAGCGGCTCTTTCTGCCTTTAATGCCGCCAACTCGGCCTGTAGTGCTCGAAGCTGCGCCTCAATTCTTTCCATCCGCGCATCAGCGTCCTCTGCAGCCGTTGCTGCAAGAGGTGTTAACTGACAACATACAATTGCCACGAACACCAACAGAGCAAAAATATTTCGTTCCTTCATTTGCATCTCCTTTCAAATCAACCATATAAAATCCTAATCATAGGTGAATTTGCTCAATCGCTGCAGAAAAGATTAGCCTAAACCGACAAAAAACTGAGGTATACTAAGCTGACATCTCCCATTTAAACGCTTTAAATGGTCTCTATAAGCTCTACACTATCAAAATCCACTTCACTTGTCATGCTTTACATCCCAAATCCGCCTTACACAGATGTGCCTCGCTGCCTCGCCAGAACGCTTTCGGTTAGCTAACTTGGTCGCATCTTAGTTCGAGAGAGTTGCCGTACAGGTATTTTTTTCTTTTCCCCTTGCCTTTTCCCTTCTTTCCCCATATTCTATGCCCTGAAAACTTAGCGCAGCAGAGGCCGAGCAACTGGGAGCCAAGTTAATTCCACTATTTAGCCACAGAGGAAGCAGAGTTTTTAAACAGAATCCTGGAAAAGAGTCGTGGCAAAAGGCAAAACCATATTAAACGCAGCACTGAAGGCCCTGCTGGCTGGGCTGGAAACCTCGGCATGGGTTAAAATCCCTGCGACATTTATCTCCGAGATCGCTTCGTTACCCAAAGACAAGCGAGATGCCTTAG
>CAZENQ010000117.1:0-10001 GCA_964513655.1 uncultured Pirellulales bacterium | reverse complement strand
AAAGGGTGAGAGAGGGGATTTGAACCCCCGACCCCTGGATCCACAATCCAGTGCTCTAACCAGCTGAGCTACTCTCACCACAAAACTAAGTTGCTTCGCAGCAACAAAAAAGATGCACCTGGCCACCCACCGGCACACCCCTATATTTTACACAAAACCGAATTTATGTCAAAAACTCTCTTACCTGTTTCTGACCGCCGCCTGGGCCGCCGCCAGTCTCGCTATCGGCACCCGAAACGGCGAACAGGACACATAGTCCATCCCGACCCGATGGCAGAAATCAATGCTCGCCGGCTCTCCACCATGCTCTCCGCAGATGCCCACTTTCAATTGTTTCCTCGTCTTTCTGCCCAGCCTCGTGCCCATCTCCACTAATTTGCCGACACCCGTCTGGTCGAGCGTCTGGAATGGGTCCGCCGCATAAATCCCTTTGTTGACATACTCACCCAGGAACTTGCCCGCGTCATCCCTGGAAAAGCCCATTGTCATCTGTGTCAGGTCGTTCGTGCCGAAGCTGAAGAAGTGTGCCTCCTTTGCAATCTCGTCCGCTGTCAAAGCGGCCCGCGGTACCTCTATCATCGTCCCAATCATATAGTCAACTTTCGCCCTTTTTTCTTTGAAGACCTTCCCGATTTCATCCACAATCTCATCCTTGACCAGCTTCAGTTCTGAAACCGCGCCGACCAACGGAATCATAATCTCGGGCTTGACCGCTACCCCTCTTTTCTTAACGTTCAGGGCCGCCTCGATAATCGCCCTTGCCTGCATCCGGCACATTGCCGGATACGTTACCGCCAGACGGCAGCCCCGATGACCTAACATCGGATTAAACTCGTGCAATTGGTCCACCTTCTTCTTCACAACCGCAGGCTTGACCTTCAGTCGCCTCGCCATCTCCGCCTGGCTCGCCGCATCCTGAGGTAGAAATTCATGCAATGGCGGGTCAAGCAGCCGAATCGTCACCGGCAGACCCGACATCGCCTTGAATATCCCCTCGAAGTCACCACGCTGCAGCGGCAGCAGCTTCGCCAGCGAACCTTCGAATTGCTTCTTGGCGACCGCATACTCCTTTTCAATCGCCTTCTTTTCCTTCTGTGTCTCCGCCGCCTCAAGTTCACTCAGCATCAATGCGTAATCATCAGCCGCCAGAATCATCGAACGAACCGGCCAAATCCGCTCGCCCTCGAAGAACATGTGCTCCGTCCTGCAAAGTCCGATACCTTCAGCCCCGAATTCCCTCGCCCGTCTGGCGTCTGCCGGCGTATCGGCGTTCGTCCGCACGCCGAGCCTGCGAATCCAGTCGCATATCCTCATAAACCTGCCAAAGTCACCGCTCAAAATTGGAGGCACCGTCGCTAACTGTCCTGTCATCACCTCACCGCTCGTACCGTCAAGGCTAATCCAGTCCCCTTCCTTCACGGTCACTTTGCCGACAGTAAGATTTTTGTTTTTATAATGGATATGCAGGCTGCCCGCCCCGGCCACGCATGGTTTGCCCATCCCCCGCGCGACCACCGCCGCGTGGCTCGTCATACCGCCGCGGGCCGTCAATATGCCCTCCGCCGCGTCCATCCCGCCGATATCTTCCGGGCTCGTCTCTATCCTGACCAGAACGACTTTTTTACCCTTGTCTCTCCACGCCTCCGCAGTATCGGCGGTGAAGACGACCTGCCCGACCGCCGCGCCCGGCGACGCGGGCAGTCCCTTGGCGATGACCTCACGCTTGGCCTTCGGGTCAAAGTACGGATGCAGCAGCCTGTCTAATTGCTCCGGCGTTACCCGCCTGATAGTTTCCCTCCGCGAAATAAGCCTTTCGTTGGCCATATCGACCGCAATCTTGACCGCCGCCTCCGCCGTCCGCTTGCCCGTACGCGTCTGCAGAATATAGAGCGTGCTCTCCTGAATCGTAAACTCCATGTCCTGCATGTCCTTATAGTGCCTCTCCAGTCTGGTCATCAGTTTTGTCAGCTTCTTGTAGGCGTCCGGCATTATCTTGGCTAATTTCTTCAGCTCCATAGGCGTCCTGATGCCGGCCACCACGTCCTCACCCTGTGCGTTCATCAGGAACTCACCATAGAATTCCTTCTTGCCCGTGCTCGGATTGCGAGTAAAGCAGACGCCCGTCCCGCAGTCCTCCCCCATATTCCCGAATACCATCGCCTGAACATTGACCGCCGTCCCTAAAAGCCCCGTAATGTTGTTCAGCTTCCGATACGTCACCGCCCGCGGCGTCATCCACGAACCGAACACCGCGTTTATCGAATGCGTCAGCTGCTCCCGTCCGTCCTGCGGGAACAGTCGCCCGATATGTTTCTTGTAAACGGCCTTGTATCCTTTAACAACCTCCTTTAGCTGCTCGGCGCTCAATTCATTGTCCAGTTTGACCTTCGCCTTCTTCTTCGCCGCCGTCAGCACCTCCTCAAAATGCTCATGGTCGCACCCCATCACCACGTCCCCGAACATATCGATAAACCGGCGATATATATCGTACGCAAATCGCGGATTGCCCGTCTTCTTGATAATACCCTCAATCACCGTATCATTCAGACCCAGATTCAGCACTGTATCCATCATCCCCGGCATGGATACCGCAGCGCCGCTGCGGACGCTCACCAGCAGCGGCCGGTTCGGGTCGCCGAGTTTCGCCTTCATTGCTCGCTCTAACTTGGCGATGTTCGCGTCCACCTCCTCGCGCAGCCCCTTCGGCCATTTACCCTTGCTTTCATAACATGCGCGGCACATCTTCGTTGTAATCGTAAAGCCCGGCGGAACCGGAACCCCCAGGTTAGTCATCTCCGCAAGGTTCGCGCCCTTGCCGCCCAATAGCTCCTTCATCTTCGCGTTGCCTTCGCCGAAGAAGTAAACCTTCTTTTCTGCCATTCTCAGTTTCTCCTTATCAAGGTTAATTCTACACTACCCGGTAAAACGACACCGGGAAAAGATAATCAATATATTACCCCCACACACAAAAGTCAAGGCTATTGTAAACCTTCCGCCCTCTTTTTAATTCTGTATCATCACACTCTACAATTCCTTGCCGCCTCAGAGGTTGAGAACTCACCCCCGGTCCTGGCCTGATATTCCGTTCTCAACGGAACATTTTGCCCTCGAGCATCTCAGGCTCGATTTGCGGCCGCGGCTCCACCCGATTTTTCCTGATATACGATTCCGCCTTTGCCACAATCTCCGGATACCGCCCCGCAAGGTCGTTCTGCTCACCGATATCATTTTCAAGGTCATAGAGTTCGAAAGCCTCGTCCGTACGGTGCCGTACTACCTTCCATTTACCCATTCGCACCGCCTGCATCAGCCCGTTCGGCACGTTCCTTCTCTTTTTCCAGTCGTACAGATGCCACTCCCAGTAGAGATATTCATGCCTCTTCTGCCTCCCGCGCTGCCACAAAAGCGTCGGCACAACCGACAAACCATCGACCTCTTTCGGCATATACTCACATGCCCCGGCCAGCCCAGCAAACGTTGGCATAACGTCAGCAAAATACCATATATGCTCGCTTACCCCTCCTCGCTTTATCTGCCCCGGCCAGCGGACTATCATCGGCACACGAATACCGCCCTCGTACATATCGCGCTTGCGCCCTCGCAACGGCCCGCTCGAATCCAGCACCCCGTCGAACCGCTCCGCCGCCCCGTTGTCCGAGCAGAAAAATACAATCGTCTGCTCATCAATCCCTAACTCCTTCAGCAAATCCAGCACCTCCCCGACATGCCGGTCAAGCATCGTATCCATCGCCGCCGCCACCTTCGCGTCCCGCGGCCAGTCCTTATCCTTGTAAATCCTCCACGCCGGCTCATCTTCCGGTATCTGGTATTTGCCGTGCGGCGGCGTCCACGGCGCATAGCAGAAAAACGGCCTGTCCCTGTTCTTGCGAATAAACTCCAACGTCTTTTCGAATATCAGATAGTGCGTATACCGCTCGCCGCTTCCCTTTTCACCTCTCATCTGGACCTTCCTGCTGTTGTGCCACAAATAGTCCGTCCAGTAGTCGTGCGCATGAATCTGATGATAATACCCGAAGAATTCATCAAATCCCTGTTTCTCCGGCACTCCCATAGTCCTCACGTCCCCCAACCCCCACTTGCCGAACCCGCCGCATGCGTATCCTGCCTGCTTTAGCACTTCGGCCGCCGTCACGTCTTCGGCCAGCAGCGGCACCCCGCTCGTATTGGCCCGCACCGATGTATGCCCCATGTGCATACCCGTCATAAGAACGCTCCGCGCTGGAGCGCAGACCGTACAGCCCGAATATGCCTGCGTAAACCGAATCCCCTCTGCCGCCATCCGGTCGATGTTGGGCGTCTTAATCTCCTTACTGCCGTAACAGCCCAAATCTGCCCACCCCATATCATCGACTATGATAAAAATAATATTCGGCTTGTCCTTGTTACCCTTTCCCGTCGCTGCCGTCCCTGCGCAGCTCGCTACCAGTCCCGATGCCGCCGCCAGACCCGCCAGCTTCAAAAACTCCCTTCTACTCTGTTCGCCAATATATCTTGCCATGACTGAGCGCCTCCTGCATCGAACAACCTGCAAAACCGAAATCCTACAAAATTCCCCTCCCAAATACAATCCCAAACCCCCACTCTCTCTAATTATCACAAAAACCGATTGATATTCTCTTGACCCCAGCCTCACTCGCGCTTACTATATACCCTCAGACCAGCGTGCCCATGACCAATATCGGCTCCGGCGATTGGATAAGAGAAAAGTTAGGCATATAACAACGAATCAGACCAACACCAGTTGAACACAAAACAAGTGGCGAATGCCGCGGAATATTGTTCCGTTAAAACACGAAAGGCACCTAAAAACCGATGAAAAAACCTTGCCGTAAAATCGCGCTTGTTGCGTCGGCGGTTTTAGTTTTACTGATTGTTATCGCTTTTAGTATTTTTCGTTCCGCCGAAACGAAACCAGCCCCCCAAGACAATATTTCATTGCTGCTCCGGAGCTTGAAAAAGAGTACCAAATTAGACGTACATCACGAAATTAAATACTCTGCGTACTTTATTAACGAGGACGTTGCGATAACCGATGCTAAAAAAATAGAAGCGCTACACGATGTGCTGGATGGCCTCAAGTACGTCCAAGTCTATTACCCCGGGACACCTGATTTTGGGGATGGTATATGGGTAGTTGTATATGAGAACGAAAAAGTACTATGCAAATTCGTTATGTACGGTGATACACTGGAAATAAATTCTGAATTTAACCAATATGAAGTTTCTGATGAGGACGTCTTAACCTACGTCTGTCAAGCCTTGGGACTCCGACACTGATAAAGATCATGCTGTCAAAACGGGAATTTATATGAGATCGCCCCACCAAGCTACCGCTTGCGCCGATTCAGGTCTTTCCGCAGGATTTCCTGCGTCAGCTCGTATGAGTCCCCGTATTTTTCCCGCAGCCGCCCCAAATCCGCCTTCAGCCTTCTGACAACAACATGATACAGGGGATCATAGTACACATTATTCAGCTCATGCGGGTCCTTCTGCAAATCGTACAGCTCCCATGCGTCTATATCATGATAAAAATGTATCAGCTTGTACTGTTTCGTCCTTATCCCGTAGTGCCGCTTCACCGCGTGCCAGCCCGGATACTCATAGTAATGGTAGTACATCGCCTCGCGCCAGTCCTTCACGCTCTCGCCTCCCAGCAGCCGCCGAAAGCTCTCTCCCTGCATGTCCTTCGGCCTCGAAACACCCGCAAAGTCCAGCAGCGTCGGCCCAAAATCCAGATTCAGCACAATATCATCATTCACCGACCCCGCCTGTATCTCCTTTGGATACCGCACCAACAGCGGCATCCGAAGCGACTCCTCATACATAAACCGCTTGTCGAACCACCCGTGCTCACCTAAATAAAATCCCTGGTCCGATGTATAGATGACAATCGTATTTTCCGCCAGTTTGCTCCTGTCGAGATAATCCAGCAGCCGCCCCACATTATCATCCACCGACGCCACGCACCTAAGATAGTCCTTGATATACCGCTGATACTTCCATTTCTTCAGCGGCTGCCCATGCAGTTCCAGCGACGGGCTCCAGTACTCCCCGTGCACGCCTTTTTGCCACCATCCCCTCTCATCCTCACCCGGCAGCTCGTCCGGCTGCTCCACCTTCAAATCACTCGGCGTCAGATGATGCTCCACCGTCATCTCCTGCTGCCTCGCCGCGTCGCTCCGCGTCTTGTAATCATCGTCGAATGTCTCCGGCTCAGGTATCTCGACGTCCTCATACATCTTCGCGTGCTTATCATCCGGCTTCCACCCACGGTGCGGGGCCTTGTGCTGATACAATAGGCAAAACGGCTTATCGCCCGTGCGCTTCTTTAGCCACTCAATACTAAAGTCCGTAATAATGTCCGTAACGTACCCCTTGGTCTTCGTCTCTTTGCCGTTTTCGCTGAAAAGTGGTTCGAAGTATTCCCCCTGCCCCCACGACCCGACCAGAATCTTCCAGTAATCAAATCCCGTCGGCTCGCTCTTAAGGTGCCATTTTCCAATCACCGCCGTCTCATAGCCCGCCCTTTGCAGCAGCTTCGGGAACGTCTGTTGCCGGCCGTCGAATTCTACCCTGTTATCGACAACGCCGTTGATATGACTGTACTTGCCCGTCAGTATCACCGCCCGGCTGGGTGCGCAGATCGAATTCGTACAGAAGCAGTTCCCAAAAAGCATCCCCTCCTTCGCTAACCTGTCAAGGTTCGGCGTCTTATTAATCTTACTGCCGTAACAGTTCATGGCCTGCGCCGCGTGGTCATCACTCATAATAAATATAATATTCGGCCGACCGCCGTCCTCACCAACCCGAGTCTCCTCCTCCAAACACCCCCCCAGCGCAACCGAAACCGCCCCCAGTCCCACACCTTTCAAAAACTCCCGCCTGCTATGCTTTCCCACAGACCTTCTCCTTATCCTATTTCTACTTGCTAATCAGGAAAACGCAATTTAGTCCCCTTAGCCTGACATGTCAACCCCGCGTTCATTCCCTGCGCAGTCCCCGCACAGGCCGAGGCTGCATTGATGTTGCCGTGCCGCCAATAATTGTACAAAACAAAGCCACCCGGCCGATGATTATATAGTTGGTACCGCCGGCCGATTTTAATGCCGCAAAACCTTACATAACCAGACTTACGAATGGCCCGAAAATACAAAATAAGAACGGTTGCTTCCTGCATCATCCTCCTCACCTGCCTTGCAGGGCTGACATATATGGGACGTGGTTTCTATTACCGAGCCTTAACCATACATGAACTCTTAACCGAGAATAGACAGCTCAAGCAGGCCATCACCAACCTCACCACCGAAGACCAAATCGGCTACGCAAAAGTTATCTCCCAGATACACCGCGACGGCCAGCTCTTCACAACCATAAGATTTGTCGAAACCGCCAGAAATAACAAACTCACAAAGTTGATTGAGGCCGATTACACAATTCAGGGTGATGTAATATTTTTTGATGCGTTAATCGTCAAGTTCGGCGAAAAAATGGTAATGGACGGCACCCAGAAGGCCCTGTACCTTTGGCGCAGGGTCTACGGTGAAAATACCGCTCCCGAAAATGGCCTCACCATAGAACAGCCCGGCCGAGAGCCCCAAAGATACAAGGACCTCTTGGAACTCTTACCGCCAAGTCAGAGGAACCTTTTTTGGACAAATATATGGCAACTGGCAAACGACCCCGAAAGGCTCAGCCAGTATGACATCAAGGCCGTATACGGCAACGTCGTATACTCCAGGTTAAAAGAGGACCTCATTTATGTCTTCAAGATTACCCCCGCCGGCCAGCTGTATCCCGAAGTCCTCCCCGACATGTACAACTAAAAATCCCGGACCCTAACCCCCTGTCTTCTCCTCACCAAACCTCGCCGCGGCTCCGCCCTTGGCCCCATTTACTTATTCTTCTCACTTGGTATCTTTTTCTCTGCCTTGGGTGCCATTCGTCTGTCCCGGTTTCGAGCTTCCCTTCGAAGCACTTCCGTCCTGCTGTGGCCGCATTCGGGACATCTATCTGCGAAATCGTGTGGGACGCTGCCTCTCAAAAACATTGTCCCGCACTTCTCACATTTCTCGGCCCTGTATCCGCTTGCCTCACTGCACTTCGGGCACGCGATTGCCGGTGCTGCCAATACCATAGGGTCCTGATGGTCTCTTAGGTACATAAAGTAATCTTTCCGGTCCATCTGCCATTCGTGTTCACACTCCGGATTTGTGCACTTGACCCAATACAGTACCCCGCGTTTCAGCTGCTCAATGCCGGACGCTCTCTCTTTAACAACGACCGCTCGCCTGACCACCGGAAAATCCTTGATAAATTTCAACGCTAACTCTTCCCACATGCCCATAAGGTCTTCATAGAGAAAATCTTTGCTCGCCGTCCCGTAGTTCCATGCCTGCCACGTCATCGCTGAATAAGATTTCGCCGGCTCCGTCAATAGCATAACTCTCTGCCAGAGCGCCAGTCTTGCCCATACGGCATATCTCCCCCCCCGACCCGGGCATTCAACCGAAGATATCTCGAATACCACCACCGGCATCCGGTTCGACTTTTTGTATTCTTCAAATGAATAGGTTCTTATACCGTGCTGCCCCAGCAGCTTCTCAATCTCCGTCAGAATTCGTTTCTTCAGGACCCCGGCGCCATTTATCTCGTCCGGCAGCCTGAAACCTCCGCTCACCAAAACGCCTTCCAAACCGGCTAATGTCTCACGCTGCTCATAAACCTCGGCCGAACCGCCGCCCGATTCCTCCTTGTCCATAGCATTTATCGCTGCACTCGCCGCTACACTAATCAGCACAGCACCAGCCAAAACCAAATACTTTATCACCTTCATAATTTAGCCTTCCTAATGCCCAAATCCACACATTTACTCATCCACGAACTACCAACCGCGAACATGCCCCACCATTTTAACGATTGCCTCTCCCAATTCAACCCAAAATCCCTCGATTTGCCTGTTGTCATCATGAGCGAGGCGGTGCGCAGCGCCGCGCAGTCGAAGCATCTGGTCACCGCAGGAAATCAACCTCCCGCCCCTCGGGCGTCGGTGCCCTCATACTCCGTGGACATTACAGCTTGCCGGATGTGTTTCGATTGAAGGAAAACTCGACTTTGACCTCTGCGGGCTTGCCGCTGACCTCCAGCACCGGGTAGGCAAGGAAATTGATTGGACCTGAAGCCGGCCCCGGCTCTACCACGAGGTCACGCCCTCGGCTCAGTTCGATACGGTTTGCAGGATGGTGCCCGAAGTAATATGTAGACAGGCTGGAACACTTGTCCCCCTCACTGATATCAACAGGCCACCATCTGCCGTCGGTATAGAACTCCGCCCAGCAATGATAGCCGTCTATCCCCCCTTCATTCCTCTCCGAAGGGATCGCCGCACCGATGGCGAAGCGGGCGGGAATATCGACGGTTCTGCACAGCGCGATGAAGTATGAATGAAAATCTGAACAATTGCCCGTCCGCGCGTCACACGCATAGACGGCATCCCCTTTTCCCCACCCGGGGCCGAACTTCATATAGCGCATACGGTCTATGACATGGTCGTAAAGGGCCCGGGCACGGACCAGGTCACCCTTCTTGCCCTCGACGACTTTCTCGGCAATGCTGCGGAATGTCTCATTGGCGGGCACAAGTTGCTCGGGCTCAAGGTATTGCCCCAGGGCCGCTTCTTGCGCTTCATGAACGGATTTCTCAAGCCGCTGTACCCGAATCCGCACCGCGACGGTTTTTCCGCTGTCTTCAGGGCCGAGTTTCAAAAAAAGTACTCTGTTTCCATGTTTACGGTCCTGCAATATTTCCGGCTCACCCGGAGCGTCGATGGACTTAATCTCGACCGTCTGGAACAGGTCCGTTGCCGGCAGGGGAATCCACATCCGGCCGGTGTTGGTCATCTCCGGCAGTGTCGCCCGGTATAGAAACTCGAACTCGTCCCGGCCGGTTATAACCCCCAGCAGTTTCGGCGAGGCATTCTTCAC
>CAZENQ010000116.1:0-10086 GCA_964513655.1 uncultured Pirellulales bacterium | reverse complement strand
GGGCGGCAGGACTCATATTGCCTGTGAGGATGGAAAACTCTACACCCTTGATTCTTCAGGCTCGCTGGTTTGGATATTCAATGCCAACAGCCCTATTCTGTGTGCACCTACCGTAGGACCGCATGGCTCGCTATACGTGGGTACCGACGATGGCATACTTTACGCCGTCAGCATTGGCGGGACCATCCGATGGACCCACAGGACCGGCGGCTTTATCTGGTCTTCGCCCGCCGTCTCATCGGACGGCACGGTCTACGTCGGCTCTGCTGACGGGCGCCTTTATGCCCTTGCAAATAACGGCACCCTGCTCTGGACATTCGAAAACGATGCCCGCGGCGACGGCGTCCAAGGGGCTATCTTCGCCTCGCCGGCAATAGCTCCCGATGGAACGGTCTACATCGGCGGTCTGTATGACCCGAACCTTTATGCCCTTGACCCGAACGACGGAACAGTTAAATGGGTTTGCAACTTTGAGCATACAACTCAAATCCCGGGAATCCCGGGCGAATATAGTGAGCCACCGCAAGAGGTAAATGTGGCTGGCTGGCCTTTTGTCTCTCCGGTTGTTGCCTCCGATGGAACAATATACCAGACGCTCCTCTTCGACAGCGAAATCTTTGCAATCGAACCCGAAGACGGAACTATCTTATGGTCTACAAATCTCGCCGCCCCGAACATCGAAGGTTTTGACTATTGTTATTGGCTGCGCCCTTGTGAATGGCGATACTTGCCTCCTCACTACTGGCCTGACTGGGAATGGTATCACTACTACGGGCGAGAATACTTTCTAAAGTATCCTTATGTCGACGGCTGGCGCGAGCCCGCTTTGGGACCCGATGGCATAATTTATGTCAGCCTCGATGAAGACCCCTTCCTGCGGGCTGTAGACCCAAACGGCAGCGTCAGGTGGATCAAAAACGTCGGCATAATGGGAGGATACACGTTTGCAGTAGGCGCCGACGGCCTTCTATATGTCGCCTCTGACGATACCCATCTTACCGTGCTCGAACCCAACGGCACTGAAATAGCCCGATTTCGAGGTGCTGGTCCCCTGCGCTTCCCTGTTATAGCCGGCGACGGCACAATCATAATCACTGATGCCAACAACACCGTAAAGCAGATAGCAGCTTCCGGCTGTGATGGACTGCCCGCTGCGCTGCACAGGCCTGAGGACCTCGCCGGCAACTGGATTGTCAACAATGTCGACTTTGCGATGCTGGCTGACAACCGGACGCAGTGCGTAGAGTTAAATGTCTCACCCTCTCCTTATGAACCATATCCAACGCCGCCCTTTTACGAGGGTGTGCCGACATATCTGCAGGGCGACATAGACAGGAACCTGATTGTCAATTACCGCGACCTGTGGCTCTTGCTCGACCGATGGTTAACCTCGGATTGAGAACAAGACCACACGGACCAAAGCTTCTAACATCTTCTGACTATATAAGGGGTGGTCCGGCCTCGGTGGGGATGACAAGGGGGTCGCGGGGTTTTTTCTTTTTTTTGTTTGGGGGGTGTGATAGACTGCCGTGTTCGTAGTTCACTGTTCGTAGAACGTGGACGTATGGATTGAGGATTCCAAGTTAGGGTCAGGGATGGAAGGTTGTGATACCAAGGCAGCTGGTTTGGGGGCGCGGGTGAATGCCAATGGAGTCGGCAGTCTGGAGGGGATGAGATTTCACTTTATCGGTGCAGGGGGGATTGGTATGAGCGGATTGGCGAAGATTTTGATAAGGAACAAGGCGATCGTTCGCGGGTCTGACGAGATGGGCAGCGAGGTAGTGGACAGGCTTTGTGAGTTGGGGGCTGATATAAGGATTGGGCATAAAGAGGAGAATGTGGGCGAAGATGCGGAGGCGGTGGTGATATCGGCCGCGATAGAGGAAGATAATTGCGAGCTGAAGGCGGCGCGTAAGAAAGGATGCAAGATTTACAAGTACGCGGAGATGTTAGGGGTACTGTGCAATCGCTGTGAGGGGATAGCGGTGGCAGGTACGCACGGCAAGAGCACGACGAGCGGGTGGCTAACGTACTGCCTAAAGCAGGCGGGACATGACCCGAGTTTTATAATCGGGGGCGATATACCTCAGTTGGGCAGCTCTTCGGGCGTAGGGGAAGGTAAATACTTCGTTGCTGAGGCGTGTGAGTACGACAGGAGCTTTTTGAATCTGAAGCCGAGATTAGCGTGCGTACTGAATATTGAGCAGGACCATCTGGACTACTATAAAGGCGAGGATGAGATAGTCGAGGCGTTTGGCGAGTTTGCGTGCGGCGCGAAGGCCGATGGTGTGGTGATTGCGAACGGGCAGGATGGGAATGTGGCGAAGGTGATTGCGCGGTTAGGGGACGGTCAGCGATGCAGGACGTTCGGACTTGATGAAGGGTGCGATTTTCGTGCGGAGAATATTGAACTGGCGGATGGATTGTACAGCTTTGACGTTTATCATGGTGGAGAGCTGGTTGGGTCGACGCGGATTTCGCTGCCGGGCAGGCATAATATTTTAAACGCCTTGGCAGTTACAGCGATGTGGGTCAGCCTGGGGCTGCCGGGGGAACAGGTGCTGGGATTATTGGGCGATTTTACGGGCGTTGACCGCAGGCTGATGTTGAAGGGCGAGGTTGGGGGGATAATGGTGCTGGACGACTACGCTCACCATCCGACGGAGATAAGGGCATCATTAGAGGCGATGCGGGAAAGGTATCGGCCGGGGCGGATTTGGTGCATTTTTCAGCCGCATCAGTACAGCCGGACAAGATTTTTGCTTGATGACTTTGCAAAAAGCTTTCAGTTTGCCGATGTAACTATTGTGCCGGAAATATATTTCGTACGGGACTCTGAGGCGTCCAAAGAAGAGGTCAACGCGAAGATATTAGTTGAGCGAATCCGTGAGAGGTCGGGCGAGGCGGTTTTTGTCGACGGGTTCGGGGCGATTTGCGATTATTTGAAGGAAAATGTAAGTGGTGGGGATTTGGTAGTTACGATGGGCGCGGGGGATATTTGGAAGGTTGCAGATGAATATATTCAGTGGCTTAGAAAGAATAGTTGAAACGGATTATCCGCTGGCGAAGCAGAGCTGGTACGGTTTGGGCGGTCCTGCAGATTATTTTATCCGGCCGGAGACGGTTGAGCAGCTCAAGGAGGTAGTGCAGCGGTGCAATGAAAACAAAGTCCGGATTTACGTATTAGGCTTTGGCTCCAATCTGCTGATAGGCGACAAGGGTCTGCGGGGAGCGGTAGTGAAACTTGAGGCAGAGGAGTTTGCAGGGACGCAATTCGACGGCGAGCAGGTTACGGCCTGGGCGGGGGCAGAGCTGAGCAAGTTGGTCTTGACCTGCGTGGAGAAGGGACTTTCGGGCATCGAGGCTTTGACTGGGATACCGGGCTCGGTAGGCGGGGCGGTAAAAATGAACGCGGGGGGGAACTTCGGCGATATCGGCGCGGCGGTAGAGACCGTTACGCTGATGGACAGAGGGGGGGATATCTTCGAAGAGAGCAAGCCGGAGCTGATATTCGACTACCGGCAGACAAATATCACTGCCAAGTTCGTTCTGAATGCCCAGTTGAAGTTAGCTGAATCCGACCCTGAGCAAATCATGCGAACGGTGAAGGAGATGTGGATTTATAAAAAGAACAACCAGCCTTTAAATACGCGTAACTGCGGCTGTATCTTCAAGAATCCACGGGGAGTTTCGGCCGGGGCGCTGATTGACAGAGCAGGTCTGAAGGGGCTGCAAATCGAGGGCGCGGCGGTGAGTGAAAAACATGCAAATTTCATAATCGCGGAGAAGGGGTGCAAGAGCCGCGACGTCATGAGGCTGATAGACGCGATAAAAGAGAGGGTCAAGGAGCATTTCGACATTGAACTGGAACTCGAGATAGAAATCTGGAAGTAGGTAATTGGTAGTCGATAGTAAGTTAAAAGTCGCTGTTCTTATGGGGGGTGTCGGTGAAGAGCGGGAGATTAGTATTCAGAGCGGCAGTTGTGTTGTGCAGGTGCTGAGGGAGGCCGGAGTCAATGTCATTTCCGCCGATATCAGTCCGGACAATCTGGATGTACTGGAAGATACGAGCATAGACGTTTTCTTTATTGCGCTTCACGGCAGATTTGGCGAAGACGGGCAGCTGCAGGAAATACTTGAAGACAAGTCGCTTGTTTACACGGGCAGCGGAGCCAAGGCAAGCAGGTTAGCGTTCGACAAACTGGCGAGTAAAAAGGCCTTTGCGGAAGCCGGCGTGGCGACGCCGGCGGCAGTAGAGTTTGACAGTGACGGCGATATGCATCGGCTTGAAAAACAGCTTGAGCAATTTGCGGAGGCTTATGTGATAAAGCCATTAAGGCAGGGGAGCACTATCGGCATTTCTATTGTCGACAATCCACGGGAAGCAATTGCGGCAGCAAAGAAGTGTCAGGGCGAGTTCGGCGATTGTATGATAGAGCGGTACATTAGCGGGCGAGAGGTGACGGTCGGGATATTGGGGAATCGGGCGCTTCCCGTGATTGAGATTAAGGCCAGGGCCGGCTTTTATGATTATCATGCGAAGTACGTTGACGAGGAGACAGAATTTCTTTTCGACACGGTCGAGCCGGCGCTGGCGGTGAAAATCCAGACGGACGCGATTCGCTGTTTCGCGGCGCTGGGTCTTCGGCACTTTGCGAGAATTGATTTTAGGTTAGGCGAAGACAGCAAGCCTTATGTCTTAGAGGCCAATACGATTCCGGGGCTCACCAGCCATTCACTTGTGCCAAAGGCGGCGGCAAAAGCGGAGATTTCGATGAGCGAGGTCTGCGCAGAGATTATTGAGGCGGCGCTGGAAGATAAGGGGATGAAAGAAGCTCCGGTTAATCCTGCGATGAAGGCAAAGAAGTAACGGTGGCCAAGAGAAGAAAGACAAAACGCAAGAAAAAAAGAACATCATTTAAGCTCGGCACTTCGAAGAGAAAGAAGAAGGTAAAGACAACTTCGGGACCGAGTTTGAAGAGCGTTCTGAAGGTGCTGGAGGTTGGGTGCGTGATTGTCGTCGCGGCTTTTATTTTCTACTTTTTAGAGCGGTACGTGAGAACAATAAAGCCCGTTCAGAGCGCAGCGTTGGAGTTAGTAAATGTGCCGGAGTGGGTCAATGAAGCGCTGCAAGAGAGAATTTATCAGGCGGCGGTAGCTTACGGAGAGGACATAAAGGTTGATGAGACGGCGGCCCGGACGGTGCAGCAAAATATCGAGGAACTGGTTCGGTGGGTGGATGATGTAAGGGTGCTGACCACGCATGACCGGCTGTTGATTGAGGCCCGGTGGCGCAAGCCGGTGGCCCTGGTCGAGCGGGCCGGTCAGAAGTGGTACGTGGACAGTGAATTAGTGGCGCTCGATTTTGTGCCGGTAGCGAGTCTGCCGATTGTGAAGGTGGCAGGACTGACGGGGCCGCGGGAGACGCCGGAGCCGGGGCAGGTATGGCGGCGCAGCGATTTGGCCGCGGCGGTAACCATATTAGCCAAGCTGCAGCAGATGGACGAGACGGTGACGCCGCAGAAGCCGCTGCTCTATGAGATAGACAGCATTGATGTGAGCAATTTTGAGGGACGCAAGAGCCAGCGGCAGCCGCATATCGTTCTCTATACGAAGGACGATACGGAGATTATCTGGGGGGCGGAGTTCGGCACGTGGCAGAGGTATCTTGAGGCGCCGGATGATGAGAAATTAGCGAAGCTCTACAGCTATTACGAAGAGTTCGGTTCGCTATTGGGTGGTGCGAAATACATCAACCTGCGTGACCCGCAGGAGACAATTCCCAGACCGACCGATAAATATTAGCTCAGTCGTATAGCGAACTTAGGCGGTTCCGGTGCGCACAAGCAGGGGCAGATAATATTTTGTTTGCCGTTGACAAGTATGGTGTGGTCTGTTATGATTCGTTCGAAAGGGAAGGTATTCTCGAATTGGCAGTGTGCGGATATCTTGAGATGAAAGTGAAGAAGTGGTTAATACTATTTTCTTTTCTTATAGCCTTAGATGTTGGTGCGTTCGGCGAGACAATTTGTTCGTACATAGCTACAAGTCCTCCACAAAATCAGGGATGGGAAGTTAGCCAGGCTGGGCAAGGCGTGACGGGCAAACTCCTAAAGAATGCTAAGTCAGACGAAGGGTCCGCATGGCGGATATGGGATAGCACACATGAAAACGGAGAATTGTACTATACATGGGTCTTTTCTCAGAGCGACCAGGAGCTCATTGCGCAGAAAGGCTGGCGGCTGACTATTCTTCTTGAGGTTGAAAAGTGTGAGGTTCCTGAAGATAATGAGAAATTAAGTAAATCAACCTCGCAACTCGAAGTGTATGGCGGCGAAAACGGAAGAAACACACGATTAAACTTTTCTTTAAGGTCCAAGGAATATGGTTCAGACAGCTATGTCACGGCCCTTAGTGTTGACGGAACAAGAATTGATAATCTGGGATTCGGATACCAGAAATTCGAGGCCCAGGCAAAGCCTAATCAAGATGGTACATTTAATATCGACTTGTGGGTAGATGGCAGGAGTCGATACTGCGGCGAAAATCTCCAAATGAACGGAGTTTTTCGCGGAGGAGTACGATGGGGGTCCTTCGGAACAGAGGGAACTTCAACGGTGAAATGGCACAAAATTGTTTTAGAAACGCTGGAAGAATCGAATGAATTAAAGATTATCGGCAAGGATGAGCAAGATTTTGATTATTCGTTCTTAGAGGTACATTTAGGGGCAATATTTGATGTAAATGCACCTCAGCTAATTTCAAACATGCCCTTGGGTAAATGCGCCGAGTTTGATTTCGAAGGGGTCCCTCTGGCTCTCTCTAAACCGGTGCTGAACAATATGCATGATTTTTATGAACTTTACTTTGCTGTCCGTAATCCTGTTGAGTACGAATACGAAGATGATATAAGAATATCAATGACTTACGATTATCAAGATAATTTAAAAAGCATCACAGTACACGGTGACCTGATATATAGGAACGAAATCCCATATCAATATTTTTTGGATGGCTCGACGGAGAGACCGCTGTCTGAGTTGGCGGATTTAATAAAGGAGACTTTAGAGAGCGGCATCGAAAATGAAGAGGAGAGCGATTATTTGTCAGTAATGGTTGATTTTGTGCACTTCAGTATTATTGCTGTGGATATTCACTTGGTAAAAAAGCAGCAGGTGCGGTGAGAATTAGGAACCGTGCGTACACGTTCTGTACGTTATGAGGCGTTTGCTTAAATATTATAAAAATAGACTAGAAGACGTTTGTTTTCTCCGAACTCGCTGTTACTGATTTTCGGATAGCATCTTTGTGTCTTTCACCAATACGCTTGTAAATTTGGCATCATGGAAACTCTGTTTAATAAGCCCGATAAGGTCTCCATCGTGAGTTTTGGTGTTAATCGCGGATTCATATAGGGAGCGGTGGTTAGGGGCTTGTGGAGGTATTCAGGGCAGAGGGCAGGTCGGAGTAGAGGTAGGGGATGTGGAACTGGGTGCAGAGGGATTTGATTTTATTCAGGGTTGATTCGCTTAGTCTGCTTTGGAAGTCGGGGTCTGATTTGCAGGAGAAGATTCTACAGCCGGCGAAACGGTAATCGTAGATTGTGCATTTGCCATTAGTGTTATAGGGGCAGCGGCCGGTCGGCATTGGTTTTAAATCTTCGTCGTGCAGCTTTGCCGTTAGATACATCAATTCGGGCGGGGTGACAAACAGGCGGTGGTCGAATTTGGCGAAATCGCAGCATTTACCGCAGGCGTTGCATTGAACAGGTGTATCGGCTGATTGGCGAATTTGCGAATCGAGCCAATCATAGATTTCAGCTACCTTTCGCAGGAGCTGAGTACTTCTTTTGCATTCTGCCACCATTTTTTCTGCGATTTTATTTTTTGTATTTGGCCGAGACTGTGGAGTCGGCCGCGGTTTATGCCGGGGCATTTTTGTGCGGCCTTGTTCCAAGCTTTTTGGCTGGTCAGGTTGCTCGGCCAGAAGGGCCAGGTCCTGCACTGGTTCGGGCGGACGGTATAAATAGCGCATTTTCTCCGGCCGTCTGTCTGCTGCAGGAACATACAATCCCTGGTGACCGGCTGTTCAATAACTGTCGTCCGCAGGCCAACGCGTCTGAGATATTCTCGCCGCAGTTGTCCGATTGGTATTTTGAGGAAATCGGCGAGGAGCTCGATTTCCGGGCGGGTGACCCAGATGTAGCCCGCACCGGGGCCGGAGCAGCATCTGCCGCAACACAGACACTCAAAATGCAGGCCGGCAGCATACCAAGGGATTTTTTTGCTCTCGGGCATTTATTCTTATCGGCGAAAAACTACTGGTTAATAACCTGCCTATTATACCACCACATCTGTAGTTCCGGAAGTTTTTTCCTTGACGGAATTTGGTATATCGCATATAGTTTTGCTGGTTTATTGGGGGGCTGGGTCTTGCTAGTATCGTATCAGAGCGCCAGCCCTAGGAGTTAAGGAGATAATGATGGAAATACCGGCTGCTCAAAAAATCGGAATACTTATGTCGTTGTATAAGGAGACTTTCGCAGAGATTAGAAGGTACAGGGATATGGAATGGAAAATACTTCTGTGGACTGTAATCCTTATGGGTGGTATCGTTACCGCTACGCATTTGGCCCCAGTGAAAGAGGCTCACAAGCCATACGTTCAGACTCTGCTGTACGTTTTTACGGTTGTTGCAGCAATATATGGGGGATGGCACATCCATTTTGCCCATAAGCGACTCACGTGGTATCGGAACATTCGCAGAAGATGTGATCGGGTATTTATGTTCTTCGATGATAGTATCTACGACACCCGAGATAGTAAACCCATGCTCCCAAGAGGCTGGAGAGATGAGAATGTGCCGTACACTGATGGGCTACCTCACCTTATTTCTTGGTGGGTTCTAATAGCTCTGACAGCAATATATGCGGTTTATTCGATTGCTTTTATAAAACCCAGCTAACGTAGGGCAAACCAAGTACCCCCAACACACTTGATGCATCACGATCTAATCTACCATTTAAGGACTGCACCGGTGTCGGCGGAGGTTGCCATTGTCGCGTATTTCGCGAGGTAGCCCTTTGTAATTCGCGGTTTTGGCGGCTTGAAGGACTTTTTGCGCTGGGCCAACTCTTCATTAGAGAGCTTTACGTTTATAGTATTGTTCGGGATGTCGATTTCGATGATATCGCCGTCTTTAAGGAGGCCGATGGGACCGCCTACGGCAGCTTCGGGGCTGACGTGTCCGATGCACGCTCCCTTTGTTCCGCCGCTAAACCTGCCATCTGTAATGAGCGCGACGGATTCGCCGAGGCCAGCGCCTATGACGTAGCTTGTGGGGCTTAACATTTCCTGCATGCCTGGCCCGCCCTTTGGGCCCTCGCTGCGAATGACAATGACATCTCCGGCTTTGGCTTTTCCGGCCAGGATGCCGTCGCAGGCGTCTTCCTGGCTCTCGAAGATAACGGCCGGGCCGGTGTGTGTGAACATTGCGGGCGCGACACCTGCGGTTTTTACGACGCTGCCGTTGGGGGCGAGGTTGCCTTTAAGAATAGCGAGGCCGCCGGTTTTGGAATACGCTTGAGCGAGCGGGTGGATTACTTCTGTGTTTTTGATTTTGGCATCGGCGACATTTTCACCTAAGGTTTTGCCGGTTACTGTCGGACAATTGGTATTCAGCAGATTAGGGAGTTTGCTGATTTCTTTTAGTATCGCGCTTATGCCGCCGGCGGCATCGACGTCCTCGACGTGGAAATTGCTCGAGGGTGATACTTTGCAGATGTTGGGACATTTTTGTGAGATGCTGTTGATGCGGTCAAGGTCATATTTGATACCGGCTTCGTTAGCGACCGCCAAAGTGTGCAGGATGGTATTTGTCGAGCCTCCCATAGCCATATCGAGTGCAAAGGCGTTGTCAATGGATTTTTCCGTAACGATATCGAGCGGTTTGAGGTCCTTTCGCACGAGTTCCATAACTTGTTCGCCTGCTGTTTCGTAAAGTTTCCGGCGTTTTGGGTCAATGGCCAGGATTGTTCCGTTACCCGGCAGGGCCATTCCAATCGCCTCGCAGAGACAGTTCATACTG
>CAZENQ010000115.1:0-10185 GCA_964513655.1 uncultured Pirellulales bacterium | reverse complement strand
TTCGAAGCTGTGCTTACCTTCGGTTCGGACAGTTTTTACTTTTCCCTTTTTACTTGCTTCTGTTGCACCCCGGCCACCTGCCCTCTGCCAGGTGATTATCGGAAAGTTTTTGCTAAAAACAAAAGATGATATCATTCTGGATTAGGCTTTCAGGGGATATGGCTTTATACGCCCAAGAATACTAACGGATTGAACATCCTATTGACGCTGTGAGTGCGAGAGGATTGAATGTCCATGTCCACCCATAAAAAATGCGAACGTTGATCCTGTGCTCTGTCAATCTGTGAATCAGTTACCAATAGAGCAATGGTTATGAAAAAGATGTTTATAGCTTCTTCATTATTTAATATCGCTTTTCGGGATGATTGGTTGCCATTGCACCTTTGCAGCACCAAGTAGTGTGCCGGTGGCGTAGGATAAATCAACAAGTGCTATTTGATACTCAGCGAGTGCTGATATCTCGGCACTTTGAGCATCGGCAAAAGTTGTTTGAGCGTCAAGTACGTCTGTGGATGTCCCCAAGCCAAGCTCAAACTGCCGTTTTTCAGCTTCGAATAGTCTACCAGCCAGTATTGCGTTCTGTCTGCTTGCCAAAATACGTTGCCAGTTTGCCTCAAGTTGGTCGAGTGCATTAAGCACCTCAAGTTCAATAGCTGCCTGGCGATTCTCCCGAGTTGCTAACCGCTGCCTACGCTGGTAAAAGGCCTGAAGCAACCGGCTTTTGGCGGCCGCATTTCCCAATGGCACCAGAAACTGTAATCCCAATTGATGGTCTTCAAATCTCTTATCAGTAAGCATATCAAATGACTTGCTTCGCGTGGCTCCAAGACCGTTAATATTGTACGTATAATCCAGAGTAACTAAAGGGAGTGCCTGATTTTGCAGGTAATCAATAGTACTTACATCAGCAGCAATTTGCAACTCCAGCTCAAGCATTTCCATGCGATTATCGATTGCCTTTGCTACTAACGACTGTTTATCCAACTCATAATGAACAGGGTCCGGTTCAGTGGCAGGTATCAACACCGTAGTCGTTTGCATTTTCAATCCAGGCTTGTTAAGTAGTTTCTTTAGTTCACGTTCTCGGTCACGCAACTCATTCTCTGCCACTATAATGGCCTCAAGTCGCTCAGCAACACCAGCTTCGGCTCGAATAATCTCTATCATCGACCTCTCGCCGGCATCGACAAAACGCTGAGCTTGCTCAAGCTGAGCCTTGGCCAAATCATACTCTTTTTTCCGCACACCCAATTCCCGTCTGGCTGCATAAAGTCGCCAGTACCAGCGGTCTGCATCAGCAATAACACGTATCATTTCAAGTTTTGTCTGGGCATCGGTTAGCTGTCGTTCATAGTTAGCAATACGAATTGCGTAAGTATTAGCACGTTTACCGGCATTTCGTAGTAATGGCTGACTAATAGAAATCGAAAGGTCGGAGACATAAGCAGGGTTAAGCGTTGAAAAGATATTGTTCGTTTTGATGCGGCTGTCTGCTACGTCGAAGGTTACAGTCCCGCCGGTTCGCAAAGGCACTTCAACGCCAAGATCAACTCTGGAGTAGTCTACCTTAGAGCCGGAAAGAGTTGTCGATGTAGGTGTATCGGTCCTACTATACGTCAAATTGGAAAAGAATGCAGCCTCGAATCGAGCTTCCTGTTCGCTGACCTTCTTGGCTGCGATAGCGGGGGCAATAAGTTGTACCTTAATGTCGAGGTTGTGTTCCAGTGCCAATGCTCGACACTGCTCCAGGGTAAGGCTAACCTCCTTGGCTGGTACATCATTGGTGTCAACTTTGCCGTCAATTTTAGCTTCCATAGCCTCCAAATCAAGTGTTTCTATCTGTCGCAATTTCTCAGGCGGAGCGTTGAATTCATAAAAATTTTCGTCGTCGATAAATTGCTCGCAACCACCTGATAAAAGGATTACGAAACCGATGAAAACAACAAACCAGTATAATCTTAAAAAAATCCGTTTACTCATGTCTAAGGGCCTCAATAGGATCAAGCCTTGCCGCTTTAATTGCCGGAAATATTCCGAAGCATATACCTACAGTGCCGGCAAAGCTAAATGAAAGCACAATTGCCCAGGCAGGGATGTAGGTTTTTTCCAGAACCGGGTTAATGTGCGATATCGCCAATGTTAAAAGATTGCCAATGCCGAGACCCACAAGTCCTCCAACAAAACACAAAATAACCGCTTCGACCAAAAACTGCGTTAGAATCGCGGATTTTTTTGCCCCTACCGCCTTTCGAAGTCCGATTTCCCTAGTGCGTTCAGATATCGATACAAGCATAATATTCATAATACCAACACCACCAACGAGCAGAGAAATACCTACAATTCCACCGGCTACCAGGGTTACCACAAGAGCGATTTCGTTGAACGTTTTAATCGCACTTTTGAGGGACTCGACTCTGAAGGTATCCGGGTCACCGGGTTTGATACGACGTGTTCTGCGCAAAAAGAACCTGATTTCCGCAACGGCTTCATCAAGCATTTCAGTTGATTTACTCTCGGCAAGAGCCCAAATCCATGGTTCCCCAAACTTAAAAGTCATTTTAAAAGGTATAATAACTTCGTAATTTTCACGGCCTCCTCCGCCAAAGCCGAATTCAGGGCGTCTTTCAATGACACCAACAATGCGAAAGGTATTATGACCAATACGAATCGATTGTCCTGTACAATCTTTATCCAGTTGCAGTTTATCTCGCAACTCAGGGTCGATTAGGCAAACAGGCCGGGTTTCATCAATAATGGAAAATTTTCTTCCCAATACAATCGGTCGGTTTTCGATTTTATGCCATGATGGTTCGATGCCGTTTACTCTAACATTCCTGACGGACCTTTCACCGTGTCGAACGGTCCGTTGGCCTGTCGAACTTGCCCTTGAGTATCTGGACACCGAAGGACAATGTTCGAGCAAACCCTCAAGCTCTTCTGAGGAAAAGCGAATACGTCCCCACGGCAAATGGCTTAATGGTCCTTTATCAGGGCGTCTTGGCTGAACAATTATGCTGTTGCTCCCGAATGATTCGACCTGACTGAGCACTTTGCTCTTGAGACCGGTAAGAGCGGCGATAACGGCAATAACTGAAGCAACACCAATTACAATGCCGATTGTGGTAAGTATGGACCTGGTCTTATTGGCCCAGATTTGTCCCAGTGCAAGATAGACACTTTGATACAGAAGCCGTACAAAAACTAAAGGTGCCATAAACAAGGCTTTCATTTGCTCTTCTCCTGTTGTTCATCCTTTATTGTTCCGGTATTGGACTGGGCATCCTCTGCTGGCAGGTCACTATAGATGCGCCCATCCTCCATCCGAATTATTCTTTTGGCATGCTTGGCCACATGTTCTTCATGGGTAACCATAATTATTGTCTGGCCTTGGCGATGAAGCTGGTCGAAGACTTCGAGAATACTTTCACTTGTTTTGCTGTCAAGATTACCTGTCGGCTCATCGGCCAGTAAAATGCTCGGGTTACAGACAAGTGCTCTTGCGATAGCGACACGCTGTTTTTCACCGCCGGAAAGTTGGTTTGGTTTGTGTTTTATTCGGTCTGCGAGTCCAACGCTTTCGAGGGCTTTTTTAGCGCGTTTTCTGCGGGAGAACCAGCCGTTTCGGGAATAAAGCAGGGGCATCTCGACATTTTTTAGCGCGGATAACTGACCAAGTAATTCAAAAGACTGAAAAACAAATCCGATTCTCTCGTTACGAATTCTAGCCAGAACAGCCTCGGTCATTTTCGTTGTGTCTTTGCCGTCGAACTGATAGTAACCTGAAGTTGCTCTGTCGAGACAGCCAATCACATTCATTAGTGTGCTCTTGCCGGAGCCGGAATGTCCCATGATTGCAATGTACTCGTTTTCGTAAAGCTCCAAGTTGATTCCGTCGAGAGCATGGATACGTTCGATGCCGACTTTGTAAATCCGCTTGATGTTCTCGAGTCGAATTATTAATTTGCCATTTTTAACGGTCATTTTTCAGCTTTACTGCTACCAACCTGATTACTATCAGAATCCTTTTTTTCTTCTACTTCTCGCTCATCCCGCAAAGGCTGGTCGTGCTTTAGGCCATCGAGTACTTTATAAGGGCCGACAACTATTTTGTCGTCTTGGGTAACACCTGAGGTTATTATAGTATGGGTAAGATCGCTTGGGCCGATTTTAACAGGTGTCACCACAGATTTGCCATCACAGTATCGGTAAACCACAGTAGCATGTGTCTTGTTTATATCCAGTACCTGAGAGCTTTCCCTGATTTTCAAAGGCAGACTATCAACCTGACGGGCCACGACCGACTGGCTCGGAACCTTTAGGATATCTCCATGCTCGCGAGTGCGGATATCAACATCTGCTGTTAAGCCCGAGTACAACTTTCCAACGTTAGGGTCATTATTAAGAAGTATCTCGGTCCGGAAGTATTTGGTTCTGGTCTCTGAGAATCGGTGTGTCAAGGCAATTGAATCGACAACGCCTTTGAACTCGATGTCGGGAAAAGCCTGTACGTAAACACTGGCCTGCTGGCCGATTTTTAATTCTCCAATATCAGCCTCGTCCACTTGTGCCACAACCAACATCTTTGACAGGTCAGCAACCTCCATAATGACTGTTCCGGGATTATTCATTGTTCCAAAAATCACAACCTCACCAACTTCAGCATTAATCCGAGTTACTACGCCATCGATTGGTGAGGTGATAGTTGTGTAGTTAAGGGCTTCTTTGGCCTGTACAATTTTGGCATCAGCGGCTTCAAGATTGTACCCTAAAACAAGTAAAGTTAATTGTGCCGCTTCGAGAGAATGTTTGGCCGCCTGATATTGCGCCTTTTGTTCATCAACCTTACACTGGGCCTGATCGAAGGCGGATTGACTAATATCTTGAGATTTAAACAATCCTCTTTTACGCTCTAAATCCCGCTCCGCCTGTTTTAGTGATTCAGCAAGCCCTTTTAGAGTTGCTTGTTGTGATGCAATTCTTGCTTTTTCGACCTCGATTTGGGCAGCCTGGGCCGAATGGTTGGCCTGGGTCGAACGCAGTTGGCTTTCCAGATCCTTCGCATCCAGCCGAACCAATACCGATGCGGGTACAGGCGGTGTCGCCTCAGGCGCACCGCAGGTTACAACATCTCCTTCATCATAAGGCAATTCTATGATTCTTGCGGAAACCTTGGCACTCATCTCAACTTTCTTGCTTGGTTCAATCTCGCCGGGAGCACTGACAAATTCGGCCAGATCACCACGCTGGACGAGTTCGATACGAACCACCTTTCCTTTCTTTTTAGCACTAACTTTACTCTTAATCACCCCGGCAATCACAAAAACCACTACCAGCGTTATAATAACCGTGATGATAACAATGCGGGGTTTTTTCACGCTAATATCCTTTCTGCAGAGCACGAAACATTTTTTCTGTGAATTTATTCTTCACAGCCAAACTCTGGATATCATATTTATGAACACTTAATTATATATAAATACAGTACTTAAATCAAGTAAAAAAAGCGGTTGCGTGCCTGTGCTTTGTCGTAAACAGCAGCTTAACTATAGTTATAGACGCCTTAAGTGCCATTTTGTTACAAAAAAAGTGTCCTAAACCGAATCGTACTGTCCAAATGTTACCTATCACGGCTGTAATTAGTGAGCAAAATCCATACAACCAAACTACAACCAAAAGCCCAAATATCGCACAAAATCGCAAAAATTTCATAATTGCCAACATTTTCCACCCTCTTTTTTCGTCTGTTCTCTGTCCTCTGCCCTCTGTCGTCTTTTGTCTTGGGTCTTACTGTTGCCGCCTGCGGTTTGATAAAACCGGTTTCGCGCAGCGGTTCCACAATTTTGCATTTTAACTTTTGCCTTTTGATTTTCTTTTGCGCCCTCCGCCGGCAATACGCAATTCATTATTTTCTTAAACTCTTAATGGCTTTCAAATCCCCGGATTTGTCCTTATACTTCCAAAAATTCCATCCGTTCACCTATAGTGCTCACGATTGAAATTTCCCGTTTGTTGGCGGACAAATCCTTGCAAACTCCGCTTGTCGCGGCCAAATCTCTGGCGAAGCCGGATACCGCCCCGCAAAATCTTTGCTGCCTCGCCAGAATGCCCTGTGGGAATGCTTTGAAGATAGCTTTTCCGAAGGGAGTTTACCCTGAGTGAAAGAGTTTACACTGAGCGTAGTCGAAGTGAAGTGAAGGGAAGTGAGGCCTACTTAAACAGGCCTCAAACTACATATTATCTTATTGGCCAGCCGCGCTAAAGCTCAAACATCACCCCACAGACCGGATATGCATACCTTATCGTTCCAGGGTTAATGCGCATCGGATCTTCAACTTCACTCGGATTCACAGAGCATAGCACCCATTCCTCACTTCCCGGATAACAGCGTTTGATCACTGTCTCTGTTTGCTCGATGTCCACACAACCCAAATCCTCCTTTTTGATCTCTCCGGTCTTTTTCACCAGAACAGTTTGCCCGTCCCTTACCACAGGTTCCATACTGGTTCCCCTGATACACACCCCTGCAACATCATTTAACCACCCATCGGCAAGCTCACCCTGAACCCATTCTCTACCTTCCGCCCCAATCGTCACATCCAGATCAGCAAACAAGACACCAACTACCCGTCTGAACCTGTGTTCCCCCTCCCGCAGCCTAACGGGTAACCAAGGCTTCGTCGGATTCGTTGCTTCCAATACAACCGACCCGTCTTCCTCCTGCCAGAATCTCCGCACATACCTCTCCCCATTTTCCGTCTCTACTGCAACCAAGTCTTTATTCGCCGGCATTCTCTCCTGATTGTCAAGCACCAGGTATTGCCCTAACAGTCCGATTGGACTGATCACATCAGTAGTCAGAATCACAATCGGATGGCCTTCAAGCGTATGCATCTCGTTCTCATCCCACTCTATTCCTTCACCGTTGTGGGCAGCCGCCGCCTCCCTTACAATCTCCAATTCTGCCCCGGCAATCGTGTTTTCAAACGACATGATTTGGATGCTTGCTTGGTTCTCCTGACGCTCCGGCGTCACACCCCTTCCTTGCACTTCGTGCCGACTAAGCTCTCTGAATCTCCTTATCTCATTTCTGACTGCCTTCCGACATGGCTCCAATGCCTTCAGTGCGTCTCTTACCTCCACATCATTCAGACTTTCATCATGCGCGGGCGGATGTAGCACTCGCTGGAATCTGGGGCTATTCAATGCCGCGACAATCTGATTGCGCTCTGGCGTAGCAACGTTTCTGTCATTAATGTTCGCATAGTTGGCTATGCTTTGCGGTACATTGTTGAACACTGCAAATGGCTCCGGACAATAGCTGCTCAACGTGCTGAGGACTCTTTCTCCCCATATTCGCAGATTGCCTGCCGCTTCTCGCCAACTTCCTCCTGTCTCCTCAAGATTCCTTTCGACCCTCTCCAATAGATTTCCAGGTTCAAATGACACCCCATCTCCTACCCTCCGACGATAGGGCATCACTAGGCATTCTCCGTCATTGAATACTGGTTCTGCATCCTTGTAGAACCTTTCGTAGTGCGTCGCGAGCAAGACCTGTCCGGCAGCCACCCGCGGCCCTACCATGTCATCCACAAATCGCGTCTTGTGCTGATCGTCCAATGATACAGCCGGATCGTCCAAGATTATGAAACTGATACTCCCTTTCGCCTTCTCCAGCAGAGCGAACACAAATGAAAGAATCAGCGCTCGCAATCGCCCTGAGTTACTAAAAGGTCCGATTGGTATCCTCTTGCTTCCTGCCCGCAAGTAGGCGTTTATCTGGTTTTTCAAATGCGGATTACCAGGGTGCCCGGGCGTCAGCATGTCAAGTTCGAGAATCTCGTTCTCGTACAAACATGCGAAATGCTCCTTCATCTTCCCATCCAAATCACCAACCATCGCCGCAACCTCCGCTCTAACATTCCCTCCAAGCTCCTTTGTCCTATCTCCTGAGTCCGCCCACCGCTGGCACTCCTCCACTGTTTTCGTCAGTTCATCCTTGTGCTTCACACTCTCTGACAACTCTCCCGTTATTTTTTGGGCAGCGCTCAATACTCCAATCTCTCGATTAGTTGCTCTTCCCCTCTCAAGAATGACTCTGAGTGAATCTTCTTCCCCCTCGCGTTCTCCCTCGGTGAGAGCTTTCTCGAATGCCTCCTTCAGTTCAGCTTTCTTGACAACCACCATCCTGCAGAGGCGAATATATTTCTTCGCATCGTCTATCGCTCTGTCCACCGCTGCAAACGCTTCAGGAAATTCTTCCAAGAACCCATCGGCAAGTGGCGCCCGTTCAACCTCCTCTGTATCCTTCATCTGCTCTGAAATCTCGGCGATAGCTGCATCAAACTCGTCAACTATCAGTTCAAGCAACCCTTTGGAAATCCTCTCCTTCAAATCGCTCCAGTCTGAAATGACCCTCTCGCAGAGTCCCGTCTTACTCTCTTCCCTCAAATCGAGAGCCACTACATTTCCCAACTCGTTGGCCAACTGCAATTCCAAGTCTTCGATCGCTGGCTTCAAGTGTTCTTGTTCAGCTAATGGCCTCAAGCTCTCTAGCTTCTCCCTTACCGTGGGCACCTCATTGAGGCCCTGTGTGCACACTGGACATTCGCTCGCTCCCTCGGGAAAGTGCCTTGCCGCATGAAGCATCAACGAAGCCTTCTCATCCCGCTGCTCCTCCCGTGCCCACTCAAGCCGCTCTTTCACCCGTTGACGTGCCGTTCTCTCAAATTCCCCCAATCCTTGCTCTAAAAGATCAAGATCTTCTTCCGTGTGTCCACTGAAACCAACGCTCTTCGAAAACACCTCCTCTAAAGATTTCTCTAACTCCTCGATAGCATTCTGTACTTGACCGGGTAAGTTCTCAAGTTTCTCCATGAACTCGCTATACCCGTCTGAGTCTTCGGAAGGTATTTCGATTTCCAAATCACTTGCAAGCTGTCCCCTCAGACTTTCTAATTTCTCCGTGATGGCTCTCTCGAAAGCCTCAACATCAGCGACCGTCCTTCTATCGCCAACCACCTCATTGAATGAAGCCAGTGCTGTCACGACTTCATCTTTGCAATCCGCCAACTCTTTAATGTACTCGCTTATCTTTCGCTCTTCGCTCGCTAGCTCCCCCCTTTCAATTCCAGTCGCCTTTCGCCGGAGTCCACTCGAAACACTCGCCGCCAGTTCCGCAATCGCCTCTAAATCATCCAGCCCCACAATTTGTGAGAAAACCCGAAGCAACTCCGTGTCTTTCCCAAATCTTATGTGCCCCATCCGGGCTGGCATCAACAAATGCAGTTCCGCATCAAGTTCGTCGATGCCTCCCTCAGCCATGCAGCCAATCGATGTCCAGTTTTCACCATCGTCTGACCTTTCCAAACCTCTTTCACTGTGCCGTCGAATCCAAACTTCTCGCTGTTCGCCCGCTCCGTCCCTGCCGAGTAGTTGCAGCGCCACCCAGTACTCATCATTTCCCGGTGTATTCGCCCCTGTTTCATCCATAAGCGCCAGCCCGTCCGGCCGCTCACTTGCCGTTGTTCTGCCACTTACCGAGTACACCTTCACTTCTTCCGGCACATTCGGTGGTTGATCATCTCGAAATATGCTCCCGGTTAGGCACCAGCAAATTGCCCCAAGCAGCGAAGACTTGCCACACCCGTTCGGTCCGTACAGTAAATGGCTCTTCCCCGAGAAATCGTACCTCCACTCTCGCCGTGCAGGGGCCAATCCCCGGAACGACCATGCTCGCAGATGCCCGAGTTTCCAGCCTGCCAATTCTTCCGTTGCTTCGGCGTCTTCGCCTTCGCCCGCAATCTGCCCCTCCGCTGCCTCCCCACTTTCCTCAGCCTCGTCATTGAACAACTCAATCACGCGTTCCACAAGGCTTCCCCCATGCAATTTCTTCAATTCCGGAAAGTGCCTCGCGAGAACCTTCAGCACGGTAGCCTCGTCGCCTACAAAGCCTTCTATACTCCCCCCTCCAACTTCGACTGAATCACCTTCTGTCAAAGAAGTCACGATTTGCCGCGTTCTTGTGTTTAAGTGTTCGTACATCCTCTGCACCTCACAAAAAACTCACCAATATCTTTTTCCCTTTCCCCCACAATTTTTTTATCCTGCAATTCCCGTCAACACAAGGAAATCCGCATAATCAGTGAAATCAGTGTTTAAATATAACCAATTATACCTTTTCTAATG
>CAZENQ010000114.1:0-10191 GCA_964513655.1 uncultured Pirellulales bacterium | reverse complement strand
ATAGACTATCCGAAAATAGACCAATAATCAATAGAAAAGATAAAAAAAGGGAACGGCAACTCTACCGCGTTAGGCGCGTGCAAGGGCAGCTAAGCCAAAGCACGCTCGCGAGGCAGCGGTGCAGGTGATATTGGCGGTGCAGGTGATATTGGGATATGTACTGTTGGGGGCTCTGGTAACTCGCTTTGCGGTATTGTTTACTGCGGGCGGGCCGGCGGGGAGGTTTTCGAAAGGAAATTGACCGCAAGGACATGCGAACCCCCTAACGCCTTACAGGGTTAGAGGGCTAAGCACGAACGCCTTTTACGGCAGGCGTTGATGATGGGATTGACCCCAAGGGCAGGCCTTAGGGCTAACCAAAAACCCCTGAGACGGCCAGCGGTTATGGGGTTTTGAGATTCCGCATCAAGTGCGGAATGACGGGGGCGGGGAGGGTGAAAAATGTAAGAAAAGCGTAAAAACGCTATAGTTTAGAGTGGATTTGTCCGATGTGCGCATAGATACGGGAGCTGGAAAAGTGGTTCGGGGGGAGATAGCATTGGAGAGTCGCTATGTTAGGTTTTTTCGGACGAAAGAAGGCAGAGAAGCCGAAGATACTGATAGTGGAGGATGAGCCGGACTTAGTGCGGACCATTCAAGACCGATTAGAGATGTACGAATACAGGGTCTTGACGGCGGGTAACGGCAAGGAAGGGCTGGAGAAGGCCATCGAAGAGAAGCCGGACATTGTGCTGCTTGATGTGAATATGCCGACCATGGATGGATTCGAGATGCTTGAGGCCTTGAGGAAGCATCCGGAAGGCGCGGGCTGTGTGGTTATGATGGTGACCGTGCGCGACGGCAAGGAGGATATAGCCCGGGCTGAGGCGTGCGGTGTCGAGGATTATATTACCAAGCCGTTTGAACTGGCTCAGCTGGTAGAGAAAATCGAAAGAGCTCTCGAGTGCCGCAAAGCTGCAGTTTAGTGAAAGAGTGTTAAACCGGGATTTGCGGCGTACAGGGCTTTGCGGGACCGGCAGGCCGGGGGATTTGTTACCACTAATCGGTCTATTTGCATAAAGATATCCTTTCCTTAGAAGCTGCATTCAAGGCGGACAAACCTTTTAAGAATCACCCTTAAAGTAGAATAACCTCGGCCGGAGGTGGCGGGGGGCGCGTTAATCCGGGGTTTTGATGCAATAAAGTGAGGGGGCGGTGCGTCTATGACAGGTGATAAAGGCGGTTAGTGGGCCGGCGAGGGTCGGATTTGCGCCAGGATGGCGTTGGTAAGGTGAAAAAGCTTGATTTAGGGATTGTTTTTTTGGTAGAATAAAGCAATATAGGTATGTTTCTGTGCGGGTGAGACGAGAGAGCTGGAATAAGAGTCTGTTAACCGGCCGGGGAGCGAGATGGCTTATTTAAGGTTGATGAAAAGGTGTTAGGGTGGGGTGTCAACCGCAGGTGATTGACAGTGCAGACTAATAAATCGAAATTTAATTTTTTGCAGAGCAAACTTTCGGTTTTGGCGGCAATCATTGTCGTGGTGCTGATAGGTATTGCGGTTGTCGCTTTCAATGGTTCGGGTCCGGAAGCCGTGTCGGTGGGCGATGCGCCGGGCTTTACGGTGCGGCGCGGGCCGCTGAGGATTAGCGTGAGCGAGTCGGGGACGATCCGAGCGCGCGAACAGATAATTCTCAAGAGCGAGGTAGAAGGGCGAACGACGATTCTTTTTTTGGTGGAAGAGGGGACGCGGGCCAAGGCGGGGGAGCTTTTGGTTGAACTGGATTCGAGCCGACTGTTAGATGAAAGGATTGACCAGGAGATTCGAGTGCAAAATGCGGAGGCGGGATTTATTCGTGCCCGTGAAAATCTGGCGGTGGCGAAGAACCAGGCGGAAAGCGATATCGACAGGGCGGAGCTGGCGCTTAAATTCGCGAAGCTGGACTTGAAGAAATACCTTGAAGGTGAGTATCTAAATCAGCTTAAGGAGGTGGAGTCACGGATTACGTTAGCGAGGGAGGAATTAGAGGCGGCAGAGGAGAAATTGAAGTGGTCGCGAGTTCTTGTTGAGAAGGAGTATATTTCGCAGCGGGAGCTGCAAGTTGATGAATTGAGCGCGCACCAGAAGCAACTGGACCTTGAACTGGCGGAGAACAGTTTGAATTTGCTGGAGGATTTTTCTCACCCTCGGAACTTAGCGGAACTTGAAAGTGACGTGAGGCAGGCGGAGATGGCTATGGAGCGAACCCGTCGCAAGGCCAAGGCGGATGTGGTGCAGGCGGAGGCGGAGCTTCGGGCGAGAGAGTCTGAATTTAAGCGCCAAAAGGACAAGCTGGAAAAAAACGGTGAGCAGATAGAGAAGACGAAGATTTACGCGCCGGCGGACGGATTAGTAATCTACGCGACGAGCGCTCAGAGCAAGCATTGGCGGAGCAGTGATGAGCCACTTGATGAGGGTCAGGAGGTGCGTGAGCGAGAGGAACTTATATATCTTCCGACGGCGGACGCGGTGAAGGCGGAGGTGAAGATTCACGAGGCGAGCCTTGAGAAGATAAAGGCAGGATTGAGGGTGGAGGTGACGGTGGACGCACTACCAGGCAGGGAGTTTACAGGTGAGGTTGCGAAGATAGCGCCACTGCCGGATGCACAGATGGTTTGGCTGAACCCTGATTTGAAGGTTTATAACACTGAGATTTATCTTGATGGCGAGGGCAATAATCTTCGTACGGGGATGAGCTGCAGGGCGGAGATTATTATAGAGGAATATGAGGATGCGGTATATATACCTGTTCAGGCGGTCATTCGTGTTGGGGGCGAGCCTACAGTTTATGTGTGGGACGGGGGGGGATTTGGGCCGCGCGTGGTAGAGCTTGGTCTTGACAATAACAGGATGATACGGATTCTCGGAGGTTTGAAGGAGGGTGAGGTTGTTTCGCTTACGCCGCCGTTAGGTTCGGGTACAATTGAGCAGGGGAGAGAGGCGGTTACGAGAGCGCCGGGCGCAGGTGAAGTCTCGGAAACTCGGGAGGAGAAGCCAACGGAGAAGAAGAAGCGGCAAAAGCCGGATATGAAGAACCTTAGTGACGAGCAGAAGCAGAAGATGCGGGAGCGGTTCGAGAAGATGAGCGATGAGGAGAAGGCGAAGATGCGTCAAGAATGGATGAAAAAAGGGGGGCAGCGTAGAGGGGCAGGTGAATGAGTGCGGAGGCAGCATCCGGTTGCGACGGCAAGATAGTGCAGCTGGAAGATGCGCGGAAGATTTACCAGATGGGTAATCAGGCGGTAAATGCTCTTGCAGGAGTAACTTTGTCTTTTACCCGGGGGAGTTTTTGGGCGATAATGGGTCCGAGCGGGTCCGGCAAAAGTACTATGATGAACGTTCTGGGGTGCCTGGACCATTTGACGAGCGGCCGATATATTCTCGAAGGGCGGGACGTGAGCACACTGGACGATGATTCTTTGAGCGAGCTTCGTCTGCGACTTTTTGGTTTTATATTTCAAAGCTTTAACCTGATTCCTCAGCTAACTGTTCAGCGGAACATTGAACTGCCACTTTACTATTTAGGCTGGGACGCTCACCGCAGCGCTGCGCGTGCAAAAGAACTTGCGGAAAAAGTTGGTCTGGAAGAGCGCCTGAATCATCATCCGACGGAGCTGTCGGGGGGACAGATGCAGCGTGTGGCAATAGCGAGGGCACTGGCGAACGACCCGGAGATTATATTTGCGGACGAGCCAACGGGGAACCTTGACACGGCGACGGGAGAGCAGATTCTTCGGTTACTGGTTGAGCTTAATGAGCAGGGCAAGACGATAATGATGGTGACACACGAGTCTCATATAGCGGCGAATGCGGGGCGGCGTCTGCATATGCTGGATGGTCTGGTGGAGCGTGTTGAGGGAGACAGCTGATGCATCAGATTAAGATTGTGCGGAACATTTTGTTAGGCATTGAGAACCTGCTTCTTCATAAGTTACGGTCGTTGCTTACAACATTGGGTATTGTGTTTGGAGTTGGCAGCGTGGTAGCGATGCTATCGGTTGGGGAAGGAGCGAGTAAAGAGGCGATGGACCAGATTCGCAAACTTGGCAGCAACAACATAATTGTCAGCGCTATGAAGTCGATTGATGACGAAGCCGCCAGCACGACCCACTCTCATATGAGCATCTACGGTCTGACGTATGAAGACCACGTGAGGGTCGCGGAGAGTTTTGATACGATAAGGCAGACAGCCCCTGTAAAACTTGTACGCAAGGAAGGTCGTCTTAGAGAGCGATCGCTGGAATTGCGTATAGTGGGGACTACGCCGGAGTGGTTTAAACTGGTGCGTCGGCCCGTTCTTGCCGGGCGAGTGCTGCTGGCGTCTGATGAACAAGACTATTTGCCGGTGGCGGTTCTTACGGAATTCGGCGCGAGGAGGCTTTTGGCGGCTGAACACACGATTGGGCAGTCTCTGCGGTTAGGCAGCGACTATTTTGAAGTGGTCGGTATTGTCAAGAGCGAGAGCGGTCAGGCAGGTAATATTCAGATACCCGATGAGCAAATTGACGCATACATACCGATTGGTGTTGCTCGTAAATATTTTGGGGACATAACGACGCGAAGGACAGCCGGGACAAGAGAACGGGAGATGGTGGACCTTCACCAGATTATTGTACAGGTGGACTCGATTGATGATGTGGAGCCTACTGCGGCGGGGATTGAGAATATGTTAGGACGTTTCCACAAGAAGAAGGATTACCTTGTGAGTGTGCCGTTAGCTTTGCTGCGTCAAGCAGAGGCGACGAAGCGGACGTTTAATATTGTATTGGGGTCAATTGCCGGTATCAGCCTGCTGGTAGGCGGGATAGGGATTATGAATATCATGTTGGCTTCGGTAACGGAGCGTACACAGGAGATAGGGATACGGCGGGCGATTGGGGCCAAGAGGCGGCAGATAATCGGCCAGTTTTTGATAGAGACGGTTGTTCTTTCGATAATCGGGGGGCTTATCGGTATCGGGCTTGGTGTGCTTGTGCCGTCTTTGATAACTTATTTTGCGGGGATGGCGACGGTGATTACTGTGGGCAGTATTGTGCTGCCTCTGGCAATCAGTTTTGGTGTTGGAATCATCTTTGGGTTATATCCAGCGGTGCGAGCGGCCAATGTCGACCCGATAGTTGCACTTCGCCACGAGTAGCAGCGGGCTTGTCGGCCGTTATAGGCTACTTGCATATCGTGGAGAGATTTTTTGGATAGAAAAGTTCGGAGGGCGTGTAATTTGGGCAAAAAAGCGAGGTCAGGGCTTAAAAAAAGTTGGTAAATAGCCCAAAAGTCTTGACAAACGGAGTAAATGGATGTATTGTTACACATACGATGTAGTAACTGCTACGAGCATCAATGTTGTGAGGGATTGAGCTTTGATATACGGGTGCTGGAGGATGAGTGGTGTGGCAGAGGTAAGTGGCGGCATGGAGCAAGAGGTCGAGAGAGAGATTGAGCAAATCATGGCGGGGATGGAATGCGCGAAGGATTTTGAGTGCTACAGGTCCGGGTTTGAGCGGCTTTGCAAGGCAAGGGACGGTGGATTAAAAGAGCACCTTTGGTGTATGGAAGAAGCGGGGGTGTCGCGCAGATGCAGTTACTCGCTTTCTTTTGGGAAGGGGATGCTTTGTAAGTGTCCGCTTCGTGTGTATTTGGCCAAGAAGTTCGGGAAGTGATGGTCGCGTCCATGAGGAGTGAAAGGAAAAGCTTTTTGCCAGGGAAGATTGAGAGTTGTGATGGGCGGGCTGGTCGGGTGGTGGTTTGATGTCTGTCGGGATTTTCTGCAGAGAAAGGGTAATAAGGTGGTGGAATGGGTGTAATTTGGGCAAGGAAGGGGATTTAGGTGAGAAAAAAGGGGGGATAAGGGTTAAAGAATTTTTTTGTGCGATGAAAAAAGTCTTGACTTTTGCGGAGAAGGGCGTTTAATATTCATTTAATAACAGCGTTTGAGGACGGGGAGCAAGCATCGACTTTCCTTCATTGATGTAACGTAGTAGCGGCCGTGGTGGTGTTATTTGACGTATTAGGAAGGTGGGGGCAAAATGGGGCAAGAGGACAAGGAAGAGATTGAGCAAATCATGGCGGGGATGGAATGCGCAAAGGATTTTGAGTGCTACAAGTCGGGATTCGAGAAGCTGGGGAGAGTGAAGGACGGGGGACTGGACAATTACGTTTGGTGTCTGGAGGAAAAGGGGAAGGCTCGTGATTGCGGTTTTTCGCTTTGGTTTGGGGACGGGATGCTTTGTAAATGTCCGCTTCGTATTTACATTGCCAAGAAGCTGAAGAAGTAACCAGCGAAGCTGGATGGGTGGCGACGGTAATCTTTTGCGGTGCGGGGGTGGTGTAATGTGGGGTTTGCATTTCGTATCTGATTAAAGGGAGGTTGGAGTTTCATTTTGACGGGCCGGGAGGTTTTGGGTATTTTTGAAATGGTATGAGAGGCTGAATAGTGCGATGGTAAGAAAAGACTGTGGTGGATACGAAATATAATACTTTTGAGATTTTGCAGATAGCAGAGAGGATCGAACGTAACGGCGCTGAGTTTTACCGCAGGGGAGCTGGGTTGGTTGAGTCGGAGCGGGTGCGGAGGATGTTTTATAAGCTTGCCGAATGGGAGGAGAGGCACGAGAAGCTTTTTGGGCAGATGCGGAAGGAGTTTGGCAAGCAGATGAGCGAGCTTGAGAATTTTAATCCTTCGATATATATGCGGTGTGACCCGCGGATGATAGAAGGGCTTGCGATGAGTGTTATTCGGCCTGAGTCGGCGCATGCGCTTACGGGGAAAGAAAGCGCGAAGGAGATACTTGAGAGGGCGGTTGAGATTGAGGAAGATACGCTTGTGTTCTATGAGGAGCTGAAGGAGAAGGCGCGGGATTTGTCGGGAGTATACAAGATTGGTGATATTATTAAGGAGGAGAAGCGGCACATCATGGTTTTGGGGCGGTTGATTGAGGAGTTGGTTTGAGGTTGTTACGTCTGGGCTCTTATTATGTCGGCGATTTTCATTAGTCGGGAGGTGTTGTCACGTTCGGCTTCTGCGAGCTTGTCGAAGATGAAGCGGATGGTTTCGTGCAGTTCGGGGATGACGACGTGCTCGAGGACGTTGACCCTTCTGCGGGTCATAAGCAATTCTGTAGCGAGGAGTCGTGCCTGTTTTTCCTTTTCGGCGAGTTCGATGAGGTGGTCGAGTGCGCGTTCGAGGGCGAGAAGGGCGACGTCAAGTTCGCCGGAGGTTGTCGCGTAGCCGTAACAGATGATTTGGCCGGAGAGTTCCTTTGTCAGGTGGGGGACTTTTACGTTCATTACGCGGGCGAATTCTACGGCGAGGGAGAATTTCTTCGTGGGGACTTCGAGAGCCGCCTTTACGTCTTCGGGCTCCATTGAGGCGCGGGCAAGCATGAAGCGGCGGCAGGTTTCGAGCAATTCTTTCTCGACCTGTCTTCTAAGGGGCTGGATTTGTCGGGCGATTTTTATTAGCTGGCGCGAGATCTCATCGCGTTTTTCGCTGAGGAGGCGGTGGCCGCGGGTGGCAAGGGCGACACGCTTGCGCAAATGCAGAAGTTCCATTCGAGTTGCGTTCACATTTTCCAACATAATGCGTAGATGCGTAGATGCGTAGATGCGTGGATGCGTAGGTGCCTTGACATGATCGATCTCTCACGCATTTACTTTTTCTCCTTGGATTTAAGATATTTTATAAGATTTAGAGTCATTCTCCTTAAGGCTTCAACTTCTTCGAGGAGATTATCAGCTTTTAGATACCTTAGTTTATCAGCAATTATAAGATGGGTCTCAAGTTCAGATAGCGAGGCTAATGCGATATATAAAAATTGGGCAAATTCCTTATTGGAAAATCTTGCAGCACCTTCGGCAATATTGCTTGGATAAGATACAGCGGCCCTTCTCATTTGTGATGTTAAACCATAAAGTTCGTCTTTTGGCAAGCTAGCTGTGACCCTGTAGACTTGCTCTACGAGTCCTATTCCTCGCTGCCAAACGTCCGAATCCTTATGTGTTGTGGTTTTGCTCATTTACTCATCTACTCATTCACGGGTTGTTTTTCGGAAGCGGGGCATATATTTTTCGATAAGTTTTATGTCGATACGTTTTAGTTCGACGTTTTCGAACATGCTGAGGAGCTCCCAGCCGAGGTTGAGAGTTTCCTCGACGGTGCGATTCTCGTAATAGTCCTGGGAGACGTATTGGGCCTCGAATTTGTTGGCGAAGTCCATGTACTTCTTGTCTTGCTCTGAGAGGGCGGCTTCTCCCATAATTGTGGCGAGCTCCTGGGCCTCTTTGCCGCGGGCGTAAGCGGCGTAGAGCTGGTTGTAAAGGTCTGCGTGGTCTTCGCGAGTTTTTCCTTCTCCGATACCCTTGTCCTTTAGTCGGGAGAGGCTGGGCAGTACGTCGACGGGCGGGGCGATGGCCTTTCGGTGGAGGGGTCGTGAGAGGATAATCTGGCCTTCGGTGATGTAGCCGGTGAGGTCGGGGACGGGATGGGTCTTGTCATCTTCGGGCATAGTCAGGACGGGGACCATGGTGATGGAGCCTTTCTTTTCTTTTATTCGTCCGGCCCTTTCGTAAACGGTGGCGAGGTCGGTGTAGAGGTAGCCGGGGTAGCCGCGCCGGCCGGGGACTTCTTTTCTGGCGGCGCTTATTTCGCGGAGGGCCTCGCAGTAGTTGGTCATATCGTTAAGGATAACGAGGACGTGCATGTCGAGGTCATAGGCGAGGTATTCCGCCGCGGTGAGGGCGAAGCGGGGTGTTGCTATTCTTTCGATTGCGGGGTCGTTTGCGAGGTTGACGAACATAACAGCGCGTTCTATGGCGCCTGTCTGCTGGAGGTCGTCGATGAAGAACTGGGCGGACTCGAATGTGATACCCATTGCGGCGAAGACGACGGCGAACTGTTCTTCCTTGCCGAGGACGGTGGCCTGTCTTGCGAGCTGTGCGGTAATCTGGTCGTGCGGCAGGCCGGAGCCTGAGAAGATAGGGAGCTTTTGGCCTCGGACGAGTGGGTTGAGGCCGTCGATAGTCGATATGCCGGTCTGGATGAATTCATTCGGGTAGTCGCGGGCGTACGGGTTGATTGGGTTTCCGTTGATGTCGTGGAGCTTATCGGGGATGATGGCGGGGCCATCGTCTTTGGGCTCGCCGAGTCCACTGAAGACTCGGCCGAGGATGTCCGGGGAGAGGGCGAGCTCGAGGGGTCTGGCAAGGAACCGGACGGTGCTTTTGCTGACGTCGATACCGCGGGTGCCCTCGAAGACCTGAAGGAGCGCCTTGTCGTTTTCGACCTGCAGGATTTGGCCGTGGCGGATTGAGCCGTCGCCGAGTTCGATCTCGACGATGTGGCCGTACTTTGCTTCGTCGACCATTTCGACCAGCATGAGCGGGCCGGAGATATTTGTTACTGTTTGATATTCCTTTAAAGACAACATTTAGAAGGCTCCTGTTTCGGTTGAGGCTTTATGTTACTGCCGGGGTCTGTAATTGTTTTGTCTGTTCGTCAATTGTGTTTCTTATTTTTGGTATTTTGTCGGTTTCTTCCTGTGGGATGTATTTTGCTCTTGCGATTTCCTCACGGACGGGCAGTTTGAAGATATCGGCTGTTTCGACGCCTGCTTCGATTGCGGCAAGCGCGCGGGTTTCGAAGTGGAGGATGGTCTTTAACATTTCGTACTGCTTTTCCATTGAGGTAAAAGTATCGACCTTGTGGAAGGCGTTCTGGTGGAGGAAGTCCTCACGGATTGAGCGAGTGATTTCGAGGGTGAGTCTGTCTCTGGGTGAGAGGGCCTCTGTGCCAACGAGGCGGACGATTTCCAATAGTTCAGCTTCCTGCTCGAGGAGGCCCATCGCGCGAATGGTCATCTGTTCCATCTCGTCGCCGGTGTCTTTGTCCTCGAAGCAGGTTCTGAGGTACTCTTTGTAGAAAGAATAGCTGGTGAGCCAGTCGATAGCTGGGAAGTGGCGCTGGTACGCGAGGCGTCCGAGGAGTGACCAGAAGACTTTTACGACGTGCAGTGTTGCCTGGACGACTGAATCTGAGAGGTCACCACCGGGAGGACTTACGGCGCCGATAATTGACAATGCACCCTCGCGCTGCGGTGAGCCGATGCACTGAACCCGGCCAGCCCTTTCGTAGAAGGCGGCGATGCGGGCCCCGAGATAGGCGGGGTAGCCTTCCTCGG
>CAZENQ010000113.1:0-10247 GCA_964513655.1 uncultured Pirellulales bacterium | reverse complement strand
TCAGCCATTCTAACACACCCTTTCAAGTGTCTCACCTTTTCACGGGGCCAGTATATCCCCATCCCGTCAACACAAAAAGACCTTGACTTTTAACGACTAATATGTTAATATACCTTCCGAAAATTCGCGGGGTGATGAAACTTTTCGTACAGGTGTTCATGCTCGCGGCATACATATACGTCGCGACATGACAAAAAAACATGGTCACCGTTTAACCGGCTCTGCCCTCTGGGCCATAGTCCACAGTGCTGTTGTCGCTGTTGCCCGGACGCGGGCAGCTTATATGGATAATGCTGTATTAATAAAGGAAGCCAACAATGAAACACCCAATAATCATTTCTGCTCTTGTCCTGATAGTCTTGGCAGCCTTCCCCGGCCGGACCAGAGCAACTCTCGTTAATTCAAATTCTATAATTGAAGACAACATAGAATATTACATGCAGACAGACAAATCCGTCTATAACATAGGCGAAACCGTTGACATGTTGTATTCAGCTACCAACCTCGGCCCGGAAAATGTCACCGTCGGTTGGGTCGTCGCTGACCCCCTTGCTCATTACACATTCGCTGTTATGCAGGGTGATGCCCAAATCTGGCGATACAATTATCTTGCCATAGTGTTCGGCTTTGAACCATTCAAATTGGGCCCGTATCAGACCAGGGCATACCAGACTACCTGGAATCTCATGCACAATAACGGCACACCCTGGCATCTCGATGATGATTTTCCGGTAAGCCCCGGCACATACAGTGCAGTCGGCCAATTGGTCCTCATACCGTCCTTCAAGTGCAACAGGGTCCCTGTCTCGGTATCTATACAGGTAATCCCTGAACCCGCAACCATTTTCCTGCTCGCCTTCCCCGCCCTCGCACTACTCAGAAAACGCAGACCGCAGCACATACTTGCAAAGGACCAATAATTCAATTGGCGCCCCTCTTGTCTTCAACCGCTCTGCGCCCCGCGCTGCCCTTCGTAGCCTTGGCGAAGTAGGGTCCGCCCTCCGCAGCTTCCCTCGCCACCCCTGTCATTCCCGCGCAAGCGGGAATCCATTTTTAATCTTTGCATTGTATCTTTGCATTTTGTTTTTTTTTGATTTGCCTCCCAACCCCTGACCCCCAATTATTTCCCTTCCCCCTTCACTCTTCACCCTTCACTCTTCCACCCCAGCGCCTTCACCACCTTTTCAAATAGCTTCTTATCCAGCCCCTCTCGCGATAACACCTTCAAATTCTCCCCGCCAGCTTCCGCAAAGCCGCCCGCCTCCCCCTCCATGCCTCCGCCAGACCTCATCCCCAAACCTGCTTTCTTCCGTTACCTGCTCAATCCTTACCGACCTTGATGCAGCAGTCGTCGAACAATGCAAAATCTACAAAATCAACCGCCGAATCCCGGTCAGCGTCCGCGCCCCCGCACCAGTCAGGCGCACCACAACCTGCCTCAAGCCAGTGAGATGCTAATACTGCAACGTACTTGAGACCGCCATTGACTATCCTGATTGTGTCTGTGCCATAAAAGTATTCACCATTAGTAAACGAGCCTATAACTCTCACCTCAATGGCCTCGTCATTAACTCCGGCCTCACAGAAAGCAGCACGGTCAAAAGCTGCTTCAATCTCAACCAAGCCATCTTCGTTGACAAAGACATTGATATGGTCCGATTCGATACTGAACGGCTCAAGCAAAGCTGGCGTATTCTCATCCACATCTTCGACAGCGAAACCTTCGGGTAGAACCAAATGTGCCTTAATCCACTTGCCTTGACTAAATGGATTTAATGCCGGTGGCGTAAGTCTCATTGCCGCAATTACAACTTCGTCGGCTCCCATATCGATTCTACCTCCAATTACGCGGGGCTGGCCGTCAATATCAGTCTCATTGGGGTCGATGGGATGATTCGGGTCGCCCGTGTTTATGCAAGGCGAGCTGGATAACAGGTGATAGTCGCGAAGATTCGGGGCAGGATTGTTCGGGTCTACAAAACAGGGGTCAGCGGAAATGTTTCCATTCATGCCGCTGCAGATACTACCGCCAATATCACAATAGGTTACATTGTTGCAATCTTGGCCCACCAACTGGTCAGGAGAACTTCCCCAAACAATGCTATTGGTAATAACAGTATTGCTGTCGGCATAAGCGCCTGCTCCCTCGCCATCCGACCCGTCATTTCCCCCGCTTCCTCCGCTGCCGCCACTGCCAGCAATATTCTGTGCTATAGTACAATTTGCAACCGTTGCTGAAGGGCCGAATATGCCTGCGCCACTACCCCCGTCGCCACCATAAAAGTCACCGGCGTAGCCGCTGCCGTCACCACCATCCCCCGTCCTATTGCCGGCAATAAGACAATTCGTGAAGATTGCGGCTGAGGAACAGTAAATACCGCCGCCACTGCCACCGCGGCCTCCATCGGAAGAGTGACCAGGCCATTCATCACCATTACCACCATTACCCGTTATATTGTTCATAATAGCGCAGTTTGAGACTGTCCCTGAATAGCAGAATATGCCACCGCCGTTGCCTCCGTTGCCACCTACGGTTTCATGATAGCCGCTGTAGGTACCACTTCCATTACCTGTTGTATTGTTTGCAACGGTGCAGCTTACAATTGTAGGCATGGCAGATGAAGCGCAGTAGATACCCGCGCCATCACCCCCATGGCTGCCATTGCACTTACTCCGACCACCGCGCCCCGTTTTATTGTGCGCAATCTCGCAGTCTTCGACCTCTATCACACCAGAAGCACAATAGATGCCTCCGCCATCACCGCCTTTCGCTGCCTCCCGATGTCGATATTCAGCCTTGCCACCGTTGCCAGTCAAGTTACTGCTAATCGTACAACTCTTAATCGTGGCAGTGCAGCAGTGAATACCAGCACCATCTCCACCATCACCCCCATGTCCCCGCCCGCCGATACCGCCATCCCCAGTTTTATTGCCGCTTATGACACAATTCTCAATATTCAGTAAACATGAGGCTGTGCTACAAATACCCGTACCGTTGCCACCATCACCTCCATCTGGCCCGTCGAAGGCGATACCGCCATCGCCAGTTTCATTGCCGCTTATGGCACAATTCTCAATATTCAGTAAACATAAAGCTGCACCATAAATACCCGCACCGTTACCACCATCACCTCCATCTCCGCCAAAAGTAAACCCGCCTCTACCTGTCGTGTTACCAGTGATATTGCAATCCAAGATAATCAGTAAAGAAGCTGTGCCATAAATACCAGCACCATCTCCACCATCACCTCCATCGTTGCAATCAGTCCCACCGCCACTACCTGTCGTGTTACCAGTGATATTGCAATCCAAGATAATCAGTGAAGAAGCCGCGCCATAAATACCAGCACCACTACCACCATCCCCACCACCATCTGAGTGTGACCACCCCCCTCTCCCGGTGGTATTACTCATTATTAAAGTACCGGCAAGAGTAACCGAGGCCGAACAGCAGTAAATACCTCCACCATACCCTCCATCGTTTGCTCCTTCGCCATCAGCGGTTCCATTGCCGGTGATGACGCACTTAGAGATTGTTAAGTTGCTATCTTCACAGTAAACACCTCCACCGTTGGCATCAGCTAAGCCGTTGGTGATTGTCAAGCCTTCGATAACCGTATTTACGTCGATGATTTTGACGACAGAATCCTCCCCGCCACCGTCAATGACAGTTGTTTCTACAATGTTGACGTCATTCGGGTCTATGCCGGTCAATGAGATATTGGCTTCCATCTCGATGTTTTCCAGATAAATGTGAGGAAACACAATGATTGTCTCGCCATCTTCTGCATCGTCTATTGCCGCCTGGATGGTCTGCTTCGGCCCGTCCGGCCCTACGCAGCAGGGGTCGAGACCCGACCAGGAATCATTGCCGCACAAGCCATTAACGTAATAAACCGTTCCCGAGGAACCGGTCATCTGATATTGACCGCTAAAACGTGCAGAACTCATAATGTTATACATCTTCGCATCAGTTACCCTGTTACTGACGTCGATACAGGGTTCGCCTTCCGAGTAAGTATCGTCACCGCAATAGTCGGCCCTGTTATCGCTGAACGTACAGTCAGTCATGATGGCAATACTGTTATTGGTGTTGCACACCCCGCCGCCATAGTCTCCGGCAGAATTATCTATAAAGTCGCAGTCAAGCAGGACAGGACTGCTGTTGTTATTAAACAGACCGCCTCCGCTGCTGCCCGCACTGTTATCGCTTATTATGCATGTACTAATATCCGGACTGCCGCCCAGGCAGAATATGCCCCCACCGTGTCCGTGTATGGCGGTGTTGTCCCGCAAAGTGCAACTGGTTATCACAGGACTGCTGAATCTGCAATACAGGCCGCCACCGTGGAAACGGGATGTGTTACCGGTAATCAGGCAGTGCCTTATTGTGGGGCTGGCGCCATTACAGTTTATGCCTGCACCAACGGAGTCCCGGCCGTTTATGATGGTAAAGCCCTCCAGAACCGAATCACCATCTTCATCACTGTGAAAATTGAACCCGCGATGCGGTTCCTCTTCTGTACCGCTGCAGTCGATGATGCAGTTCTCCGGGCCGCCCTCTGACCGCACTGTAACGGCCTTGCCGAGGAAGTCGATGTCGCGGTTTCCGGGGCCGGTGTAGGTTCCATCAGCAATGACTATCTCGTCACCATCATTGGACTCATCTATTGCTGCCTGAATGTTGTTGAAATCCGCGGGGCCATCGTCATCAACGGTGATTATTTCCGCTTGACAGGGAATGACCAGTAACAAACAAATAAAGACAAAAATCAGGTTTCTCATACTGACCTCCTTTTCTCAGCCGGTTTCTGCCCGGCGCAATCTAAATGCAGCTTTTCCGTTAGGGAGATGGGTGCGATTCGATGATACGCCTTTTCTCAATTCCTCCTTAGACCTGAATTACTATATCCCGTTGAGCGATGATGTCAAGCAAAATTATCGGACCTTCTTACTTTTTTTCAACCTTCAGGCCTGACAAATCCCTTCCCCCAACCTTTACCCCGCCTATTTTCTCCATTTTGCCATCTCCCTTTCAAACCACAAAAACTCGCAGCTCGCATATACCCCCTAACTTTTCCCGGAGTATCTTATTTTCTTCTTTTCAAATACTCTCTTTCCTCTTGTTGATGCCGGTTTACCCAACCAGCCAGCATCATCAACAGTATTGTCTGTGGTCGAATTCTCATATCGCTCTCTCAAGTGTTTAACAAAAAGCCGTAATAATAAAGCCAACTAAAGGAAAAGTCTCCCTGTTTCAGGACAAACAACTTCCCAGTATCGCTTAAAGTAACCCCAGCGCCTATCTCACGTGATCCGCTTTTCCACTTCCTTGAGAATCTTCCTCATAAGAACTGACAATCAATTTAACTGCTTTATTAATCGACTCTTCATTCCTTATTTTAAAGATTGAGGGATACATATCCGCCCACTTGTGTGACGCAGGAGTTGTCTGAAGCATCGAATCGAAAGATGGATTCAATCTGGTAAATAATCTTATTTGAGTCTTCTGTGCGTGTAGATAAGCAATATTCCTGTTTGTCTGAGGGCTCTTCAATGTTGCCCAATATTTTGCCTCGTTATATTCCAATGACAGATTTTTCGCTTCCACCTTAGCTTTAATACTCGATAACCATCTTAGAGTTTTGGATGAAGAATCGATTAAAGTATCCTTTTTCAATTCTCCCTTCTTCTTCACAGCTTGTTTCGTTGCAACCCTCTTTTTCACCGCTTTCTTCTTCGCAACTATCTTTTTGCCCTTTCCACCCCTAGAACGCTTCTCTTTAAACTTATTTGCAGCCATCTTCTGAGGGACCTTTTCCTGCGGCAACTCTGACTCCACATTGGATTCTAATTCTAAGCCGGCCTGACTGATGTCCCTGTCCACTGCAGGCCTAATTTCGTCTTCGTGCTCAGGCGGAGCACTTTCATCCTCCGAACTCAACTCAGCTATACTGGTAGTCTTTGGTAAGACCTGCAAAAGCCTCGCAACATTAACCTGGCAAAGAGTATACGTAGACCAATTAAAAATATCTTTCTCTCCTTCTTCGTCTAAACAGCCATACCGCATCAATTCCATAAGTTTGCTCTCTTCAGCCCAACGTTTCGCAATATCGTCCTCCAGAGACTTAATAGGTCGTGGTCGCGCTTCAGCAAAATCCGCCAACATCTCAAGTAACGATTCATCCCGTTCAAGCGATTCCGCAAACAACGGCCATTTCAAACCAATTGCTACCATTTTTCCCAACTGTTCTAACGTCACGCCCCCTTCGGAACCGCCGATATTTTCAGGCAGGATTAATAGCTGTGTCTCGTATGCTATATAGGCGCGCAGCCGAAACAGATTTATAAACTGTTTTACGCGCCGAGGGTTGCAGTCCAGAGATGAAGCAACCATATTTACTATCGCCTTAACTTGCTCCGAATCCTCCGCAATCCTCAACTCGAGCCACCTTTGCTGCTCTTCTTTAGTCTCGCTCTCCTTAAAGTCTTCTGTAGAGCCTGCAGGTTCCTCTGTTTCGCTTATCTCAGTCTTATTCCTTCCCTTATCAACTTTATCCGTGCTCACGGCCACACGATCCGCAGACGCTATCTCTGTTACTTCCAATGGTAATTCGGTTGCTATGACGTCCATCATTGTTTGAATCTCGGATTCCGTAGCCCGTGGTATAGTAAACGGCAGTTGAACAAACTTCTCAATGAACGAATAACCGTATCTGAGACCCGCTAACTCATTCGAATCCCCAGCACCGTCAACATTTTGATCAACTAATCGGGGGTTCAAATAAGGAATGATCTCTCTGTGCTTCACCGCCAAACCAGCTGCCACTTTTCCCCGGTCCATTCCGAGTACAAAGATTAACTGTGGGTCATCTGATACCATCAAATTTATCGCCTGCATCAGTTCCCCCGCTTTCGGTACCGCGCAGCGGTCCAAGTCATCTATAAGCACGTAAATTTTCTTCCCTCCGGCATATGCTTCTACTACCTTTTTGAAGTCTTTGTGGAACTCCTCAATAAACGGTGTACGTCCCGTATAGTCCGGCTTCTCGATATATTTCTTCAGTTCGTGCTCGAACGGATTCCCCACAAAATCCTGCATCGACTTCAGGCCCTTCCAACCAACTCCCATTACACTCCCAAAGGTCAAGAACACCTTCGCCAAGATATGCTGAAGATAAGGGATTCCACCAGCCCATAACACAGTAAGTACACCTATCAAAATAAGAACATACGCAAGGCATTGCGCTGCTACCTTCGCAACCGCAGGCCATCCCTTGCGCCAATCGAAACGGTCCTGCACCAGCTTAAGTCTCACCTTCAAACATTTAACCAGTCCCGATCTCTCGTAAAGCTGCTTTGACAGCTGGTCCGTAAACGTCAAAACAAAAGCCGCCCAAACTGAGTCCTCCTCCTCGTGTCTCCATGGCGAGAATGTGACAATCAGTCCGCCTTTCTTACTAAGTTTGTTCGAAAGCTGCAGCATAAACGAAGATTTGCCGCTCCCCCATTCTCCCTCGATGGACATGGTTAAAGGTGGCTTGGTATCCTTATGACTCAGAAACTCTGCTATCGCCGTCGTGTAAGGCTCGAAACCAAGTGAATCAACATCCGTCGGTTGGTCACAGATACTATAGCCCCCTATAGACGCCTTTTCTATCGGTGCTCTATCCGCTTCCTCCACTTCACCTTCACTAGGTTCGCCTTCTTCTATTATTCCTATCATCTTGTCTTCCATGCGTTTAACTTCTTCGTTTGGGATATTGTTACCTGTGAGAATGATATCCCTCAACTTCTTTAATTCCTCAATCTCCTTCGGCACCTCCGTCAATTGATTGTTGTTAAGATACAACACTTTTAAACTCACTAATTTCCCGATCTCCTTCGACACCTTGGTCAGTTGATTGTCGGAAACAAACAGACGTTGCAGTTTTTCTAATTGCCCGACCCCCTTTGGTACCTCCTTCAGTTGATTGCTGGAAAGGTTTAGCAACGTCAAATTCGTTAATTGCCATATCTCCTTCGGCACTTCCATCAGTCGATTGTTGTGAAGACCTAGCACTGTCAAACCCACTAATTTCCCAAAACCCACCGGCACCCCCGTCAGTTGATTCCCAAAAAGATGCAGTGTTTCCAATCTCTCCAATTGCCCGATCTCTTCCGGAAGTTCAGTAATTCCTCTATCTGACAAGTCAAGCTCTGTCCACCCTTCTCTCGCCGCTTCTTCAATAATTGCCCGAACATCATTCTTTTTTCCATAAATACTTTCAAAAGATACGCCCTTACGATGCTTCGCTTGCTTTTCCTCACTTTGTTCAGCTGCTGGCTCCTTAACAGTTATCTCTATTGAAAATTGTAATTGCTCTCTTTGTTTATTGCTTAACTGGTCAGGCCCAAACTGATGTTCGTCAGCAATTGCTCTTGTAAAATCTACACCGGTAACATTTGCCCCAGTAAAAGTTGCATTGCGAAGATCCACTTCATATAGACTTGCACCACTTAGATTGGTCCCGTCAAAGTCTGCGTAACTTAAATCAGCTCCTTTAAGCTGTGCTTTAGAAAGTTCTGCTTTATTTAGGTTTGCATGAGTAAGTTTTGCGTTAATAAGATTAGTATTTGCAAGATTAGCTCCGGTTAGATTGGCATAGTTAAGTTTTGAACCACGTAAATCTGCATGGTTAAAGTTTGCCCCACTAAGATTAGCTTCATTTAAACTGGTACTTTGTAATGTTGCCTGACTAAGATTAGCTTCGCCAAGATCCGCCTTATTAAGTGTTGCGTCGTTAAAATTTGTTTCACGTAAATCCGCCAATGACAACTTTGCTCCAGTAAGATCTGCATGTGCAAGTTGCGCCCAGCGCAGTCGTGCATTATTAAGATTAGCACCAGCCAGATTTGCTTTATTTAAGACTGTTCTGACAAGCTTCGAATCATGGAGTAACGCATTACTAAGGTTTGCGCCACTAAGCTGGTCCCCTCGGAGGTCAGCCTCACTCAAATCTGGCTGAACGTTTGGATTTCGCTGTCGCCACTGATTCCAAGCACCTACTGTCCGTTTTAAAATCTCCAGATGTTCTGCGTTTGCCATCTCTAATCCCTCTTAACCTTTATCATTCCCAGCTACCCCAAGATGAACCCTCCATAGTTGCTCCCCAAATTATAATACCTTTTCCGACCCTGTCAAACCCAATTATAACGGCAACTCTCTCGTCCCGACCCTTCGGGACTGGCGATGCACCGCCCCAGTTGCCCGCCTTGCAGGTCCCTACAACTCTTTGTCGCTTCGCTCATTCTTCTACCCTCATACCTCGCCCCTCATCCCCCACCCCTAATTTTCCGCCGCTCTGCAATTTCACCAATAAATTACCCCAAAGAACAATATTTGTCAACCCCCAATTTCTTTTATGTCGTTACCTCAGCTACCCATCCATCATATATCCCGGAGAATCTATTTGCTATTTCATTGAACTTGGCTGTTGTCTCGAAAACTGCTTCCTCTTCAGGAATCATGGTCTTTGATGCACAGCAACACCATTGCTGCTTTGTGAACAACTTCTTCCACCACGGAATATTCTCGGCTCTAATTTCAACCTCGAGGTTTCCACTCTCAATCTCGGCGACTGCTGACTTTGCCAAAGCTTCAGAAGGAAAATAAAAGAAAAACTCAATTTTATGTGGCTTTGTAAGGTCAGATCCATGAGCCTTGAGCTGGCGAAGAACCGCCTTATCAGCTTCATTTGCTTCAACCATAAAAAATTATCCTCCATACTGCGTTCTTATTTCATTATATTCGTTCTGCTACTTAGATTCAAACATTTTAACTTTTAACCTTCATCGATATACGGCATACGAATTCATCCGCGAAACCTGTCCTGATTCAATAAAAAAACCCAACGACAACTCTCTCGCAGCTTGCTGATTACCGCCCTGGGTGTCTGTCCCACTGCCAACTTTCCCCAATAAATTACCCCGAAAAACAATATTTGTCAAACCCTAAAAATCTCTGCCGAGTCCTTTCCTCGGCACCCCCTTGCCTAGAGTCCCCCGGACTCTAAGGGGGAGCCACATCAAAGCCACCTGCCTTTCCCCCTTCTTACTTCTTACTCCTGGCTCCTTACTCCTTTTTTGCATTTTTATCTGTATCTTCGCATTCCACGCCCTCGAACGTCGTAGTCGGGGTTGATTTTTAATCTTTGATTTTCCTATCCGGCCCGCCGTTTAGCTAAAATGGCACTTGCACGTGCGCG
>CAZENQ010000112.1:0-10250 GCA_964513655.1 uncultured Pirellulales bacterium | reverse complement strand
CCATTAGTATACCCGCTTCAGCAAGAATGTCAAGCAAATTACCGGATGTTTTGAATTTTCAATACTTTACGTCTCGAAACATACCGCCCGACCACCTGATAGAATGACTCGGAATTTGTAGGTGCTCAAAATTGGTACTGAATCATTCGCAGAGCTCTTGCAGGTCGCTCATGGTCAATTCGGTAAGGATATCGACGGTTTTTTCAGCCGAAGCCAACCGCTCGGCATCGTAAGAATTGGTTATTGCAATAGTATGCATTCCCGCTCGTCTCGCAGCTTCAAGCCCCCAGTGTGAATCTTCAATCGCAATACACTCGCCTGCCGATATTAGATTAAGACCTTTTTCGTTGAGTTTTCGCAAAGCCAGCAGAAACCCCTCGGGGTCAGGTTTGAACTTTTTTACCTCTTCGGCTGAAACTATCGCCTCAAAAAAATTACGCAACCCCGCCTCGTCCAGCAGCAGCTCAATTTCCGTAAGCAGCGAACCTGAACATATCGCCATCCGCACATTATTGTCCTTGAGCATCTCTAAGAAGCCGCGCACTCCTTCGATTATCTTGCCCTCCGTTTTTGCCAGTTCCTCGTATATCTCGTTTTTTTGCCTTACAAGATTTTCGATTCCCTGCTCGTCAAGTCCGAGCCCGTGCTTGTCGGAAAGTACCATAAAGCAGTCGAAGTCCGTTGAACCAAGATATTCTGTGTAGTAATCCCCTGTTGGTATTTCGATGCCGTACTGAGCCAGAACCTCATTAAAAGTGCGAAGGTGTAAAATCTCCGAGTCTGTTATTACACCGTCGAAATCGAATATCACCGCTCTAAGCATAAACCTTTCTTATTCGGTCGGCACCGGCCCGATTAAACTTTCATAATCTTTGAATGTAGATGTGTCCCCAGCGCATATCATCTCCGCCAGCGCCGAAATTTTAGGCGCATTCATTGTTATGTACCTGCGAGCGACACCTGCCTTGCGCTGCCTCATGGAAACCATCTCGCTGTTACCGCCGGGCCCTTTCCCTGCAACAGCAACATCCATATCAACCTTCGTACTCGCCTGGCCGCAGAACAGATACCCCGTAATCAAACCTATCGCAATATCGACCAAAGCTCGGCCGTACAAGTCCATATATTCGTTGCCTTGCTCTTTAACGAATGCAACCGCCTTGTTTAGTTGCTCCGCTCCCTCGGTAAGCTTCGACAGCAACTCATTCAATTCCGGCGCAAACTCGCCCTCCGAAAGCTCGCCGAGCACTTTTCCCGCTGTGCCGCTGCACACGCCACGAACCGCGGCAACAACCTGAAGCTGGCTCGTCCCTTCATAAATCGTTGTGATTCTGGCGTCGCGAGCGTGGCGCTCACACGCATAGTCCCGCATATAGCCGCTGCCACCAAGCACCTGAATCGAATCATAAGCGACCCTGTTGCACATCTCGCTGCAGTAATATTTACTCATCGGCGTCAGCATCGCCGCATATCTTCTGTATTTTCGCTGGTCGTTCTTAAACTGCCTGGCCTGGACCTTATCTTCAGGCGGACTGGATTCAAGACGCCTGGCATATCCAACTTCCATATCCACCACCCGCAATGTCTCGTACAGAAGCGCCCGACCTGCTTCAATGGCAATCTTCATATCAATCACCATGTCCCGCACGGCCGGCAGCTTCTCAATCGCAACACCGAATTGCTTGCGGCTCGCAGCGTAATCACGGGCAACGCGATAGGCCGCTTCTGCTATACCCATCGACTGGGCCGCGATGCCCACGCGCGCACCGTTCATCAGGCTCATAACATACGTAATGAGCCCGCGCTGCCGCTCGCCGATAATCTGACACGGCGTGTTATCGAAGAATATCTCACACGTCGGTGAGCCGTGAATGCCCAATTTGTCTTCCAGACGCCGGATGTGAACCGTCGGTCCTCTGTCGCAGACAAACAGGCTCAGCCCCCGCCCGTCACTTATCTGAGGCTCACTCCTCGCCAAAACCAGCAGCACATCGCCGCAGCCGTTCGTGATGAACCGCTTCACACCGCGCAGGTACCACTTGCCGTCATCATCGACAAATGCACGCAGCTTCACCGACTGCAAATCCGAACCCGCGTCAGGCTCGGTCAGAACCATCGCCCCTGTAATCTTGCCGGCCGAAAAATCGTACAAGTATTTTCGTTTGATTCCTTCCGATGCAAACGCGTTGATTGTCGCGGCAATACCCTGAAGACCAAATATGTTCATAAGTGATGCGTCCGCGCGCGAGACAATCTCAATCGCTATCGAGTAAATAACATTCGGAAAATTCAACCCACCAAATCTATAAGGCAGTGTAAAACCCATAACCTCCGCCTGTGCAAGCTTCTCAAGAGACTCCTGTATCCCCTTCGCATAGCTCACCGTTCCGTCTTCGTTAAGCGTGTTACCCTTCCGGTCAACATCTTCAGCGCGCAGCGCAATGAAGTCCGCACTCAGTTGCCCCAGCGAATTAAGCACCATATCATAGTTTTGTACCGCCTCGTCGGCGTCGGCCGGCGCATGGTCAAATTCACCCGCAAACCTGAAATCATCCTCGCAAAGCGCTGCCAGCTCGCGCAGGCTCCCGTGGCGAAACAAAAACTGCATATCTTCGTTGTCACTGTAAAAATTTCCCATAACCGGTCCCGCTACTTGGCTGCCTCTGCGATTTCCTCTTTTATGCTTTTTTCCTTGACCGCTTTAATCATTTTGGGCACGACAACATTCAAGTCCCCTACGATTTTGTAATGCGCAATCTGAAAAATGGGCGCATCCAGGTCATTGTTAATTGCGACAATTTTCTGACTCTGGCTCATCCCCGCCTGATGTTGAATCGCACCGCTGATTCCCACAGCTACATAAAGATTCGGTCGCACCGTCGTACCCGTCTGTCCCACCTGATGGTCGTGGTCTATAAAGCCCAAATCCACCGCCGCTCTTGTCGCACCAGGCGCAGCGCCAAGGCAGTTTGCCAAATCCCATATCAGCCTGAAATTCTCTTTGCTGCCAACACCCGCTCCGCCGGCAACAATTATTTTCGCAGCCCTCAGATTGACTTTCTTCGGCCGTTTGTGTTCAGCTAAAATCTCTAACGGCAGCTCATCCTCAGAGAGCTCCGCCTTCTCTTCGATAATCTCACCTTTACGATTGACGTCCGGTTCCGGCATCCGCATCACACCTTCACGGACAGTCGCCATCTGGGGCCAGCGATTATAATTTATAATCGTCGCGATTATATTGCCGCCGAAGGCAGGGCGTATCTGAAACAGCAGATTCTTGTGCAGCTGTTTGTCTTTCACCGACTCATGGTCCCCAATCTGCAGGTCTGTGCAGTCTGCCGTAAGGCCCGCCTTGGCGGCGCTCGCGATTCGAGGGGCCAAATCACGACCCGTTATAGTCGCACCGTAAAGCACAATCTGCGGCTCGTACTTATGAATCAAATCGTACATCACCTTCGCGTAGCTATTCGTCTGGTGACTCCCGAGCAGCGGATGCTCAACCACATATACCTTGTCTGCCCCATAGTGTATCAGCTTCGCTGCAAGCTCGCCGACCCCGTCCCCCAAAGCGGCCGCAGCTAATTTAACACCAAGAATATCAGCCAGGCTGCGGGCCTTGCTCATCAGCTCGATCGGCGTGTCCTCCAGCCGACCATCGTGCTGCTCCGCAAATACCCAAACCTCGCCTTGCCTGTTCACATCAATCATAACTTACCTACACATTTACTCATCCACGGACTCACGCAATGGTTTTATCCTCAATCAGCTCACTTATCATCTCGACTATTCCATCCTCGCTCGGCTCAACGTCCTTGCTTTCCTTCGCCGCGAGAACAACACTTTGAATCCGATGTACCTTCGTCGGCGAGCCGCTTCGCCCGCACCATGCCAAATCCACCTTCACAAAATCAAGGTCCCACTGTTTTATCAGCAGACCTTTTTCTTTTAAGATACTGCACTTGCGCTCAACCAACTCTTTTATTGTCGCCCCGTCAGCCCCGGCGTTCTCAGCCTTGAGTTGTTGTTCAATCTCGACCGGTGCCCGTGCGTTCTTATACTTCATCATCTTTTTCGCCGCTGCGACCCTCGGCTCATTCGCCTCGCCCGTCACCGTCAGCAGCACCGGCAGCTTCGTCTTGACCTGCTGCCACCCCGCCCCGATATTGCGCCGGGCTGTTATGCTTCTGCCCTCAAGCTCAACAAGCTCCTCAACATACGTAATCTGCACAATACCCAGCTTCTCTGCCAGTTGAGGCCCGACCTGCGCAGTGTCACCGTCTATCGCCTGCCTCCCGCAAAAAACAATGTCAAAGCCGCCCGTCTTTTTGACCGCGCAGCGCAAAATATAACTGGTTGCCAACGTGTCGCTCGCAGCACATCGAGCGTCCGTTATCAAAACCACATCGTCTGCCCCGCGGTAAAGTGAATCCCGAAGCACGGCGGCCGCAGCCGGTGGCCCCATCGTGATTACCGTTATCTTGCCGCCGAACTGCTCCTTAATCTGCAGGGCCAGCTCCAGCGCATTAAGGTCTTCCGGATTAAAAATCGCAGGAAGCGCCCCCCGATTGACCGTACCGTCATCGTTCATCGCCTGGCCTGTAATCCTTTTCGTATCAGGAACTTGCTTTATCAAAACAACGCAGTTGTACGGCACTTCTTACTCCGTAAAAATCTATATCTCGATTCTGTTAACTTCCGAAAACACATTAGGTTACAGTTATCTGCCCTTAAGTCAACCTTAAAACCACATCGAAGCGCTACCTTCGGGCCTGAGCAACGTCGAAGTGCAACCGACCGCAGCCGCCCCCCGAGGCCCGCCCCGTTGACTATAATTGCCCAGTATGTTACGGTAACTGTACTTATGAAAAAGCAATCAATCAAACCTCAACTAATAGCCTTTGAAGTTACGCGCCGCTGCCGCTACAACTGCCGGCACTGCCGGGCCTGTGGGGGCTACACCGGGGATGAAAAAGAACTTAACTTTAGTCAGTGCAAGAAAATACTGTCGTCCATAGCGAAGTATAAAAAGTGTGTAATTATCTTGACCGGCGGCGAGCCGATGGAGCGAGATGATATTTACGAACTCATCCAATACGGCCGCGGGCTGCGATTGCAGATGGTTATGGCCACGTGCGGTTACTTGGTCAATGACCAGTCCATTCGCAAATTGAAAAAGGCGGGCATCAAGGCCCTGTCTTTTTCGCTGGACGGCGCCAATGCAGAAACGCATGATGCATTCAGACAGAGTAAGGGTGCTTTTGACGCGGTCATCAACGCGGCTAAGATAGCCCGTGAGGCAGGCATTCGCTTTCAGATAAATACCACAATCAGCAAAGTCAACATTGATGAAGCCGTTGGCATAGCCGACCTGGCTAAAAGGCTGGGGGCCTACTGTTTCAACCCTTTTATACTTGTTCCAACCGGCCGAGGAAGGGAAATGGCTGAGGAGATTATTGAACCGATGGAGTACGAAGCCCTGCTCAACGAGTTACTTAGGATGAAGCTGGAATCAGAAATCGAGGTTCGCGTTACCTGCGGTCCGCAATTCGCAAGAGTTTGTCGGCAGGCGAAGGCAAAACAGCTAACAGCCGAAGTCAAAGGCTGTATGGGCGGCAGAGGCTTTGGGTTTATAAGCTGCACCGGCGATGTGCAGATTTGCGGGTTCCTGGATGTGCCGGCAGGGAACCTGATTGAGAACAATTTCAATTTCGGCAAGATTTGGACAGAATCGCAACTTTTGGGAGAAATTCGCAATCGCTCCGAGTATAAGGGCGCCTGTAGGACCTGTGAATACGTTGGCGTATGCGGCGGCTGCAGGGCACGGGCTTATGCAATGAGCGGTGATTATTTGACTGAGGATCCGGTTTGTAATTACAAAGGAGGTAAGACTTGAGCTTGCGCTTGACAAAATTACAAAGACAATTGTGCAACGAGCTTCAGAAGGGACTGCCGATATGTTCAAGGCCCTTTGCCATTTTGGCAAAATCTGTAGGAAGCGACGAGGAGGCCGTTTTGCAGCAAATCGCTCAACTAAAAAAGGACGGGCTTATCCGGCGGATAGCTGCGCTGATTAACCATCGCGCGTTGGGCAAGACAAGCACGCTCGCTACGGCCCATGTTACACAGGAGAGCCTGCAGGAAGTTGCAGAAGCAGTTAATGCTCTGGAGGGCGTCTCCCATAATTATTTGAGGAAGCACCACTACAATTTATGGTTTACATTACAGGGCCGGTCATTTGAAGAAATCAGGCTAACGTTATCAAATCTTTCGGGGCGTTTCGGCATTAATTTCCACAGTCTGCCAGTCACGCATGTTTTCAAGCTTGATGTCCGTTTCGACGCCGAGGACCAAAGCCAATTAGCTGAAGACGTAGCAGATGTCCCGACGAGCGAGACGGTGAAGCTGAGTGAAAGCGAAAAGCGAATACTTTCGAAATTGCAGGAAGATTTGGACTTGACTGCGAAGCCCTTTGACTTTCTGTGCAATGAAGGCTTCGGGGCTGAGGATGCTTTGCAGGTTATACAAGAGCTAATCGATAAAGGTGCCATCCGGCGTATAGCGGCCGTGGTTAATTACCGTAAGCTCGGATTCGTTCATAACGTAATGTTTGCCAGCGAGGTTCCCCAGAGCAGGGTTGTCGAAGCCAGCAAAAGATTGGCCCGTTTCAGAATAGTCAGCCACTGCTATGAAAGAAAGACCTTTGAAGGCTGGCCTTACAATATGTTCGCGATGATGCACGCTGTGAGCATGGGCGATATTCAACGCGTGATAGATAAGTTCGTCGAAGCTGAAAATATAGATTCGTACGAACTGCTGGCTACGGCGGAAGAACTCAAAAAGAGGCCTGTCAAACACAGGTTCCAGCAGTGATGGTTCCGGACAGGATAACAGGATTGGATTAGCCTCTGGGGTGGAAGGGGGGTGATTAGATTAATCGATGATTACGCTCTGTCGAAAAGGTTCTTCGGCCAAATTGACTTGACGGCTGCGAAAGTATAGACTTTAAGTTATGCAAAATAGAACAATCAAGAGAATCACATCTGTTGAGTTGGAACCTGGCGTGGTCAGATGTGATGCTACCGGCAGGGCAGTAACAGTAAAATGATTTGTTAAATGGCAATTCCAACAGAGTTAAGTAAGGGCCTTGTAGTAGTAGCTTAGACGTTAAATCTAAAATTGATGATGTCGCCGTCCTGGACGATGTAATCTTTTCCTTCGAGTCGGATTTTCCCGGCGGCCTTTATTGCCTTTTCGCTGCCGAACTGCTTTAAGTCGTCAAAACTGAAAGTCTCTGCTTTGATAAAGCCGCGTTTGATATCAGTATGTACTTTGCCGGCTGCATCAAGCGCTGCGGTTCCTTTCTTTATCGGCCAGGCACGCAGTTCATCTGAGACAACGGTCAAAAAGCTAATCAGGCCCAAGGCCGAGTAGCAGCTTTTCGCGAATCTGCCTGCAGCTGATTCGCTGATACCCAAATCGGCCATGAACTCGCGTCTGCTGTCGGGGTCTAACTGGGCCAGTTCATACTCCAACTTGGCACAGAGAGTGACGACTGGCACAGAGCTGTCGATGCAATCGGTGAAATCAAACTCAGCACTTAGCTGGCCCTCGCCGACGTTTACGGCAACAGCCATTGGCTTCAGGGTCAGGAAGCCGAGGGACTTAATCATTTCAAGCTCAGCTTCGGTCCCAACGGCTGAGCTAATGGGTTTTTCTAATTCGATAGTCTGCTGCAGTTTTTTTTGCAGGGCAAGTTCCGCCTTGTCGTGAGCCTGGGTTTTGGTGGGTTTGGTGACCTGCTTTTCAAGTTTTTCTACGCGCGTAGTAACAAGCTCTAAATCGGCAAGCAGCAGTTCGGTCTGCAGTTCGGTTAAATCTCTGGCTGGGTCTATGCTACTGCGGTAGGGGGGTACGGCAGGATTTTCAAAGGCCCGCCCCACAAGAACCAGTAAATCAACGGTCCTTACTTTGTTAATCAGCCGCCTTGCGGCTGCTCGGCCGTGCTCATCAATGAAGTTAAGGCCCGGCAGGTCGAGGCAGTCGATTGTTGCATAGGTTGTTTTCTTGGGCTTGTAGTATTCGGTAAGCCAATCGAGTCTTTGATCGGGGACCGGCACGATGGCTTCCTCAATCGTCGTTGAGCCAACCGGCGGGATTGCTTTGCCGGTTAAGCTTGCTAATATAGTGCTCTTGCCGGATTGCAACAGGCCAAGTAGAGCAGCTTTCAACTGTGTAACTCCTTATTTATAGACGCTATTTCCATGAGAGTCATACGCCACAGTAGCCGGGAAATCAACTACCTGCAGCTTCCTTATGGCCTCAGTCTGCAGGTCTTCGTAGGCGATTACCTCTGCGGAAACAATATGCTTGCTCAAGAGGGCTCCTGCTCCGCCGATAGTGGACAGATGGACGGCACCACATTTTTTCAGGGCCTCTCTTACTTTATTGCCTCGATATCCTTTTCCAATCATTGCCCGCAGACCGCGGGCCAAAAGCTTGGGGCTGAAATCATCCATTCTCGAAGAGGTAGTAGGGCCCGCTGCACCGACGACCCGTCCCGGCCTGGCGGGAGAGGGGCCAACGAAATAGATAATCGCTCCTTCGAGTGGAAGTGGCAGTTTTTCGCCTGCATCTATTGCCTGGCATAATCTCTTGTGCGCCATATCGCGGGCGGTATAGATTACGCCGGTGATAAGAACCTCGTCGCCTGCTCTTGGCGAACGGGCATCAGCCTCGCTAAGCGGCGGTTGAAGTTTTATAATTTCAGCCATATCGTAATTCCTATACTTTTATTATTCCGTAGGCTAACACCAAGGTCAATATCTTAAATTCTTATTTCATTTTCTACATTTCACCTTACAGACGTTACGCGTTCGGCAGAAACGCGCCCATGTCTTTCAGTCGCCGTTGCAGTTCTTTGATATCAACGCCCCGGGTTGAAGTCTGCTTTACCGCCGCCAGTGCTGCCGCAGTTCCGGCGGCCTGGCCGGTAATCATACAGCCTGGCATAACACGAATTGAGCCGTGCACATAACGGTCGGTGCTAATACAGCGGCCAGCTACAAGAACGTTGTCGAGGCCTTTAGGCGTAAGGGCACGGTATGGAATTCCATAACTTTCGCCGTGTTTGTAGCTTGAGCCTGCAAATAGTTTTTTGAGTTTTTCCTGCTCTTTTGAATCTACCGATGAGGCGTGAATGTCCACTTCGTTGTTATAGCGGCCGATTTCGTCGGAGAAATTTGCACGGTTCAAGTAATCCTCAAAGGTCATAACATAATCACCGATAATCCGACGAGTCTCACGAATGCCGAGCAGAGACCCGGTTGCGGCAAGCTCTATATTTTCAAAGCCTGGGTTATACTTTTTATAATACCGCTGGTATTCGAGGAGTTTTTTTCGTTCCTGCAGTAGAGCTTTTGTAATTGAGCGCTCATCTGTTCCATCAACACCAAAGGCATGGCCGATGTTGCCACCACCCTGAGTATGGCCGTTGAGCCAAATGCCGGGCATGTTCTGGTCCTTCACGGTGAATATGCCATCATCAATAGCCTGCTGAAGCTTAGCGCTTTGACCGAGAGGCCACTTACCATACATTCCGGCTTTTCTTGCGCGCTGCCAATCGATACCAGACCAGATGCTGCAGAGAGTGCCGGCCTGCAGATTGCCTTTGTCATCTCCTTTCTGGAAGTTAGCCCCACCCCATGCTGCCAGGTCGCCGTCGCCGGTACAATCGACATAGATATGTGCTTTGACGGCGAAAAGTCCGCTTTTAGCATGGCAGATGACACATTTCACAGAGCCGTGAGCGGTATTGACCGCTACCAGATGCGTCTGGAAAGTGAAGTCTGCGCCGCTTTCGGAGACAAGGCTATCATAGACGCGTTTCAGGCCTTCGGCATGAATCGGATTGCCGTCCAGGCGGTACTTACGGTTTGGATTGTAAGCAGGCCCAAAAACACCAGTATCCCGGCAGCGTTCGTAAATCTTGCGACCAACACCTCCTGCAAGGAAGTTAATTCCATCGGAGAACCTGGAGAAACTCGGTACAAGCCCGGCTGTTGCCATGCCGCCGAAGTAGCTTTGCCCCTCGGCAAGGAACACTTTCACTCCCTGCCGTGCGGCCGCTATAGCTGCTGCAACACCGCTGGGGCCACCGCCTGCTATAAAGACATCAACTTCGTGATGAATTGGGATTGTACGCTGGAATAAAATATTTGAGGGCTTTTTGTTATTTTTAACCTCACCAACAA
>CAZENQ010000111.1:0-10290 GCA_964513655.1 uncultured Pirellulales bacterium | reverse complement strand
TGTCGGCCGCTAAGCGAACAACGATGCATTGGTCTACAGCGCTGGCAAAAACCTCACGAACAAAAGTCACATCATTTTGCTTGTACGTCACGGAAGCAATCGCACTGTCAAGGTCAAGTTCCCGGCGGTAGTTGGTTACACTCTTGCCACCATCAAATTCCAGCGTCAAATCACCGAGCGTTTGATAACTGCGAATAAGGCGAGGGCTCATAAACTCACGCTGCATTATCTCCTGACCCAGCGCATACTTGCCTTCAAAAATTAACCTCCTCGCCTCAGCCAAGTGCTCATAAGCTCCTTTGCGGTCCCGCTCAATCGGCTGTCCCGCCCACACTGTATCTTCGTTAAGCTGCAATCGCTCGGTTTTCACGCCTCCGAAGACCATGGTCCCCAGCCGTCCATTGCCGACCGGCAGCGCCTCGGTCCATTCCCGGGCGGGTTTGAGATACCACAGCTTCATCTGCCCTCCAGCACAAGCCGTCACACCTGACGCAAGAATAAGCGTAAAAATTGCCAGCCTTGCCAATTTATATCTCATGTTAAAGCACCTAAGATGTGCAACAGCTTGGTACAGCTTACCATCCACCCGGCTGGAGTACGTCACTTACCGCTTCGTTCCACCAGTTCGGGTCTCTGAAATACTGCTTCAGCATCATCGCAGCATTAACACCGTCACCAACTGCCGTTGCCAGCTGCATGGCCGCACCGACTCGGCAATCTCCGGCGACGAATACACCGGGGACGTTTGTACGAAGATATGCACAGTCGCACTTGATAAACCCGTTTTCGGTAAGTTCCACGAATCCTCTCAAAAACCCGGTGTTCGGCACCATGCCTATGAATATGAATACGCCGTCGCAGGGACAGCCTTGTTCTTCACCGGTCTTGACGTTTTTGAGTTTGACCGATTGGACTTTGTCTTGTCCCTCTATGGCGGTTGCTACTGTGCTGTACTTCACAAGCAAGTTCGAATTTTGCTCATCGGCCCTGGCCAGAAGCTCTTCCTGCAGGACCCTGGTCGCTCGAAACTCGTCCCTGCGGTGTATGAGCGTGACTTTCTCGGCATACTTGGTCAGGTGCAATGTCTCCTCCAGAGCTGTGTTACCACCGCCGACGGCGACGACCTGCCTGCCTTTAAAGAATGGTGCATCACATGTCCCACAATAGCTAACGCCGGCACCAGCACTGCGGAACTTTTCTTCGCCGGGGACACCCAGTTTGCGATAGTCGCTGCCAGGTGCCAGAATGACCGCCCTTGCGATGTACTTGTCCTTATCGCAGCTGATCTCGATATCGCCTTCCTGAAGCCTTTTCAGGGCTGTAACTTCGCTGCTGGTTCTTATCTCCGCCCCGAAGGCCACAGCCTGTTTTTGCATTCTTTCTATCAGGTCCGGTCCGCCTATCCGGTCAAAACCCGGATAGTTCTCTATTCTGTCCGTGTTGATGATTTGTCCGCCGGGGACGAATTTCTCAACTACCAAGGTTTTAAACCTGTCGCGCGAGGTATAAAGTGCCGCCCCCAGACCGCCCGGCCCGGCACCAACTATGACGCAATCATAATGTTCAGACATAACGGCTACCCTTTTTCAAATTCTTGCAATCATTCAGACTTTCGCGACTTTATGCTCCGTTGTTTTTCATTGGTTCTGTCTTATTCGGCCATCCGATGCAATAAAGGTCGTTCGAAGGTTCCCTACAACTGGTAAGATGGAAACTTCAAAATATGGTCAGCCCGCTCGGGAAATTCTCTTGCTATATTCTCTGCGCCGCTGCGTTCGACCAAATATATTCCTCCGCGCCTCAGCAGTCTCTTTGAAATCAGCCTTTGTCCGTCAAGATACAGCCATTCCGAAAAACCTTGGCCGTCCAGGAACTCCACTGTGAACACATAGGCAACATCTTTCTCAGCAGCAAAGTCTTTTGGTTCAGCCGTAGAAACAAGTACGGGCAAGATTGTCCCCTCAGGTTGAATTATGTCCACGAAGATGTTTTCGTGTCCGCTATCGAGCAACGGGCCGAAAATGAGTTCACTTAAAACATCCGGTATCGCTGCGGGGCCAATTCGATAATTCTTTTCTTCGACCTGAGTGTCAAACTCCTTAACGGTCATAATACCGTCTTTGCCCAAAAAAATCTCGGTGCCACTTATGCCGTCTATGCTGCTGGTCTGGCTTTTCCAGGCAAACTCATCGAAACTGTTATCACTTTGAAAAAAGCTCGACTGCTCGCGGTCATACCGTCCTCGAAGATAGTGAAGACTTGCTCCCTGAATATTTAGTTGAGCACTTGGCGTCAAGCCGACAGAATCCGCCTTCAGGTCATATTGCAAAAAGGCAGCTCCGGTGAGCACCTCCATGGTAAATCCGATGCTGCGTCCTCCTGCATCCTTAATCAGGAAAAAACTTTCTCGGCTTTGCTTGTCTGAAGGAACAGTGTTTTGCGGCCCTGCCGGATGGTGGGAAACCAAAAAGTGATCGAGCCCTTTGTTCTTAATCTCCGAAACAATTTCACTGCCAGCCACCCAAAATGGGTTGTCTTCGAATTCTAAACTCTCGGCCATGAGTTCAAAAACATGCTCGGTCAAGTCGATATCGCCGGTGGTCTGGTAGACTTCCACATCCAGCCGGCGGTTGTTCGGCAACTGTGCAATGCCGAGAAACATATCGGACAGTGTTTGTGGCTTTATTATCTGTACCCAATCAATCACAACTGGAGCACCACTTTGTGAGCTTTTTGCAAAAGCGGAACCTGGCTCGCTTATCCGTGTCTGACCCGCCTTTGCAATCACTCCGCCAACTTCAGAGGCCTTTTGCTCAAACAGAACATCCGAAGAGGCCTCTGTGACCAGCAACAAGTACCGACAAAGAGCCAATGCGGTCCCGGAGCCGGTTTCGAAGACACTGCTTAAAATGAAGGCATTTTCCTGATACTTCCATTGCTTTTCACTTCGCCAGCCTTTTCCAGCCGGCACCACGGCCGACAGACCAGCATAGTCCAATTTTATCGGCTCCGAGAGTACCATAGCGGACCTTGAGGCGATTATAAAGCGGGCAATAAACAGCGCAAGGATAAAAAGGCCCAGAAACGCCACCTTATCCGCCCCGTATTTTTTTGTTTCGTAAGTCCCGCTCATATACATATCAATCATAGTGGCTAAGTGTAGTTTTTGCAACTATACCATTGAACTGTCAAGCTACCAGAGCCGCCGCGTTACCAAAAGCAGCAAGACCAAGAACCTTGAATTCAAGCTCTTTGGCCTAAAAATCAGCAATTGTTGCCAATTTAGCCTAAAACCGGTTTTGCTTATTGCCGATTTATATGTATATTTTGAGAGGGAGCCGATATCAAATGGTCCCCGGGACCCCAAAACGACCCTAATTTGGCGCACGATTTCGCCATTTCTTGCGGGTGTCAACCTCGCAATACTTGGCAAAGTGTGGTCCCTGGCAAAGTTGAGACCCAAACGTAAAGGGGGAAGTTCGGAGCGTATCAAAGTGGGGAGCGATATGAATCAAGAAGCGATGCTGCGCGGAGCTGAACCAAGGGAAATTCTACAAACTTTAATTGAGAAAGAAGTACCGGCCGTTATGTCCTACCTGTCCAAAGGTAAATGGCGTGCGGCAAAGGTACTGCTGACCGAACTTGGAGCTAACAAACTAACCGCCCGGCTTCTGTCGGGTAAGAAACCACATCCGATAAACATCCAGCTGAATCAGCCGGTCGGGATCTCAGCAAAGTATGAATACGGAAAGTTTATTTTCGAAACAACCGTGGCCTCTCTTGAGCCGTCACTATGCACGGAGACTTCGTCTTGCCATAAGTCCCAAAACAGCAATCAAACAACAGACGGCGGGACGATAGAGCTGGCGGTTCCGGACCGAGTTGAGATAGTCCAGAGGAGAAGCTATTTCCGGGTTGACGTGCCCAAGAGCCTGAAGGTAAATGTAATGCTCTGGCACCGTTGCTCAAATGGCAGCCACCCGACGCCGCCGGAACACTACTCGGAGGGAAAGCTCGCCGATATTTCCGCCGGTGGGGCACAGATTGTCGTTGATACGGGGCAAGGACTGGAGTTTAAAGCCGGTCAGTTTATCGGATTGCAATTTACACCCATACCCTACGAAGCGCCGCTAACGTTTGATGCTCAGATAAGGAACACACTTGCCACCGCAGACAAGAAAGGCATCTGCCTCGGCATACAGATTGTCGGTTTGGAAGCGAGCCCCGAAGGCCGGCAGGTCTTGGAACGGCTGTGCAATGTAGTCGAGCGGTATTACCGCATAAATCAATCCAGCGCCAAAGAACGGGACTTTCAGACAACAAGCCCGCATACAAATACCGCTTTTTAATCAACCGTAGCCATCTTGATTTCATCAGCAGCACACAAAGGTGTGCTCCTTCAGTCCATGGGGTAAGATGGCCCTTTATGATTATTCTGTAGAACCCATTTTGGAGTACGCCGCAAGATTGGTACCCTATAATAGAGCCATTTAACCAAGCCGCTCGCCGCAAAGCCGCAGAAAATCAACACCAACGCCGCCTGTCTGCTCCAGATAATCAGCCCGAGAAACACCAGCGCTCTGATAAGATGTGCGAACGGTTTCTTGCCTTTTAAATACTGATTCAGGATATGCGGGTATCGAATTCTGCTAACCATTAAAACCGAGACGCCGAGCAGTAAGAACGGCAGGGCGTAAATAACAGCATTTTCACAGATAGTGTAGGCCTGTGTGCTTCTGGCCGAAAGCTCCGGCAAAGTTTCCTGATGGAATATCACCAGGCTCACTATCACACCTGCAGCAGCAGGACTCGGCAGGCCCACAAAACTCATATGGGCGGACTCGTCCTCCTCGTTTTCCACGTTGAACCTGGCCAACCGAATGGCAGCACAGCTTATATATGCCGCCGCCGCCAGCCAAATAAAACGGTGGAGGAAACTTACAAAAGCTGGATTCGTTTCGACAAGACCGGCCAATTTGTATTCGAGGACTTTGAGCATCAGAAATGCCGGTGCAACACCAAAACTGACTATATCGCACAGGCTGTCGAGCTGACCGCCGAAGCTGGAAGTGCTCTGGCTCATCCTTGCGAGCCGGCCATCGAGCATATCAGCAATCATTGCCAACAGAACCATATAACCGGCCATCGCAAAATACGGCAGCGTAAGCCTATGATAGGAAAAATGGTTGACGCCGGCTGCCACTCCTTTGCTGGCAAAGACAATAGCAGCAAAGCCACAGACACCGTTGAGAATCGTTACCAGCGAGGGCAGAACCGTGATGGACTTTAGCCTCTGCTTTCGTACCCGCCGCAGCAGGCTTTCCTTGGCAGCCTGGGTCTTTAATCTTGTCATCTTTTATCACCAAGAAGAGAAGAAATTCCGGGTCTTCAGATTTAAGGGCTTTTATCTTATTTTTTCGTACCTGACAAGAGCCGACAGGCCGGCCTTGACCTTATCGCCTACTTTGACCAGACACTCTGTGTACTCGCGAGCGGGCACATACAATTCAGTTCTGGAGCCGAATTTTATCATCCCAAATTTTTCACCGCCAGTCAAGCTTTGTCCTTCGCTCGTCTTACAAACGATTCGCCTTGCAATCGCTCCGCTTATCTGCCTGACAATGAGCTTGTCTTCCGGACTGTCCGTCCTGATTAGCCATAAATCATTGGACTCATTGACCCGGCCCGACTGCGGAGACATCGCGTTTTTGCACTGGCCTTCTCTATACGTTATTTTCTCAACCTTTGCGTTACATGGGGCGCGGTTAATGTGTACGTCAAAAATACTCAAAAATATTCCAATCCGAAGCGCGGGCCCACAGATGAAGCCGTCTTCGTCAGCAACCTCTATATCAGTTATTTTACCATCGGCCGGAGCCAACAGAATATTTTTATCCAGCGGAACGGCCCTGTAAGGGTCACGAAAAAACGCCAAGACCCACACTAAAACAACCGCCAAAACAGCTTGTATTGAAACAACTGCCCAAAACGGTACCGACTCAAGAAGCAACATCGGACAAATAATCATCGCCCCAATCACTATCACCGGAAAGACAACCGCCTGCGGCCAACCATATTTAGTCAGCTTAAATCTCATAAACAAATATGGTAGCTGTTACCAAACCAACAATCAACCAAAAAGACCGACTCAATCCGTCGGTTTCTTGCTCTTGCGGAGGAAAATGCGACAACAAAATCTCTCCTTCGAAGAAATGAAATCATATAACAACCCCCAAGTACGCTTCGAAAAACAAGGCATAGCAAAAACAATCTGCCCCTTACGAAGCACGCATTAGATTAGTCACGCCCCGCAGGCCTGCTAGCACCAGAAGCAACCTCGAAACTGCCTTCCAGTCCTTCCACACAGTTGGGGCCGACCCAGACCTTGAATCGTCCCGCCTCAACTACCCAATTCATATTAACGTCATAAAACGCTAAATGCTCCGGCATAAGGGTAAATGAAACCGTTTTGGTCTGGCTCGGGTCGAGATGAACCTTCTGAAAGCCTTTCAGCTCTCGTACCGGTCTGGTCGCGGACGCAACCAAATCGCGAATGTAAAGCTGAGCAACCTCCTTTCCCGCACGATTACCGGTGTTCTTGATATCGGCGGTTACTGTAATCGACTGACTAATGGAAATTTTGGAAGGGCTCACTGTCAAATTGCTGTACTCGAAGGTTGTGTAACTTAGGCCGTAGCCAAAAGCAAATAAGGGCATATGGGGAACATCAATATACTTCGAGGTGTAAGCGGAACTACTCGCCGGCCTGCCCGTATTCTTGTGGTTGTAGTAAATCGGAACCTGGCCAACTGTGCGGGGAAAATTGGTCGTGAGCTTGCCGGACGGGTTGTAGTCACCAAAAAGACAATCAGCAACAGCATTGCCTCCCTGGACACCCGGATGCCAAGCGAGCATAATTGCAGGTATATTTTCCTTAATCCAGCTAACCGACATGGGCCTGCCGGAGAGTAACACTGCAACTACCGGTTTGCCGACAGCATGTACGGCCTTGACGAGCTGCTGCTGAACTCCCGGCAGTTCAAGACTGGCCCGACTGTGCGCTTCTCCACTCATGTCCTTCGATTCACCAACAACCAGTATTACGGCGTCCGCCTTTTGAGCCACCCTAACTGCCTCACCAAAGCCATCCACCGAAGAACCAGCAATATCACAACCCTTCGCGTACATCAACTCACAATCCGAGGAAACCTTGCTCCGAATCCCTTGAAGGACCGACACTGCATCATCGGCACGGCCCGCAGCGTACCAGCAGCCGAGCAAATCACCTTGATTGTCAGCTAAAGGACCAATCACTGCAAATGACTTTACATCTTCTTTAAGCGGAAGAAGGGATTTTTCGTTTTTGAGTAACACTATGGACTTTCTGGCCGCTTCCCGTGCTACCTGGAGATTTTCCTTGGTGAGCAACGTCGACTTGGCGAGGTTGGGGTCAACGTAAGGCCGGTCAAACAAACCTGTCTGAAGCTTTATTCTCAGAATCCGCCGCACCGCTTCATCTACGACCGACTCCGACACTCTGCCTTCACTAACGAGCCGGGGTAGCTGCTTCAAATACGCCTGACTGACCATATCCATATCGACCCCGGCTATCAGCGCCTTACGAGCCGCCCGGGCCTGGTCCCCGGCAAAGCCGTGCTTGATAAGCTCATTGACAGCATCCCAGTCGCTGACAACAAAACCGCCAAATCTCCACTCGTCTTTTAAAATTTCGGTGAGCGTATGGCGGTTAGCCGAGGCGGGTATCCCGCTTATTTCATTAAAGGCACTCATGACGGTTCCGGCCCCGGCTTCTACACCGGCCTTGAAAGGAGGCAGGTAGACTTCTCTCAGTGTTCGCTCGGAAACTTCACAGGTATTATAGTCCCTCCCACCTTCAGCAGCACCATAGCCAACGTAGTGCTTAAGGCACGCCACCAAAGTACGCACGCTGGAAAGGTCCCTGCCTTGAAAACCTCTAACGCAGGCCACAGCAAATATTGAAGCCAAATACGGGTCCTCTCCGAATCCCTCGGCGATCCTTCCCCAACGCGGGTCACGAGCAATGTCGACCATCGGAGCGAAAGTCCAGTCGACGCCCACGCTTGTGGCTTCCTTAGCTGAAATCGACGCCGCCTTCTCAACCAACGCCGGGTCCCACGTACACGACTGTGCAAGGGGTATGGGAAAAATCGTTCGGTAACCGTGTATAACATCAAACCCGAATATCAAAGGAACAGCGACCCGTGATTTCTCTACCGCAATTTTCTGCAGTTCGTTGCGCTCCCCTACGGACATCGGCAGAACAGACAGACTAAGAAAAGAGCCGATCTCGCCATTTTCGACCCGCTCAGCAAATAATTCCACCCTGGCCTTGGAGCGTTCCCAAGGCCAATTAACCTGGTTCATCTGGCCGAGCTTTTCTTGAAGTGTCATCTTCTTAAGCAGCGACTCCACTTTCTGCTCGATGCTGCCGTCTGACTGCCCGTGACCTGCCCGCAACACAGAGCAGAAACTGAGCATGACCAAAATCAAAACTTTAGTGAGAAGCTTCATACTTCTTCCTTTCCATGATTTGAAACTACATAACGGTCACAGAATCTAGGCACAATGGATCTGAACCGGCTTTTAAAAACAAGAAATCAGCCCGCCCGCTCAGGCAGGGGGAAGAAATCCGAGCACCTTTCTTACTGCTCGGTCTTAGCCTGTCTCGGCATAGCGATCGTCCCGGTCCGAGCCACGCTCTTGATACCGTAAGGTTTGCACACGTTGATGAAGGCCTCAATCTTGGATTCCGGTCCGCATATCTCAACCATAAGCAGCTTCGGGCCTATGTCCACGACCTTGCCTTTGAACGTTTCTATCAACGGCAACAGTTCCGGTCGTTTTTCAGGCGGGGCCGAAATAGTTACAAGCATCAAATCCCGCGCTACTATCGGCTTACCCACAAAATCCTGAACCTTGACGACGGGAACAATCTTCGCTAACTGTTTGCGAACTTGCTCAACAACCCTGTCGTCGCCGATAACAACTATCGTCATCCGGCTCAAGTCCGGGTCCTCCGTCCGGCCAACCACGAGCGAATCAATGTTAAACGCCCGGGCAGCAAACATTCCCGCCACATGGGCCAGAACGCCCGGCTTGTTCTCAACCAATGCACTTATTATATGCTTCATTGCCCTTGCCTTTTTATTTTTGACCTTCTGTTATGCTATGCCATACTCTCCAGTATATCAAGGCCGTCCATTTCATTCAGACTTTTACCGGTCGCAACCATCGGCCAGACATTTTCTTCACGTTCAATCCTAAAGTCAACCACACACGGCCTCTTCTCGGCTAACATCGCCTTGATGGCCTTGGGAACGTCGGCTTTTTTATCGACAGTAATGCCAACCGCGCCAAGTGCCTCAGCCACAGCCGCATAATCGGGATTCGCCAAATAAGTCTTCGAATAACGTTTGCCGTAGAAAAGCTCCTGCCACTGCCGAACCATTCCCATATAGCCGTTGTTCAAGATACAAACCTTTATCGGCAATTTGTTCTCAACCGCCGTGGCAAGCTCCGTCATCGTCATATTAAAGCTGTGGTCTCCGTCAATATCTACAACGGTCTCTCCCGGCTTGGCCACCTGAGCGCCTATTGCCGCCGGCAAACCATAGCCCATTGTGCCGAGCCCGCCGGAGCTAATCAGCTGTCTGGGCCTGCTGAATTTATAAAACTGGGCGGCCCACATCTGATTTTGCCCAACGCCCGTTGTTATAATGGCTTTACCGTCGGTCTGACGGCAAAGCTCCGCAATAATATGTTGAGGCTTAACACTTGATGAATTCTTGTCATAACTGAACGGGAACTTCTTCTTCCACTCGGCAATCTTCTTAAACCACGCCTTTCGCTCGCAGTACCGGACTTCCTTAACCAGCTCAGCCAATATATGCTTCGCATCACCAACAACAGGAATATCCACTTTAACGTTCTTCGATATGCTGGCCGGGTCAATGTCAATGTGTAAAATCTTTGCGAGCGGAGCGAAACCCTTGAGCCTGCCTGTAACCCGGTCATCAAAACGGGCACCTACAGCAATTAATAAATCGCACTCCTGCACGGCGTAATTGGCATAGGCCGAGCCGTGCATTCCCAGCATATCCAGCGATTCAGGCTTACTCTGGTCGTAACTTCCTAATCCCAAAAGCGTTGTCGTTACCGCGAGATGCGCTTTCTCGGCCAACGCCCTTAACTGTTCAGTCGCATTTGCGCTAATGACACCGCCGCCGACATAAAGCACCGGCCTTTCCG
>CAZENQ010000110.1:0-10304 GCA_964513655.1 uncultured Pirellulales bacterium | reverse complement strand
GGCTGTATGGCTGGTAATATTTGGCAATTTTTGGGCTTGTTATTTGTCCCAATTTTTGAGGTTGTTGTCCTGTATTTTCTTTAGTTTTTTGAACGCTTTTTGTTTGTTAAGACGGTTTGCACGTGTGTCGAGCCTGTATATATGTCGAAAAATGCCTTCAAGTTCCTGGATTTCCTCTTCTCTAATGTTATCCCACACTTCATAAATCGAGAAATGGGTCCATAAGTGGCCTTTTCTGCGTTCGTGAATCCTGAGTCTGCCCCGAATACTTGCGGTTTTTGTTCCAGCAGCTATTCCGATATAAACCACGTCGAACACATCTAACTTCGGGCGGTAGTGCAAAAGCGCGTATATTCCTCTCCTGTAAGGTGGAATGTTCTTGATTTCCATGCGTGGGAGAAACTCCGCGCATCTTTTTATGAGTCTCAATTCACTTATCGGCATTGACTTATCACTCCTGATTATTTTTAGCGCATAAAAAAGGGAACGCCGAACCAAGGCCACTCCCAGAACCCCCGCCAAGGGGTACCATCGAATAGCACTTAGCCGACGCTCCCATTTCGGGAGCGCAGCTTCAAGTGCCACTTCGATGGTTGAAAGAGTCCTATGTATTGTTGAAAGAGTCCTATGTATTGAACTCAGTTTGGCGGTTTTCTGGGAAGTAGCTCTTAACGCTTGCGCGTCATTTCAATTGTCAAAGACAAGCGGTCAGTCGCCTCAGCATATCAAATTCTCCTATTATAATCTGTCAATATTCGCGACCGGCCACAATGGTCGGGCACACTTTCTATATGCGATATCACACACAATTTGTCAAGTGTCGACTTATTGGCTTGAGGAAGTGCCCTGTCTATTAAGGCGGTTTGCACGTGTGTCGAGCCTGTATATATGGCGATATCTTCACCAGAAAGGTTCAGGCTTCTTACGAGACCTGAACCTTTTGTTTGCGCTTATAATGATTTTTTCAATACCTCATAATAAGCGTGTCAAACTTAGGAACTTTGAACCGATTGGCAGAAAAGGTGGTCATCGTATTGAACATACTATTGCAAAGAAACACCGCCATCACATAACTTCTTCTAAGATACAGATTTACATTTCACTTAATTTCAACTCCTCGATTCGTGTCTCCACTTTGACACTGATTCGCCTCAATCTCAGCCATCTTTTTGACTTGATTCAGGCCCCTATAATTACGATAGAATGGGTATTATGAAAAAGGTTTGGGTTTACAAGCGGAAAAATATTACGGGCTGGTGGGTAGGCTGGTATGAAAGCGGTCGGCGTAAGGCTAAAGCACTTCCTAACAAATCACTCGCAGAGCATTATCGCAGTATTAAGTACGCTCAACTCAACTCCGAGGTTTTCACCGGTACTGTTAGTTTGGATTGGAAACAACTAAACGATGAATACTTGCAGAGCAAAAGGGTGGCTGGGCTGGTTGAGTCTTCCATTTATGAAATCAGTTTGACGGTGAGGAATTTCGAACGTCTTTTTGGAGCTTTGCAATCGCGGCAGGTTACCCAAAAGGTGGTTGACGAGTTCGTTTTGAAGCGCGGTAGGGAAGTCGGACGATCGACACTCAACAAAGACATACGAAATCTGCATGCCTTCATTAATTGGGGCAAAGAACAGAAGTACTTCAACCACAAGCTCAAGTTAAAACAGCTCAAAGAGGAAGATAGACCAGTCAAATCATTATCTGCCGTCCAAGTGCGGAGACTCCTGCAAGCTGCGAAGGAGTATCCAAATATACGAATGCGACTCTTGCTTGTCTTGGGTACGGCGCTCAGGCGTGGAGATACAGAGACAATCAAAGTTAAAGATGTTGATGTTACTAACAACTCAATAACCACTAGAAGCAAGAAGACAAAGAAAGGCATGAGCTCTCGCCCTGTGCCTGAGGTAATTATGAAACAGATTGGCAGTTACATGACTACATTGCCGGATGGTCAGGAACGGCTGATTAGTGACAGGCTGTCTCAGCGGCAGTGGAACAGAGTTCGTAGGCTAGCTGGCTTACCTGACCTAAAATTCCATGACCTGCGCAAGACATTCGCTTCTTCCCTGGCCCAACGTGGCATATCGACAGCAGTAACGCAGAGACTACTCGAACACTCATCGCCGAATCTGACTAACAAGGTATACATAAACGTGGACCCTGTATTGAGACATGCTGTGGAACAACTACCGGTGGATGAATGGCTCCGAGAGTACCCACAATACGGCGGCGGTAAGTTCGACAACACAGCGGTCGCAGGTTCATAAAGTGTCCCCCTATTAAGACCTGGAGATACCTTCAGGTCTTTTTTTGTACATTTGCGATGGCTTTCTGCACGCTTTTGAGCAGCAACAATCCAGTCTGAAGAAATAAGTCTAAACAGGTTGACCTCTGGGTTACGATGGACAACTATGGTGAAATGAAATTGACAACGGAAAATTAAAAAGTACCATTCCCTTTTGGGTGGTTTGGATTGAAAGGATTGTAATATGTTCTGGATTTTTGCTACCGCTTTTGCGGGCGTTCTTACCGGCCCGTTTACTCACTTCCTTAGAACGCCGAAGCAACACCTTTTTTCTTGTAAATTAAGCAAAGATAGCTTAGCATAATACCATATATAATTATGGTCAGCTTAGAGGAGAGCGGCTGAAGAGCAGGTAGACAGGAACCTGTAATGAACAAGAGAGAAGTTGTTAAACTGGCGGTGGGGGGCCGCCAAATCCCCTATGTACCGTGGGCATGTTCAATTGGAAGAATGACAATTTTAAAGAAGATTTTGTTCACGGCCCTGGCCTGTGTTTTATTTGGCGCGACGGGGAACCTCTGGGGTGGTGACGTCATACAATCAAGGCCAGCCAAACGGGCGGTTGAAGTAGATGAGCAAGGTGTAATTAGATGGCGAGATACCGGTGAGGAAGTGGCGCTTTTCGGGGTCAATTACTGTGTGCCGAGCGGTTATACTTACCGAGCGATTGGCTATGTAGGGGCTTCGCGCCAGCAGCCCTATTGGGAAAAGCCGCCGACAGGTCGTGGGGGCGATGGCGACCGTCTGAACACTCAAGAGCTCGCCGGTCTGCAGGTATCACTGGGTAAAAGGCTTTTCAAAAATGAGGCTGACGGACCACATGGCATAGAGATAGAAAGCATCCTGCTGGAGAACTCTAATCCGCGGGAGTGAGTCAAATTGTAAACGCTCTGATTATACAGGTTCTATGAACGTAGGCTAAGGAAAGGTACGCTATGGAATTGAACTGGTTCGATGTTGGCGTGTTTCTGGCATTTGTCGGCGCGGTGGTCGGTTTCAGCATGTTCAAGAGCCGCAGAGAGAAGACCAGCGAGGATTACTTTCTTGCAAGCCGGGATCTGAAGTGGTGGCTGATAGGCTTTTCAATTGTCGCAGCCAACATTTCTACGGAGCAATTTGTGGGGATGGCGGGTCAAAGTGCAGGAAACGTCGGACTGGCTGTGTCCGGTTATCAGCTACTTGGGGTGGTGACTATTGTTTTTGTCGCCTTTTTCTTTTTACCGAGGTTCCTGCGAGCAGGCATCTACACGATGCCGGAATATCTTGAATATCGTTATAACTCCTCGGCCCGCGGAATAATGGCATTTTACATGATGGTAATCTATGTGGCGGTGACCATCACGGCTGTCTTGTATTCGGGCGGGCTGACACTGCACACAATATTTGAGATGGACCTGGTCAAAGCGGTCTGGCTCATTGGAATCATTGCGGCGATCTATACTACGTGGGGCGGATTAAAGGCCGTCGCTTGGGCCGACCTCTTTCAGGGTTCAGCTCTGATTTTAGGCGGCCTGACAACCATGGTTCTTGGATTTATCGCGGTAGGCGGCATAAGCGCGTTTCTTGAAGGCAGCGGCAACAGGCTCCATATGGTACTTCCCGCTGACCACCCTGAAATACCGTGGACCGCCCTTGTCATCGGCTTATGGATTCCGAACTTCTATTACTGCGGGCTAAACCAGTTCATTGTGCAAAGGACGCTCGCGGCCAAGACGCTTCGGCAGGGTCAGCTCGGTATAATTTTTGCCGCCGGACTTTGGCTACTTGTACCGTTTGCAATAGTGTTTCCGGGTATAATGGCGGTGCAGCTTTACGGGGACCAACTTACTACGGCCGACCAGGCTTACCCGATGCTGATACGCAATCTAATACCTGTCGGCCTGCGAGGATTTATGTTCGCCGCCATTTGTGGAGCGGTTATGAGCTCGCTTGCATCCATGCTCAATTCTGCATCGACCATCTTCACGATGGATTTGTACAAGCGTCATTTCAATAAAGATGCTTCGCAGAGAACGCTCGTGATGATAGGACGAGTTATGACCATAATATTTGTTGTTGTGGGCTGCCTGATTGCTCCACAGTTAGGCGACCCGAGATTCAGAGGTGTTTTCCATTATATTCAGGAATTCCAGGGCTACATTTCACCGGGCATTGTTGCGGTTTTTGTATTCGGATTTATATTTAAGCGTGCACCGGCATCGGCAGGTGTTACAGCCCTGCTTCTGACGGTACCTGTCTATGGCTTTTTGCACTGGCAGGTCAGCCAGATTGCGTTTTTGAACAGAATGGCAATTACGTTCGGCGTCGTGCTCTCGGCAATGGCAATTATCACCGCTGTCAAACCGCTGGCTGAGCCGAAAAAGATGCCTGTAAGAGAAGACTTTGATTTAAGACCCTCACCAGCGGTTGTGTGGCTTGGCGCCGCGGTAATTGCGGCGGTGATCACGTTCTATATCGTTTTTTGGTAAGCCGACCGATGAAAAATCTGTGCACGTTCGCAAGCAGGCCGTTCGTGATATGAGTTCTGATTGTGGTTGTATGGTATAAGAGGGGCCCGTCAATTCTTAGTAAAGGTTATCATTGTCAAGGAGTGCGGCGGCAGTGTACATCGCCACAGCCCCGGACCAGCACCCATCTCAACAGTGGGATTGACAAGCACGCCATCATCGTCATTGAGATTATTAGCTGTCAGTGATACAGCCTGGACACTATCGGGAGCAAACCCATCCAGTTGGATATTCGTATTGAAGGTCATGCCCTCTCCCGACTTATGCAGCAGGTAGAGCCATACGGTTTTACCGTCCAGGCTCAGGGCCGCAACCGGCCGGACATGTGATATGTCAGTGCTGCTTTGGACGACGCGATGGCCGAGAACCTCCGAGTACATCTTATGAATCTCAAATACCGGTGTGGGAGTATAAGTATTCTGGTTCAGGATTGAGCGGAATTCTTCGTCGCCAACATCCCATATCAAAGGCCAGAGGCACGCCATGGACAGGCCTCCTTCGATGAACTGGCCGAGCATCTCCGACTGCATCAGAGCATGCTGGAAGACCGAGTGATGGACACTCTCGTTCGGCGCAATATTCCATTCCAGCGACGTCATCTTGATGTCATAGCCGAGAGACGCTGCATTTATGTGAAATTGTTCAATCTCTTCTTTGTAGGTCGGCCCATCATGCCACTGGTTCTTATTGCGCATGGGATTTTGGTTGAGCCAGGTGTCCCAATTGGCGAGACCCCAGTCGTAGTAAAAATGCACATCTGCGATATCAAAGTACGCCCCTGCCTGCTGGATAAGGGTGGTCCACTCGGCATGGTCGGCCTCGGGACGCCAGTTGACGATAATCTTGATGTTCGGGTCAACCGCTTTCATCGGTGTTCATGTAGCCCTCAAAGTCCCGTGCCTGGCACGGGTCGGCGTACCACCAGTTACTTGGGTTCGGCTCCCATATATCGTGATAGCCATCGGCGCCGGGGTATTCCCAGTGAAAGTATGACGTTTCCTCTCCGCCGGGGTAGCGCAGAATACCGGTGTCGAGCTGGCTTAGATAATTTGCAATATTGCCATCAGCCCACAGGGCATCGGTATCGTGATAGTAACTCATATTATAGCCTATAAGCATAGGACTGATGTCCCTGATGATATTATTGGCGTCGACGGTGATATGTACCGGTTGGTCGAGCCAGTAATTGGCAAATATTCCAAGGTCTGAGCCATCAATAGTATCATCATCGTGGTAGTCATAAATGTCATTGAAGTCGGGCTCACCGAGACCGCTCAGCCAGGCCCCGGCCAGCCTTGCAAAGTCACTAAAGTTCACCTCCCCGTCGATATTGAAATCACAGGTCCGGGCCTTGACTGTAAAGCTGTCATATTCTGCGGTGCAATCCAGGCCGCCAACGGGGCCGGTGCCGGAGTAAAGACCGAATGCCGTGATATCGCCGGATAGGTCACCGGCTGCTGCTGGGCCTCGGCCTGCCGTCGAGGCATTGAGCGTGTCCCAGTTTTGCTGCGCAGGGTTGTAAGTTACCGAAAATGTCACAAAATCAGGCCGGCTGCTTGTCGTGGCCGCGGTCTTGAAAACATACCAGCTTCCGTTTACTTTTACGGCCAGACTCACCGCGGGCGTCGTACCGTTATAGTTCATCCGCATGTCCCAGCTGAATTCTACACCCGGGTACGCCGATGCGTCCACAGTGCACTCATTGGTGTAGATAAGGCATTCGTAGCCATCGGGCACGTTGTCGGCATGCCAGACCCACGCCGCGTTGGCAGTGCCCGAGTCAGTTGTATGAAGACCGCCGCTGCTACCGCCGTTATAGACGCCCGTCCAGCCGACATCGGACAGGCCCCATCCGGTCGGATGCTCAAAATCCTCCCGGTAAAGCTCCGAAGAACCGGCCCCAGTCGCGACCGTCAAAGCCGACAGCAAAACAAAGCAAGCCAGTGACATTAATTTCATTCTGCACATAACTCAAATTCCAGGGCTTTTTGATTTTCTTACTCACTGGTAATATAGGCGGTATCACTGGTTAGGCCAGTAGCTGTGGCGGTGACCGTAATCTCGCCCGCGATAGTCGTAGTCTTGACCAGAAAGCTTGCAATGCCGGCTTCGGCCTCAAACTGGTTCGGACCTGCGAAAGCAGCCGGGCCGCTGAGACCAAGTGTAACCTCATTACTGGTATCAGGCACGACAATACCATTGCTGTCGACCACCGAAACAAATACAAAGATAACGTCTTCGCCGTTGGCCGTTGGATTGCCAACACCGGTATCAAAGCTGATTTCGAGCGAGCTGGCTGCGCCTGGCGTTTTGACTATGTGTGTCGCAGCCAGTTGACCGCCAATATAGCCTTCGGCCTTGAGCTCGCCCGCTTCCCACATCAGGCCTGTGAATGTAAACGGTGGATGCAGCAAGTTGGCTGTATTGGTCCCAGTGTCGGGACTGTGTGTATCCTGCAGCACATCATTGATATACAGCTTTACCTGGTTGCAGTTACTGTAAACCTTTACATCATTTGGTGAAGCGGCGGTCCAGTAATTGGCTATAAAGACTATGGGGCCCGAATCGATGCCGGGTATAATCAAATTCGGGTCGCGCTGGCTCTGATAGAAGTAATAGGAAAACTTCGGGAGGCGGAAACTATCCAGAACCCCGGATGCATAACAGGCCAGGTCTATGCCGCACCACAAGGCGTCTCCACTAAGAAATGACACGCCGCGGTTGTTGTGCAGCGAATGCTGATGGTTCCATGCCTGGCCAAGCATTGCCTGTTCACCGTCCATCCGATGGACATCGCTGGTTTGACCGGGCGGGTTGCCTCTATACCTCCAGTGCCCGTACTCATCGATTATCAGCGGCAAGGGTCCCGTATAGTCCCATGCGTTGGGGTCGTGGTCGGCATTTCGCAGGGCTATGTCGTACAGTGCCGGCCCGCCCCAGACACCGATATCTTTCCAGCCTCCAATGAAGCACTGGTCGCCGGGGTATTCAGCGTGGCCGATACTCATAGCCATCGGAGTATAGTTCGCGTCTGTCCACCACGTCTCGTTTAGAGACAGCTCCCATGCTATTACGCACGGGCGGTTTCTGTCCCGGCGTATCAAGTCTCTCATGTCCTGATATGAGTGATTTTTGAATGTCTCACCGCCGACATATTGAAAGCCCGGTATCGGAGCCAGCACCATAAGCCCGAGTTCGTCACATGCGTCAAGGAAAGCTGGGTCCTGGGGATATTGTGAAGTGCGGATAAACTGAAACCCACCTTCCTTCAGTTTCAGTGCGTCGCGGCGCTGGCCGTAGTTGCCCACAGCATATCCAAGGTATGGATAATCCTGCATCCGGTTGGCGCCAATAAACATCAGGCGCTTTCCGTTAATCTTGAATCCCTCGGCATGGGTAAAATCTATCGACCTGATGCCGACACGGGTCTCGTAACTGTCGACACACGTATTGCCGTCAATGACCTCGTTATAAACGGTATATAGGTGAGGGTGGTTTGGATGCCAAAGATTCGGCTGATAGACGGTGGCCGACTGAGTAAATGTAAAATCAGAGCCCGCTGCAATGTCGTTCGTGTCGGACATCTGCCTAACGACCATGTCATTCGCATCGACGATATAGGTATTTAAGGTGCAGTTTTTTGTTGAAGCGTGTTCATTTTTCACATGAGTTTTTACCCGGACTTGAGCCTGCGCAGTACTGACGGATGGGTAAGTTACGAAAACTCCACCGCCGGCTACAATGTTTGCATCCACAGCGTCGGTGACATGCAGCTTGTCTGTGATATGCAGCCGCACGTCTCTGTAAATTCCTCCCCAGTTGAACCAGCCGGCGTTTCCTATGGGGACATCCGGATTGTCGGTGTTGTCGGCCTTTACCGCTACAACGTTCTCCGTCTCGTCGAAATTAGCATGGTCCGTGATATCAACCGTAAATGGCAGGTATCCGCCGTAGTGTGTCGTTAAGTGTGTACCGTTGACCCACACATCAGCTACGGTGTTGATTGCTTCGAATTCAATGAACACCTTTTTGCCCTGATAGGCATTATCCAGTGTAAAATGTTTACGATACCAAGAGGTGCCCTCGTAATGGTACCCGCCGGGGTCATCCCAGCAGGGCCGCAGCGGATCGGGGTCAGGGGGATTCTTGGGTGGGTTGTGCGGTATAATAACGTCCTGCCACGAAGAGTCATTAAATCCGGGATTCTTGGCTGTGTCGCCGGGGACACTGCCCCGATAGAACTTCCAGCCGGCGTTGAAATTAATCTTTTCCCTGTTCGTCGGCGCCGGTAAATACGGGTACTTGACGCCCAAGAGCCAGTCTTCCGCGAATAATGCCAAGTCGTTCGTGTCGATATCATTGTCATCGTCAAGGTCATAAATCTCGTTGAAATTCGGCTCTCCCGATTCGCTCAGCCAAGTGCCAGCAATCGCTGAATAGTCAAGGAAATCTACCGCACCGTCGGTATTGAAATCTGAGGACCGCTCCAGAGAATTCACATCCACAGTCATAATAGTAAAATCGTCATACTCGGCAGTACAGTCGGACCCGACGTTCTGGCTGTTGGAGTACAAACCGAAGCCCGTAATATTTCCCGAAAGGTCGGATGTGGCGGTATTTCCCCGCCCGGCTGTTGCCAGGGTCAGTTTGTCCCAGTTGTTCTTTGTGGGGTTGTAAGCGAGGTTTTGCGTCTGAAAAACAGTGGTGGTTTCAACGAAGGTCGTTTTTGAAACGTACCACTTGGCGCCAACTTCGACTGCTACACTTACTTGGGGAGTGCTGCCGTAGGCAGAGTGCCTGCGGAGCTCAACCTGGAATTCAACATCAGGATACGTCGAAGTATCGACGGTATATTCATTCGTGTAAATGAGATTCTCACAGTCCCCCGAATGCCAAACCCACGCGAAGCCCCCAACAACACCACCGGCACTGCCGCCGGCATCATAGACACCATTCCAGCCCGCCAGGTTGACGTCACCATTGCCCGCGAAGGTCTCGGTGTACAGGCTCTGCGCGGCCTGTGCCGAGATGCTCAAAGTAAGGAGCAGGAAAAGGATAACTGAAAACATCAATTTTCTATACAAGAAACCCTCCTGGCACGGCATATTTTGATAATTGCCGGAATCTGCAAGCTGTACGATAAACCATCTGTATTCATTATACCAAATTACCTGCCTTCAAATTGTACTTTTGGTTGTATTTTAGGAATAGCAATAATTCTTAGCTTTTTATAACTATCGCAACTATAACTTCTTATCACAATTATACGTTCAGGATTGCAAACGTATGTTCAATACGATGACCGCCTTTTCTGCGAATCAGTCCCAAATTCCCAAGTTTGGCACGCTTATTATGAGGTATTGAAAAAATCATTATAAGCGCAAATAAAAGGTTCAGAATTCACACCAAATCTGAACCTTTCGGAAACAACCTCACAAATTGGGACAAATAACAAGCCCAAAAATTGCCAAATATTACCAGCCATACAGCC
>CAZENQ010000109.1:2876-10320 GCA_964513655.1 uncultured Pirellulales bacterium | reverse complement strand
GTTTGGTGCGAAAATTGGGGTGTTTTTGACAGGATTGACAGGATTAAGTTGTTGTTAGAAAAGCAGTTAAAAGAATTTTAAATTTTCGGATTTTTGCTCTTACCCCCCTGCGGATTTGATTGGAAATGGGTGCCTCGCCAGTCCCGAAGAATCGGGACGAGAGAGTTGTCGTTTGCCTCGCGAGCATGCTTTGGTTAGTTGCGCTCGGGCTGGCTTAATGCGGTAGAGTTGTCGTTAGAATTGTTTATTAAATCAGGATAAGCAATGAGCACAATGGTATGAGGAGCACAGTCGAGGGACCTCAAGCACCTCTGGCCGCGCATTTCCTGTGCACCATCAACAGTTTATGTTACCTTCGCTCCTTTCAAAGCAAATAGACCGTTCACAGGCATCCACTCATTTAGGCATCCACACTGATCGGGCACTTAAGGTGTTTGGCTTCTGGATTTCGTTTGTAGAATTCTCGCCATGCATCTTTCGGCACTTTATCCCCCATAGCCACTAAAATCGAATAAACGTGTTTCACGGCTGACGTTCTGTCCGTGGTCATCAAGTAACGGAGACGTGCCGCAAGAATTATATCTAATGGAACTGGAAGCATTTTGCCTATCACGGATCCGGCTGCTAAGCTGGCGGTATAACCTTTCAATGAAGGGTCAAGAAGATATCTGTATTTTCGACCAAGAAACTTGGTTGCGAAATCCTCCCTTACACAGATATGAATAAGTGAGAAGAACAAAGTAGGAAGTAGGAACAAGCCCCCAACTGCAAGCAAAAAGAGAATTGGCTCCCAGCTTTCAGATCTCCTTTTCTCTATTGCTAGCCTATCCAGGAATACCTCAGGTCGTCCCACCGTGATTTGTGGCCATCCCATGATGTACGTTGAGTCTAATCGCCAACTTAGATGAGCTTCGTAACAGACGGCGTTTAAAACCGTTCGACATGTAACATTAGTCATGTTTACAGTCACGGTATCAGGACTGGGAGGCAGGACCATGGCATTTGGCTCAATGTCTCCAAGGATATATACAATACCGTGATGTTGTGATATGTCTTGGCATGCCCAAGATATCACGCTCTCAAACGGGGCGTCAGTAAAGGAAACAACCGGGAACACTCTCTGATCCAGGGATGTTTCAAGGTCTGACAACATATTCGGATCAAGCCCATACTTTGGTGGAAAACATAATTGTGGCTGTCTATCATACGCAGTGGAGGTCAAAAGAACAAGAGCAAGAATATATCCTGTTTTCATTAATACCGCCCCTAGATTTATAAGGGCCAATCCCACTTTTACGTGTACTGTCCCCAGCCATTAATAGGTGGCTGTCCCTAGTTTTATCAAAACACAACCTACTGGTTACCATTATAGAGTTATTAATATTTACCTTTGCGAAGATCTTGAGTTTTCTTTGGTACAGAATGTCTGTTCATAACATCCTGGGCATCCGTGCCATTACTTTCATCATCTAACATCGCATGTTCCTCTGGAGTTAAATCGAGGGAGAACTTTTCCTCATACTTTTCCTGATTTCTTGCTACTCTTTCTAAAATGCTGGTTTTTTCTTTCGAATATATTTGTACAACCTGAGGAATAAATCTTTCATTAACTACAGTGTCAATCTGCGCTAAATTAAATCTTCCGAACTCTTCCTCTTCTTCGACTTTAAGGTAGTCGAGAAAATTATCAACACGCAGAAAACGTTCCTTTAAGCGTTCTATCTTCTGGTCGTCACGGCCATAAAGGTTGTTTACATTGTGAACAGAGTCACACAGACTTTTTTGCACTGTGATGTTGTTGAACGGGGTATCCTGCAACACCAAGTCAAGATAGCAGAAAGATTTTACCAAGAACCTGTAATAGTACCACCCTGCAGATGTTATTCTGACATGGCTAGCCCCAATGATATCTTCTGTAGATCTTGTATTGACTTCAATGAGCCGTTTTGCTAATAATCTATTCGAGGATCGAATAAAGTCCTCTCTATTGTTGAAGATATCCTCAAATAGAGATTCTGCTTTAGCTATCTCCAGATAGCCTTGGCCTTGTATTGTGCTTTGAGCCCTGTAAGCCATCAAATATAAAAGGATCCTAAGACATGTGAAATGACTAGAATTCTTTTCGGTGCCGCAATTAAACAGATTCATAATCGGACTCTCAGATTCCTTATAATACATCCTATCCTCGAGCATTATAGATTTGACCCATTCATGGAAGGCTACATAGTAATTTCCATCTCTGCGATATATGCGTAGCATCTTGTCGACATCTACTACGCCAGAACCTAAAAAGGTACCAAACATTTGTAGGGCCCAGCGCATATTTCCGTAGCAAATTGCATCGACGAAACGTGCTATATTCTTGTTCACTCCGAAAATACTTTCCTGGACGATTCTTAGGAAATCAGCCAAATCCTGCTTGTTAATGTAAATCCCACTGTGGCTGAAAAGATTATATGTGTCTTCCGCATCATCCAAAGCTTTCAGGGCAAACTTGATTCGCGTCCCAATCAGTGGTCTAAACCTTGGGGAGGCTATATGGAACTTTCTGTTAGTGTAAGCAGTAAACGTTTTTTGGACAGCAACAGCATAATATGATTCCTCTCGCAAGGATATAACCGTAACTGAATTAGTCATATTCGTTATGCGCTGCGCGAGCATAAAAATGCTGGCTTGGTATTTAGGCTCAAGCTGGTCTACGTTGTCAATGAACAACACAACTTTCTTTCTCTGGCTTAGGCTGACCTGCTTAAGAAGTCTAGGTGTGTACTCTGTAGGATCATCACTCCATTTTTGAAGGTGTTCTGATATCAATCTGTCGTATTCAGAGGAATTCTTGTCGTGTCGTTTCAGCAATGTTTCCTTGAGTATTCTAATCTTGTCTGAAAATGCTCCTTTGAGGTTTTGGCGCGTTTCAAGATTCATCTCAGCGAATCGTTCCCGAATCTGGTCTAGGATCGTATCCCACACGTACTTTTCCATCTCGTCGATGATTAAGGGTGGGCCTAGGAAATCAATGTGGAACCAGATTGTACTTTCCTTCAGGAGCTTCGTGCCTACAGTTTTCTGATAGCGCTTTAGGAAGGTGGTTTTACCAGAACCTATTCCACCTAGGAGCAAGAACATCTGCCCTTTCTTGGAAGAGACTGAACGTGAAACGGCTGGGCCAAACTTACCAGCACTATATCTATCTGTTACAATCAGCTGCTCAGTACCTTGTTTTATTAGGAACTCTGGGATGGAGTCCTTTATGACTATGTTTAGATCCTTAGCGACAATTTCCAGACTTTTTGAATAGACATAGCAATGCTTCAAGATGTCGAGTTCATCATGCTCGGCAATGTCTTCAAAGATTGTGTTGATTATGGGATGAATCTGCGCATGTAGGCGGTTTCTCTCCAAAGGCAGATTTGCATTGAATAGTATGTCAATAACGCGGTGCAGGTCTCTCTCAACACGCAGAGTGACGCCGAACTCAGAATCCAAGGAACCTGAGCATATTGCCTCATAAGATAGGAGGTTCCAGAATTGCGTAAAGTTCTCGCATATGTACTCAAGGCTTGGGAATATTCTTGCATGGCCATTACGCCAAGGCATATCCTCCCGTATGGCTCGAAACACAATCCATGCATATCCGTTTGTAGCAATTGCATAGCGGATTCCTTCATCGTCGCAATACCCACGCACTTGCGTAATAGCTTCACGAATATTTTTGTCTGTCAAGAGGCTTCCGGAAAGTTTGAGTGATCTATGCGATGTATCGTGTGGGAACGTAAATGGCTTACCCTTCTTCTTGGCCTCTGCCGCTACGAATTTTCGATTCTGAACTCCCAAGCAATAGTCCATACGTCCTCTGTCTGCGTGCTCCTCCCGAGTTATCCATTGGTCAGGCCAACCGCAGACGTCCTTTAGGATTTTGTCTATAACATTCGCCCGAGTATCCGCCTCAGTAACGTTGCCATGAACTTTGCAAAATGCCTCAAAACTAGTTATGACTTGACGCAGATTGTCGATTGCTTCATCTGGATTGATCATTTTGTATTCCTTTGCCCGTAATTTATCTCTGTGGCCAATTTAATTTTCAATAATCAGTAAATAGTAAATAATCAAATTAACTTGCCTGCACGTGAGCATTTAGTTATTGCTTATCCTTCCAGTTCTGCCATTTTAACAGCTGCGGGTCATGGTCGGTATTGGAAGCGTAGTATATTGCGCAGCGGAATACGTAAAGCATACATCTGTCGACTGGAAAGGCCTTAAACTGGCAGAGTTTAGCATAAAGCTGCCGGGCCTGGCGGCCCTTAAGAGCGTCAATAGAATGGATGCCGATATTGTGCATATCCCGGGCAATAGTTTTACCAACGCCGGGAATTTGTTGTAATTGCTGTAAGCTGGATGATTCCATAGAAAGGTGCCTCAGATATTATTCACCACTTTTTGTCCAGCAATTTAGCCTACCGGCAATAAAATGTCAAGAAAATACTATAATGCCACCTCTTTGAACGACAACTCTCTCACCCTAAGCTGTAGCAAGTAAGCTTTGTCATGCGGGTTGGCGAGGCAGAGGAAAGAAGGGAAAAGGCAAGGGGAAAAGAAAAAAATACCTGTACGGCAACTCTCTCGAACTAAGATGCGACCAAGTTAGCTAACCGAAAGCGTTCTGGCGAGGCAGCGAGGCAACCTCTCATTTGTTCGCCGCCAGGCGCTTCTTATGAGCTTTGTTAGTGGCTATATCAGAACACGGTTTACACCGCACTGCCAGCCCGTCTATCTGTTCACGTCTTTTGTAAAACTGACTCTCGGGCTTCCACTTCTTACACTTACCGCAACGCTTCTGTTTAACACGGCCAACAACACGATGGCGCTGCTCATAGGTCAAGTGTTTTTTTGAATACCCATAATAGCTGCGTTTGTGATCCCAAACACACTTTTTACACTGGCACACCCGGCCGCCTTTGTAGCGAGGGTCTTTCGTAAAGTCGGCTTCCGCTCTCCACTTCCGACAGCGGCTGCAGCGTTTTTCTTTTATACCATCAACAATCCGATGGCGCTGCTCATATTTGAGGAGTCTTCTGACGCGCCCGCCCTTCTTCTTGCGATAACTTCTTCGGTTGTAGTCATGCACGCACTTCTTACACCAGCAACTTAGGCCGTCTTTGCTGCTCGAATCCTTGTGAAACTCAGCCTTGCCTTTCCTCTTTTTGCATTTAGTACATCGTTTCATTTTTGCCTATCTTTCTTTAGTTTCTTGCAGCCATTCTTCTCTCGATACACTCCCGGCACTTGCGAGCTCTGTACTCGAACAGAGCAAGAACCGGTTTTAGGTCCTGGTCAGCTTTGAATGTTTCGTCCATGAAGCTCTTGATAATTGGATAAAGCTCTTGTAGCCGCTCTTGGAGAGTTACGTGGCTGTAGTCCTGCTCGTTAGGTGGTCCCTCAAGGTCTTTGATAAAGTTAGCAATTCGCTTGATTTCGGCCTTTTTCATAGGCTATAAGCATATCTCATACGTCCCCGAAAGGCAATAATCTTGTTCTTTTTCCTTGATTGACAGGGGTGCGCTGGTGGAGTGGCCCTTGGTTCGTATTTCGCATCTCGTATCTCGGTAGTTGAGGCCGGCGTGGCCGGCACTATTTTTAGAACGATGGCTTGGGCCGGATGTTGATACGGAGAATAGTCCTCCGGTGCCGAAGCACAAGGCGCAAGGTTATCTTGGCGGCGGGAATGTCCAGATTCACCATAAATAAGATTAGCGAGAGGCAATGGGTATATAATGCAGGGTCGGTCGGACTTATGTGCGGCCGGCCCTTTTTATTTGGGTGATTCGTGGTTCGTGAATCGTGGGTCGAGGAGGAGCCATAGCAGACACGAGACTCAAGACAGGCGGCTGACGACACCAGACGAAATTGCGGCAGGAACCTATTTCGTGCGGCACGAGGGGGATTTTGAGCATTTAAGCGGGTTTGGGGGGAAATTCACATGTTTTTTAAATTTTTGGTTGACCGGTGCCGATAGATTGTTTAGTATGTTTATAAACTTACTTATCAAAGGAGCCGATAATAAAGCTTACGACGAAGAGTGAATACTCGATATTAGCACTGATTTATATGGCGCGGAACGAGCAGAAGGGCTATATAAAGATGGAGGAGATATGCGAGAAGTGCGATATACCACAGCAATACTTAGTTCTGCTGTTCTCGATACTGCGGCAGAGCGGGTATATAAAGGCGAAGCGGGGGGCGAGCGGGGGGTACAAGCTGGGGCGGCCGGCATCGAAGATAAGTATCGCGGGGATAATAAGGGTGATGGACGGTGCGCTGGCGCCAACGGAGTCGGTGAGCAAGTACTTTTTCTCGTCGACACCGCTGTCCAAGGAGAAAAAGCTGATAAAGAGATTCAAGGAGATACGAGATTACGTTGCGAAGAAACTCGAAAGCCTGACGTTAGCCGATGTGGTTTAAGGCGGTAATTGTTAACGAGCGGCGTAGCTGCGAAATTGAGGAGTAAAGAAAGGTGTTGGAGTTGTCGTTGTGGGCGGTTGTTGCGATTGTGATAATTGCTTTTCTGTGCGAATATATGGACTCGACGCTCGGTATGGGCTACGGGACGACGCTGACGCCGGTGTTTATGCTGATGGGCTTTTCGCCAATGCAGATTGTTCCGGTCATTCTGCTGAGCGAATTGATATCGGGGCTGTTAGCGGGATTTTTTCACCATCGGGAGGGCAACGTGGACCTGAAACCGAAGTCGGCAGACATATTCAAGATTAGAAATATGCTAAGCCCGCTCGGTTATATTGAGAGCTTTAAAAAGACGGTTCCGCTGCATTTGAAGATTGCGCTGCTATTAGCATCCTGCAGCGTAGTGGGGACGGTGGCGGCTGTTTTCGTGGCGGTGAATATTCCGAAGTTCTGGCTGAAACTTTATATAGGGTGTTTAGTGCTTTCGATGGGGATAGTAATCCTGGTGTGTCTGAATAAGAATTTCAGGTTCAGCTGGAAGAAGATTACGCTTTTGGGGCTGATAGCTTCGTTCAACAAAGGTATGAGCGGGGGCGGTTATGGGCCGGTTGTAACAGGCGGGCAGGTTTTGTCTGGGGTGGAGGGGAAAAGCGCGGTAGGGATTACATCTTTGGCGGAGGGGCTGACGTGCCTGGTGGGAGTGATTACTTACATGCTTGTCTCAAAAAACGACCTTGACTGGAGGCTGGCTCCGTGGGTGATTATCGGGGCGGTACTCTCGGTGCCGCTTTCGGCCAAGAGCGTAAAAATAATGACCGAAAAGAAACTAAAGCTTGCCATTGCCGTACTTACCATAGTTCTCGGCGTGCTTACCATTGTAAAGGTGTTCAAATAAGCTCGCGGAGGTGCGGTTGAGGCAAACAGGGACAGTTTTGCGGTAAAAATGATGAAGATATCGCTTAGAACAAAGCTGATTGTGAGCTTT
>CAZENQ010000109.1:0-2776 GCA_964513655.1 uncultured Pirellulales bacterium | reverse complement strand
GCGGCTGCCGTACGAGGGTACGATGGGAGCCTGATTGGGGTGCTATACGGCGGTAAATTGCTTAATCGCAACTACGAGCTCGTGGATAAGGTCAAGGAGACGGTATATCAAGGCGTCAAGTACAAGGGCAAGGACATCGGGACAGCGACCATCTTTCAGGGGGACCTGCGGGTCTCGACGAATGTCAAGCGCGAGGACGGCAGCCGGGCGATTGGGACGCGTGTATCCAAAGAGGTATATGAGCAGGTACTTGAAAAAGGGCTGCCGTGGATAGACAGGGCCTTTGTAGTGAATAACTGGTACATCTCCGCATATGAACCAATAAAAAACATAAAGGGGCAAATAATCGGAGTGCTGTACGTTGGGGTCTTAGAAGAGAAGTTTACGGATATGCGTGCCGGAGCGGTGGCGGTATTCTTAGCAATAACGTGCGGCGGAATGCTTGCAGCACTGGTAGTATCGAGCTTTCTTGCTCAGGGTGTATTGAGGCCCATCAAGCGGCTGGTTTATGCGTCCCATCAGTGGGGCAAAGGCAATCTCAACCACAGGGTTAAAAGCACGAGCAAAGATGAGATAGGAGAGCTGGCCGAGACATTCAACCTTATGGCGTCCTCGCTGAAAGAAAGAGACGACAAGCTAAGGGAGTACACCAGTCAGCAGATAATGAAATCGGAGCGGCTGGCAACACTGGGACAGCTGGCAGCAGGGGTGGCGCATGAAGTGAATAATCCGCTTGGGGCGGTGCTGATGTACACTCATTTGGTATTAGAGGATTTGGAGGACAAGGATTCAAGACGTAATAACCTGGAAAAAGCGGTCGCGGAGGCGTCTCGGTGCAGGGACATTGTAAAGGGTCTGCTGGACTTCGCGCGGCAAACGGAACCGAAGGTCGAGCAGCGCGATTTAAACGAGACTTTAGAGCGAACTTTAGGTTTGGTTGAAAAACAGGCACTTTTTCAAAATGTTAAAATAACAAAGGACTTTTGCTCTTCGCTGCCCGAGATATTCATCGATGTCGGGCAGATGCAACAGGTGTTCACTAATATTGTGCTCAACGCCGCCGAGGCGATGGAAGGAAAAGGGGAGTTGACGGTTGCAACGAGGATGGCAGGCGATAATGAGCATATCGAGATTGAACTCAGCGACACAGGGTGCGGCATTCCGGCGGAGAACCAGGAGAAGATTTTTGACCCGTTCTTCACGACCAAGGAGGTTGGGCGTGGTACGGGTCTTGGGTTGGCGGTAAGCCACGGAATAATTGCCAAGCACAGAGGGACGATAGAGGTTAAAAGCGAACCGGGCGAGGGGACGACATTTATTATCAGATTACCAGTAAACGGAAAGGAGAAGTAGATGAACGGCGAAGCCAATATTTTAGTCATCGACGATGAAGAGGCGATGCGGGATTCGTGCCGACAAGCGCTATCGAAAGGCGGAAGCAGGGTAGAAGTGGCGGAGGATGGTTTGAAAGGCCTTTCAGTGTTTGAGAAGGAATCTTTTGACCTTGTCATCCTTGATTTGAAGATGCCTGGTTTGAGCGGTATGGAAGTATTGCAGAAGATGAAGGAACGGGAGCCTGAGATTGTGGTAATCGTGATTACGGGATATGCGACGGTGGAGTCGGCGGTGGAGGCGATGAAGCTGGGCGCGTATGATTTTATTCCGAAACCTTTCACGCCTGAGAGTCTGCGGATGATAGTGAACCGCGCGCTTGAGAAGAGAAGACTTTCGCTTGAGAATATATTGCTGCGTGCAGAGTTAAAAGACAGATTCGGCGAGAAGGTAGTTGTGGGGACAAGCCGCTCAATGCAGAAGGTTGAAGAGCTTGTTCGGCAGGTGGCGCCGACAGACAGCACGGTTCTGATTAGCGGGGGAACAGGCACAGGCAAAGAGCTGATAGCCAGGGCGATTCATACACAGAGCAACAGAAGGGACAAGCCGTTCGTTGTGGTCGACTGCGGCGGCCTGGTGGAAAACCTGTTTGAGAGCGAGCTGTTCGGACATGTCAAAGGCTCTTTTACGGGCGCTACGGAAACCAAATACGGGCGGTTTGAAGTGGCGAACGGGGGGACGGTTTTTCTGGACGAGATTGGAAACATCAGCATGAGTATTCAGGCGAAACTGCTGAGGGTACTTCAGGAGAAGGAGATTGCGAGAGTAGGAAGCTCGCAGGTTATCAAGGTGGATGTGCGCATAATCGCGGCAACGAACAAAGACCTGCTCGCGTGCGTGAAGGAGCAGACTTTCCGAGAGGACCTATTTTACCGGCTAAGTGTGGTTCCCATCGTTTTGCCGGCCTTGCGGGAGCGAAGGGAAGATATTCCGGTATTAGCGAATCATTTTTTGACAAAGTATAACAAGAAGCGCGAGAAGGGCGTGACCGGTATTTCGGAGGATGCGATGCAGATATTAAGCGAGTATGACTGGCCGGGGAACGTGAGAGAGTTAGAGAATGTAATTGAGAGAGCGGTGGTACTGACCAAGGGCGGGGTGATAGAGGCCAGTGATTTGTGGTATTATGAGCTGAGTGGTGAAACAGTTCCAAATTCTGATTCCGATGGGGTGAGGGCACTCGCTGATGTGGAAAAAGAACACATTGTTAACACGTTTAGGAAGCTTGATGGGCGGATAGGTGAGACCTCAGAGGCACTGGGGATAGACCGCAAGACGCTGCGGCTGAAGTTAAAAAAATATGGAATAGATTAGAACAGGGGGGGGTAAAATTCCCCATAGAGAGGGAAATTCGCCCCATTTTCGACGAGGCAAGATAGGTCGA
>CAZENQ010000108.1:0-10363 GCA_964513655.1 uncultured Pirellulales bacterium | reverse complement strand
TCACTGGGTTCGCCGCCGCTGGAGCCGACAAGTTTTATCTCATCGTAGTGAACAGCTAAAGTATCAAGCTCCAGAATGTGCTGACCGCGAGGCAGACCTCCAAAAAAATTTGCGACGCCTCCTTTGGCAAGCAAGCCAAGGGCATACTGTTGTGCAGCATTGTCCCCGACAGCAAGTATGATATCATCGGCGCCTTGCCCTTTGGAACATTTCTTAACCGCATCAGCTAATTTGTCTGCTGTAACACAGATTAATTTCGTGCCTCTTGCTTTTGCTTTTTCCCCAAGGGTTTTCATGGTTAGGTCCAGACGCGGTCGCGTTCGGGCGGTTATGACCAACACGGCAGGGCTGTATCTCAGTGATAATTCGGCATGTACCCTTCCCATAACGCCTGCGCCTATGACGACGGTTATGCCTCCGGGCAGAAGACCAAGATGAGGTTTACGGTCATCGTGTGGCCCATTTTTGACAATATGATAATTGCGCTGCTGAGCCGAGTAAACGCAACTGATGGGCTCCGTCATAGAAACTTCGAAATAACCCATACCTTCCTCGGCTAACGGCAAAAGGCAGTCAGCCTCCAGGACCTCTTCCTGGATGCGGATATACTGTGCGAGTTGACCGCCAAGCGTATAGCCGACTGCGCATTTGTGCATACCTTCGGCGTTGTTTTTATACCTTTCACGATACAGGATTGGAGCAACGTTTACAGCTGGTTGAATAGCACAACGCTGGCCGGCTTTATATTTATCCCTCAGATTATCACCAATCTTTACCAGCGTGACCGATCCTTCATCACCAAGGATTACAGGCCATTTTTTCATGTCCCAGCCGTTTATGAAGATATGATTTTCTCCCTGTTCGACCAGCTTTATTATACTTGTACACACCCCGGCAGCATCTACACGGGCCAGAAGCTGGTCCGGCCCAACATCAGGCACCGGTACTTCCTTTACCGCTAAATTCTCAAATCCACTGCCGCGAGCCACCAATGCCTGCATGACTTTGGGGATAACAGGTTCAGCCTTGCAGCGGTAGTCAGTATATTTAGACATATAACCAAAACCTTTTCCCGGCACACGATGGTTTAACACCATTATTTGTTGCCGTGAAGCGCTAATTTTTCATAACCAAAGGAAAGAAAATATTGTTCCACCAATCTCGAGACAATCGGCTCTTTCAGTTCATTCCGCCGGTATACTTCAGTCATGTAATCTAAAGTAGGACAATGTTCCCGCGAGTGTTCCATGGCTTTTTCCCCCAGCCAGCCATCTTCAAGAAGAGCTTTAATTTGCTCTTCAGATAATATCTTGCCAATATTTCTGATATGTGCTTCCGCCATGTTTTGGGCCGCCTCCGTCTCCAGAACCGCCCAGATATTGACCTTGCAGATTCCGTCATCTGCTAATTTGGGCAAATCCTCTTCTGTCAGCGAAGAAGTACCGTGCAGTACCAGCTTATTGCCAACTGCCGAACTGATTTCCCTTGCTAAATCACCGTGATACTTCAATCCCGACTTTGTCGCCCGGTGTTCTGTTCCAAGATTAACAACCATCAAATCAACGCCTGTCTCCTCCAAAAAGATTCTTGCCTCCTTTGGGTCGGTCAGTTGCATCTTATCCGTTTCACCGGATTCAACAATTTCATCCACGCAGCCTTCGATAATATAATCACCCTTATGCCTCTTAACAAATTCAGCCGTCCTTTTCCTGTTCTCATCTAAAGACAGACCCGAGCAGTCATACATAACGCATCCCCAGAAGTCCTTCCCATCCTCAAAAAGAAATTCGTCATCATCACACTGGCCATGGTCAAGACTTGGTATTGCCAAAACATTTGCAAATGGACCATCCGGCCGGCTCAGTCGTTCCAAATCGGAACGAAACGCCATAAATCCTTCTTCGATGCTCCCTAAGCAAGTATAGTTCTTGAACTGCTGCCTGCCGGGATAATTCGCAGTAACGGCAATAAACACGGCGACAGTCTCCAACCCCAGAGATTGCGACACTCGGCTTGCCCCGGCCAAAATGCCCTCCATGGTATATGTATTCTCGCTGCAAAAACACGGAATGGCAATCCTCTTCGATTGAAACTCTTCCAACAGGGTTCTTACCTTCTTGGCATCGCTTAATAAAGGCATAATTTCATCCGGCCTTATACTTATTTGTTGCTAATAGCTGCCCTGCCCGAGGCCCTCAAGCCATAACACGTTTTCACGCTAAAGCCCGTTAATCAAGTTGCCTAACGGCTTCAGCGTTTTATAAATCTGTGAGTAAATCCCAAAACGCTCACGATATTTTTTCACATTTTCTCCGCACGGCTCGTACGTGCGGATTTGACGCACCCACTCTTTGCTCATCTGTTCGACTGAATCGTTATGTCCGTATGACTTCGCCGCCAAAAGTGCCGCACCCAGGCATCCCGTTTCGCTGACGTCTAACGACACTATCGGAATGTCCATTATGTCGGACTTGATTTGCATCCATTTTGCACTCTTCGCGCCTCCTCCGGTAGCCCGAAGTTCATTAATTTCTATACCTGCACGCTTCAGCAGCTCAACATTCAGCTTCATCTCATACGTCACCCCCTCGAGGATGCCCTTTACAATCTCTGCCTTCGTGGTGTTGAGGTTAAGCCCGATTATCGCACCGGTCGGATGAGGGTCAAAATACGGTGTACCCGTAGATGTAAAATGAGGCTGAACAAATAGGCTCGTCGGCTCACTCGGAACCTCTCCTAAAATCAGCTCGTACACGTCACATCTCTTGCGCTCTGCCTCTTCAGTTTCAGACCTTCCAAATTGGTCGCGATACCACCGCAGCAAACTGCCGCCGGTCAGATTAAAAGCCACCGTCGTGTAGAACCCTTCACTAACATAAGGATACGTGGCCAGATTCGATTCTCGCATCGTTTCGTTAAGAATCAGCTCACTAAAAACCGGCGTCAGACACTCGACCGTCCCCGTTGCGTACGCCGCAACACCTGCGCCTGTAACGCCGGCGCCTAGCGCCCCGCATACTTGGTCGTGACCGCCCGCCGCTACAATAACGCTTGGACTAAGCCCCAGTTCACCAGCAGCGCTTTTGCTGATTTTACCTACAGGCGCACCGGCCGGGACCGGCTCCCCCAATAACTTCTGCTCAAGCCCAATCGCCTCCAAAATCGTATCAGACCACCGAAGCTCACTTACATCGAACAACATCGTCCGCGCAGCGAGACTGTAGCCGAGCGCTGCCTTACCGGTCAATTCGTAACCGAGCAGGTCACCGAAACAAAGCAGCCTCTCCGCTTTCTCGATAAGCCCCGGCTGGTTCTCTTTAAGCCATAAAATCTTAAACAAACTAAAAAGCGTGTGTGGCGAATGCCCCGTAATACTGTACAGCCTCTCCACGCCAAACGATTCTGAGAATTCTTCGACCTGTTTTTGAGAACGTGTATCAAAAGATACCATCGCATTACAGAGATATTCACCTCCCTTATCAAGCAGCGTAAACGCCTCCCCCTGGCTCGAAACAGAGAGCGATACAATACAATCGGTGTCTTTTACACTATTCGCACATTTCGAAATTACCTCTTTACACCTGGCAATTACTTCCCCGCAGTCAAGTTCAAACCAGCCCGGCCGTAGCGAGCTCGTGCAATATTCCTCATAAGCGGATGTAAGGACCTTCCCCGATTCATCGAATACCGACCCCTTGCAGCCCGTCGTCCCTATATCAACACCAAGAAAAGACATCTCTTTCTCCGAATGTCCGTACCAAGAATGCTCTTTGTTGGGGTAACCATAGTAACCGTTCGCCGCTCCCTCCTCAAGCCTATTTACCCTTCATTATCCGCTACTTGCGGCCGCTGTGGGTGTATTTGAAGAATTTCTCTCTCAGCCGTTTTGTAATCGGCCCGGGCTTCCCGTCGCCAACTGTCCTTCCGTCGATCTCGACTACCCCAATAACCTCAGCGGCCGTACCGGTGAGGAAAAACTCATTGCAAGTATACAAATCGCATCTTGTCAGATTCTTCTCGACCACTTCGAGATTCTCTTCCTTTGCGAGCCTGATGACGAGGTTGCGAGTCACCCCCTCGAGGGCGCCGGCCTCGACCGGCGGGGTGTAAATCACGCCGTCTCTGACAATGAAGACATTCTCGACGGTCGCCTCGGCAACGTACCCCTCGTGGTTATACATAACAGCCTCGGCAGCGCCGCTGTCCACCGCCTCTATCCTGGCTATGATATTGTTCAGATAGTTCAGGCTCTTGACCTGGGGGCCAATAGCCAGAGGGTGATTACGGACCGTCGTTGCACTGATTACCTTCATCCCCGTTTCATAAAGCTCTTCCGGATAAGGCTGAATCTTGTCGGCTATGATAATCAGCCCGCTCTTCTTGCAGACAAAAGGATTCAGCCCCAAAGTCCCCACGCCTCGCGTAACCACCAGCCTAATATACCCGTCCGTAATACCGTTGGCCTCGACGGTCTTCTTTAACGCCCCGGCAAGCTCGCCCTTATCCAATGGGATTTCCAGTCGAATCACTTTCGCTGACTCGTAAAGCCTGCGCAGATGAGCTTCGAGCTCGAATACTCTGCCCTCATAAACCCGGATACCCTCAAAAACCCCGTCTCCGTAGAGCAGACCGTGGTCGAAAACCGATACCTTCGCATCGGCCTCATCAACAAGCTTGCCGTCCAGCCAGATTTTAAGAGCCATGACATATCCTCATATACCGATATTTGCCATTTAAACGCTTTAAATGGTCTCTATAAGCCCTACACTATCAAAATCCAGTTCCTTTGTCACGCTTTACATGCCAATTCCGCCTTACACAGATGTGCCTCGCGAGCGTGCTTTGGCTTAGCTGCCCTCCGACGCGCCTAACGCGGTAGAGTTGTCGTTGAAATTTTTTCCCCTTGCCTGCCCCTCGAATGTCTTAGTCGAGGGTCTCCTTTATAATTCTCACTTCATAATTCTTAATTCCGCTTTACCGGCTTCTCCTCATCGTTACTACCAACTACTACACCAGCCCCATTAGACCTCCTTCACCTTCCTTCTCGTTCTTTGTCACATTCCCCCGCTACGCCTCCTTAACCAGCGATCTTGAACCTTCCTTCTTCGACGTTCACGCCCCCTCGAAGCGCAGCACGTCCTCCTTTCACTCTTCACCCTTCACCCTTCACTCTTCGAATAGCCTCCCCGACCTTCGACGTTCCATGTTCAACGTTCGATGTTCGACGTTCAACACCCCGCCTCGTGCCCCTCAACAGACATATCATTCACAATCCCCGCCCGGCTCCTTTATCTCAATGACCGCTGTGTCCGCCGGACTCCACGCTATCCCGCTCGATTCGCGTCCGTCTACACGACCGCGTAGACAACGATCGGGACCAAAATAGAAAAAGCGATGAGTACGCACCCATTTACAACCAAAATGACGCAGACGCGCTTGCGGCTTGTCCTAGCTGAGCATCTTATGAGCGCGATCCAACGATAGAAGAACCACGGCCAAACAACCACCAAAAAATACAGCGTTAATAGCATGTGCGGAATACCTCGCACATACGTTTCACTGACGCCGTACACAAAGTCGATAACCACCATTGTTCCGAGCGCATAGCACGCAATAGCCAGATGCTCTCTTGGCACAACGCCGACTCGACAAAGCCTGAATGATAGCATTGAGCCAACTGTAAGCAACAACGCAACTCCCATAATCGGGATCAGACCTATCATCAGCTTCGACACTTGCCCGCTAACAACATTGTCAACAGTGAAGTTACTCAAAATGGCTAAACTCTCCACATATTTGGCAACAGGTGTCCACAAAATTCGTGGAAGCAGTCTCGGGCTGTGTTCACCCAGATCGCGCAATGTCTCAGCCCATTTGAACCTATCTGAGAAAAATACAACATACACAATCCAGCACACCGAAAAGTATGTCAAAGGGCGAGCGAACTTAGTTACTGAGGTCTCACTCTCGTCTCTAAAAAACACCACTTCTTCAAAGGCCTTCCACCCTGCCATAACAGCCCAAAACGTGCGCAGAATACGTACAGCCATCATCAGTATACCGAGCAGCGCCGCCTCTATTCCCCTCCCGATATCCAACTCTTTTCCCTCGATAAGCCACTGCGACTTGTGATTTCCCATAGACCTTCTGCTCCTTACCTGCCTCCACACCCACTTACCCGCTCTCCAACTTTTCACGCCAAAACATTACCTCAATCCCCGTCAACCGAATTCCTCACCCACCCTCCGAACACTCGCTCCTGTGTCCTGTCCCCGAACAACCCCTGCATCTCTGCCCTCGGTCCCAATCGCGGGTCGCAGCCAGGGGTCTTATTCAATCTGCTCATACAAGTCCTCCCTCTCCGGATTTACTCCCTCAATGAATCTCATCTTCCATTGTCTGTTCCACCTCCTGATCTGCCCCTCTTGCGCCACCGCCTTCTCCCATCGCTAGCGGATTAGTTACTTCCCCCACATGCCGGTAACTCAAATACACACACAAAACAAGCCCAAGACACGCAAATCCAAATAGAATGATTGCCACAAGAACAAAGTTTCCTACCCACCCAACGATTTTGTCCTGCTCAATACGAGGACAGCAATATGCTGCGAGGCCTATGACAAGTATTACATTTAACAGAAATACCGCCACAACCCCAAGTCTCCTTAGTATTCTTAGAAACTTTACCCCTTTGTCTATTTGTTCTCCGATATTTTTAAATCCCATTTATGTAGCACCTTTTGCTTCATACGCAGAAATAGATTAGCTAAAGCTACTTCAGCACTAAGCGCACCCAAAATATAGCTGACGCACAAAGTAACCTCACGTGGCCAGTTGAACATTACCCCCGCACAAAGAAATCCAATGCACAGAACAAGCAATATCCGACTTGCCCATCTGAACCTTACAACAAAATATCGAATCAAAAATATTGCCAAATAATAAGCCTCCTTTTTCACCCTAAAATCTGAACTAGCGGCGGCCCTCCCAACGATTTTCTTCACCCGATCACTTGCAAGTTTATCCACAAGCTGAGAACAGTGCTGGAGAGACATCAATTCCTTTTCAGCTGTTTCTGCCCTCAGAAAGTCATCGCACTTCTCCTCGGCATACATTACGGTGTTAACATTCTTCTTCCAAGGTTTACCAAAAACCATCATCAAGCTCCATTCGCCGACTATTTCTGAACCGTTCTTTTCAAGACCTCAGCAATTCTCTCTGGCTCTTCCGGCTTAATTAATATTTGACTTATACCCACCCCTCTCATATCCGATAATATTGCACGATCCCGGATCACTGTAAGCACAACAATCGGAACATCAGGCTTGATTGCCCGTAGTTGCCGTACTACCTCTATCCCCGTTTTGCGGCCGTAAGATAAAGCCTTCGCATCCATATCTGCGCTCGGCGGCATTGCGATATCCATAAGCACCACGTCAAAGCTGATACTGGCAAGCGCATCTATCGCCTTCGCGATATCCGTAGTGGCCGTAACCTCAAACCCCTTTGCTTCAAGAACCGGGGCTACATTCTCCACCAGCTTCTTTTCATCGTCGATGAATAGAACGTTTATTTTTGTCATAAGATATCTCCTGTTATACCCAACTGGAATTCCGTCACAAAATCATACGTCCCGTAAACTGGTTCACATTTACAAGATATCTTCCCATAAATGTCCGCGAAGGCTTTAACAATCCCCAAGCCAATCCCACTGCCATCCCTGATGTGCATCTGGGCTTCAGGTGTACGAGACCCTCTTTTGTAGATACTCTCTTTGTACTTATCCTTTATTTCTATACCTCTATTAATAACAAAAATCCTACAGTTCGGCCAATCCGTTTTACCGTCAATCCTTACCTCCGTCCCCTCGCGAGAGTACTTCACCGCATTATCTAAAAGATTAAGCATCGCTTGGAAAAAGAACTTTCGATCAACCTGAATAGCTCGCCACTTTTTCATTTCCGGTGATACCTTTATGCCCACATTCTTCTCCTCAGCCATATACCTAACCATAGCGACTGCTTCCATTACAACCTCGTATACACCCACACGTCCAGTCTTGTCTAATTGCAAACCTTCCTTCCGAATCTGCTCGAGCAACCACACCCTCTCACTCAATTTGTGTATTCGTCGAACCTGCGCACCAATCGCATCCACCTGGCCGTGCCCCACCCCAAACTTTAACCGCTCGATCATAAACAGAAGGTTCTGTACAGGGTTTCGTATATCATGGGCCACATCCTCTGAAAACAGTTCCTGCGCTTCTCCTGCCCAGTGTAGTTCTTCTATAAATAAAAGAACATTGATTACAGTGGTAATATCACCGATAACCTTTGAAAGATCCTTCCTGTCCTGTTCCCGGAAATCCGATAACTGAAGTCCATTCTCCCTCCCCCCTATAAGAACACATGGAGACAGTCCCGCTTGGTTCAAACGTGTTGCAACACATTTGCTGGCTTGCTTGCCTCTCAACCATGTCGAAACCCACTCAAAAAACGGCAACTTCCTCCAAGGCCATAAATCAGCATCATCGAGTTCAGATAACCTCGAAATTTCTTCTTCTACTGCACGAAACGCCTCTTCATCAAGCTCACCCGCCCACATGCCCTTATCCCACGGCGATTTGCAAGGTGCATGTTCTAAGAGAAGTCTAAACGACGACTCTTCATTCTTTAAGTTCAACGCAAGCATATAATCAAGACCAAAATATTTACAGATTAAACCAGCCGCCTCACTTATCCCGCCAACTATCGAAGGAAGCGTCTTCCCAGGACGCTCAATGTCAACTTCTACATCCGCAACAGACCGCGCGACGGCACCCCTCAAACCAGCAACCGCCTTACTCTTCTCGAGCTCATACTTTGATTGGGCCAATCGAGACAGATGGTCACCCGCCTCTGTCAGCTCCCGCTGAATATTCCCAACACCTTCCGGACTCACCTCAATCTTCCCCCTACCCTCCCGAGCGTCCTCTTCCAACTTCTCAAGTAGTATACCATTGGTCATCCCATACGCTTGCTCCGCCTTCTCCAAAAGCTCAAGTGTAACTTTTCTGGCCTCAACGCCGTCCTTACTACATTTTTCCAGAGAAAAAACCCCGTCCTTCTCTACGAATTCCTTGTTCCATCGGCTCCCTTCCTTTGGTATCCTCTGTCCCGTAAAAATTACCGCTATAACTTCCCCATCAACAAAAATCGGCATCGCAAAATCTACCAATCCGTGCACACACATATACGCTATTACATTTACATTTTCCGCTTTCTCGACAAGCTCCGCGTGCCTCCGGTCACAGTTTTCACATTCCTCATTACCCTTACCACCCCCTGTCGACCGAATAGCCTTACACACATTTGTCCAAAACTTCTTGGACAAATCATTTAAATGATAATCGGCACACCCCCTCCGCCACTTCTTAGCTGCCTCCTTGCACCCTTCTTTATCCAACTTAGCATAAAGCACACCAAGTGGAATCAAATTCCAAGCACCAAATCCCATTTGATAGATCTTCAGTAGCTTCTCATTAACCAAACCTTCTTCCGCCTTTTTCTCATCAACAAGAACAGGAATCCGCCCCCCGCCATATTTGTCAATTAACCGCCGAACCTCGCCCGTAATCCCTCCGACTTCCCTCCCCTTCTCTAGACTTTCTTCTTCTCTCATCCTTCTCTTTCCCACCAAGCATTACTCCGGCGAAGCTCCACCTCCATGCACCTCAAAACATCATCCCTGCCCCGTGAGATGGCCCAAGCTTGCCCATTGCATAGAGTCCGCCGGTCTCTATTGCGGGCCTATCTCTCTGGGGCGACCACTTACCCTGCCCTCTGACTAAATTCCCGCCAAATACGACTTGCGGCATAAATCATATACTCGATGAAATTATATCCCACGTAAGTCTGCCTTCAAGAACTTTTTCTTCTTTTTTTAAAAAAAATAGCCCTTTATTTCCCACAATCCCTATTTTTCCCCCGGAAAACAAATTATTCCTTCTCTCCCTAAGCACTTGCCTGTGCCCCTGTGCCTTAGGTAAGAGGCACTTGTGCTGCCTCTCGAAGCCTAGCGAAGATCCTCGCATGTCGTTGGCGGGGCCCCAGCTTCTTTTTCATACCGTTTTCTCTGCACGCCTACGGCGTACTACTTTATGTTTCCTCGTTGCCCCTACGGCAGCACCGCGCAATCAGCGTCATCCGCGTCTAATATTCCCCCAAAGAACAATATTTGTCAAACCCCAAAAATCTGCCGAGTCCTCCCATCGGCACCCCCTTGTCCAGAGTCCTCCGGACTCTAAGGGGGCCAATTCCACCCCTCGTAGCGCAGCTCTTCCTTGCCATTTAGCCCCCAGGTCGCACCCTGGGGGTCCCTCTAC
>CAZENQ010000107.1:0-10365 GCA_964513655.1 uncultured Pirellulales bacterium | reverse complement strand
ACTTGCCCAGGTCTATCATACCGGTGATATAGTTGACGTCAGTTATAGGCTGGTTACCCTTGAACAGCGTCGAGTTCGTGTTAGCGTTTGCCACGGCGGTTGCATCAGTGCCAAAGTACACATCAGAGCTTGCAGCATAGCCATCGACCGTCCATTCCAGCAGGACGGGAGGATAGATATCAGTTGCTCCATTGGCCGGCTCCGGGTCGTAGGCAAGGCCCCACGTACGGAAGCTAAACAACGGCCCCGTATAGAAGACGGAGTTTCCAGGCCCGTTAAGGTCATTGATATCCACACGCCAGTAGTACCAGGTTGCGGCGTCCAGGTCGCTGGCACAAGGGTCGAAGCACATGACATCGTTACAGCTGGCCGGCAGACAGGCATCGACAATTTGAAACATCGTGCACGGGTCGCTGCCGAACCAAACATCATACTCGAAAGGCCCTTTAAGGTTGGGATCGGCGTTGGGGTCAATACAAAGGGCCAGCGCAGGCGCCTGGAAGCAAAGCTCCGTATCCGGACGGGCATGGCCTTCACGGTTAGTCGGACTGGAATTGCTCACCCGTGGCTCAATGGATACTACCTTCGGCCAGATGGCGACCAGCTCAATGAACGCAGTATCAATTGGCGTAGGCAGATTCAGGCAGGGTGAGACAAACAGCTCGAATTCAGGTACATCATCCGGGTAGTCCAGCGAGGTAAAACCAACAGCGACAGTGTTGCTGTCTATCATGGAACCAGTCGCTGCGTCGAAAACAAGCAGGCGTATCTTGCCCCCATTAGGGTCGAAAATGCCGATGATGTCGTACCACGTGTCGAGCTGCACGGCCTGAGACAGACTCACCTCTACTCTCGTACGCGTGCCTGCGGCAGCGACTGCAAATGTCGGGTGGCCGAAATCCTGGAACTCAATCCCGTAGGAAGGCACAGTATCGCCACAGCCTCCATCGTAAAGACCTGCGACCACCTCAATCCCGTCAGCCCAGTCAGCCATCTTGACCCGTGCCAGGATACTGACGGCGCCATCTATCTGAAGCTCATCGCCAAATGGTGATTCAAGTTCAGTGTACGAAGCCCCGAGGTCGATGCTTGGTAAGGCCCAGCCGTCGAAGTCGACCGCACCATCAATACCGGTACCGGTTACATCAACAAAGTCAACGTATCGTGTATCCGCACTGATATTGGTAAAAGGCGGGCCAGCTGCATCGTTGTCATCGGCCATATGCCAGACGCCCACGGCTTCATCCAGCGGATAAGCCCAGGCGCTTCCCGCTAAGCCCAGTACCAAAACAAAGGAAATTAGGAAAATCAGATTCTTAGACATGATACTCCTCCTTAAAAAAACAAAACCTTAAAACGTTATTTGGCTACGAGCCAGAACGATCGTTAACCTCAACAGGTTAAGTTTACGTAAACACTACCTTAAACAAATTAACCTGCCTGTCAACAACTTTTTCGGGTGTGGTTCAGCTAATTATTATATCAAAATCGGTGCCCATGTCAAACGTTTTTTGGGGGGTTGGGGGGGGGGAATCTCCCTTTTTTTTGAGATTTATCGCTCAAAACACAGATTTGCGCTTGAAAAACGCTCCTGCCACAGATATAATAAAAGGTAACAGATGATTGACACACCCACTTAAAATGTTGTAAACTCTGGTTTACGTAAACTTGGCTGGCTGTGTAAACATTAAGTGAAGGACTATTTTGTGGGCAAGCGAACGGCCTTTACGCTGGTAGAGCTTTTGGTGGTGATAGCCATCATAGCGCTACTCATGTCGATATTGATGCCGGCACTGGCACGGGTAAGGAACCAGGCGAAGGACGTTCTCTGTCAGTCGAATCTCAAACAGTGGGGCGCGACTTTCTCGATGTATGCACAGGATAACGACGGCAGGTTCATGAGGGGCTGGATGGGTAGCACTGTGACCTGGGGTTATGGTAAACAGTGGATGAACCAGCTGCGGCCCTACTATGGCAATGCCCGCAACCTTGCCTTGTGCCCAATGACCAAGAGACCCAAGGAAAGCTGGCGTCTTGGCGGGACGTTTGAGGCCTGGGCAAATCTCGGGGCCGGCGACGGTGCCGTTATGGTAGGTGATTACGGCAGTTATGGGATGAACGACTGGGCTTACAATCCGCTAACAGATGTTGATCTGTATATTCCAGAGGTTCCTCGAGGTCACACTCAGGACAGCTGGTACTGGAGGGGTCCTGACGTTAGAAGGCCAGGTAATATACCGCTGTTTTTTGACTGCATCTGGACCGACGCCTGGCCTGACGACCGGAATGGTCCTCCCCCATATTCTGGTTATGCCCATATGACAGACCTCACCAATGAGCAAATGCAGCGTATCTGCATTGAGCGGCATCAGGGTACGATAAACATCCTTTTCCTGGATTACTCGGTCAGAAAGGTGGGACTGAAGTCGTTGTGGACGTTTAAGTGGCATCCGCATTATCGCACAGACGGGCCCTGGACAACGCGAGGTGGGGTCCTGCCGGGGGATTGGCCGGAATGGATGAGAAAACTTAGGGACTACTAAAACCCTACGGAAAGAAATGAGCGTTGCGCAAGTAAGACCAGCCGATTATGGCTGGTCTTTTTATTGGTTGACGGGTAAGAGCAAGCCCGCACTCTCTTCGGCGCAATCTTGCAAAAACGGTCGCAAAAAGGAGCCCTAATGGATAATCGTGGCCATCTGTTCGATTTCTTCGACGAGACTTGCTAACATCGGCAGTGGCATCCGCCGGGACCGGTACTTCGCTATCCACATCAGACTGCAATAAAAAACCAATGTTACCGCCTCACGCAGTACGAAAAGACAACCGGGGCCTATACCGAAGTAATCCAGTATAGGCCCCGAACTGGTGCAACTCATTGGCTAAATATTATTCAGCCTTGTATCACAAGCCGGTTACGGCCACAGTGTTGGTCCCTCAAGCCAGTGTTCCGCCAGTAATCCATAGTCGATGAAGTTGACAATGTCAGGATTGTTGGCATCATAGGTCTGGTCATCAGGGGTCTTGAGAACCAGGTTAGCGGCCGAGTCCAGCTCGAAATATACGTCATTGACCTCACCAGCAAGCCACAGGGCATTGGCAAGCGTGAGAGGATAATCATAGATGCGAACATCGTCGATGTCTCCCACGAACTCGGTAATGCCCTCTGTTTCGATGTCAGGGTTAAATGTATCACCGATGCGGACCGTATCGAGGTGGATATTGGGAATGTTGGGATCACCACTCATGTCCTGTGATGGCGGTACGCCGTCTAAATACACCTTGAAAAGCCCGGTAGTGTCGAATCCGGTCCATGTGCCATCAGCGTCGTAGGTCACCACCATGTGATGCCACTGGTCATCAAGAACAGCTGCTACCGGGTCCGACCATGTCCAGTTCCAGAAGTTATTCTCATAGACGACAACTTCACCACTGTCGACGCCTTCGGCAAGCCACGGTCCCTGGACTGGATAAACCGACATGGCACGGTCGTATTCAGCCTCGGTAACATCACACGGGTCAGCCTTTGACGAGCTAATGAGCATGCCCGGCTGGGTTGTCTTGAATGACATCGCGATTGAGAAATCGGTCGCGCCCTGAAACGGATTGGCCGCGCCGAAGGGAATATCCACATAGCTGACTCCGTCAAGGGTCAAGTAGCCCCCGCTTGTGGTGGCGAAGGTGCTGGCGTTACCGTGATAGTACGGTACGCCGGACGAGTCGTTGTAGTCATCGCTGCCGCCATCAAACAGGTATTCGACGAGCAGGTTCGCGCTGTTCGGCGCTTCCGGCGTAACTGCAAAATCGCTCACGAGCCAGTCCGCTCCCATTGCGTCGATGTCATACCCGTCAATAATGCAGTCACCGGTAACATCACCTGAAACATACGCAGGAACGCATCTGGGCGCCCACAGCCGGATATCGTCAAAGTATAAGGTACCTGACCCGCCTGCCTTTGACTGTCCGATTGGCGGTCCACCAAAGCCGATATGGATCTTGTCGATATTGGGCAAGCTCACGCCGCATGCGTCGAAGATGGCCATGTCAATATTCCACTCGTTCCACTGCTCAAGCTGGACGTCGTTCGGGTCACCGTCATATAACACGACTCCGGCAGTGCTGCTTGTATCTTCAAGCTCGACCCACATCCTGTCGTTAGCGGTGGCACTATTGCCCGCCTGGCCATAGAAGTACAACACCAATGCCTTGATACCCACGGCACTCCAGTCCGAACTGACACGCAAATCAGCCATGGTGGCGTCAATTCGAGAGCCGACCTTTTTATAGTCCGTCCCGCAGTCGTACTTATACATAAGCGAGTTGCCATCGCGAGTGATATTCACGTCCTCTTCGACGAAGACTTCCGAGCCGGTACTGTTCGTCCAGTAGTCGTCCCACACGTTCCACAGCTCGGCTTGGCTCGCGTAAGAGTCGAAGTTATCAACGACGGTATAGGGGGCAACTTCCAAGCTCCAGACGTTGCCTTTTACGGTTACAGTATTGACCTCATCAATCCGCCAGTAGTAAGTCTTTTCCGGTTCAAGACTGGCAGGATAATTGGGAGCGCTTTGGTTGCCTTTAGATATCCCCGCTGTATTTGTATTGGCATCATCGACCGCGGTGAAACTGGTGCCGATGTACACATCGTGCGTAGCCGCCTCGGCTCCCGGTGTCCAGCTAAGGATCACATTTTTAGGCACTTCATCGGCCCCATCAGCAGGGAAGGGATTGAGGGCTTTACCTTCAACCTCAAAGTGCCAGATATTGCCCTTCCACCGGCCATCAGGGGGTGCGTTCGGCTCGTTCGGTCCGGGAACGTAGGACTCATTGACCTCGTCAATTCGCCAGTAGTAAGTTTTGCCTAAATCAAGGGTTTCAGGTACATTATAGGTGTACCTGACGAAATTAGCATCTTGCGGATCAGGCAAACTATTAACATCATTGGGGCCTCGATATACGCCCGTTGCGTCAGATATATTGGCATCGTTGACCTCGGCAAAACTGCTTCCAAAGTACACCTCGTGGCCGTTTGTGTCTGCAACCCAGGAACCGCCCTTCCAACTGATGGTCACAGGTCTGGACACATTTTCCTCGCCGTGTTTCGGGTCCGGCCTCGATGCCCTGCCTCTGGGCGCACCAGGACCTCCGGGCAAAAGGGGACTGTCAATCCACCCGCTATAGAACCGGACCTCGTCAATTCTGCCCTGGAAAGGAAAAGCCGGCTCATCCGTTTGTGATCCGAGATAGAAGTCAGCAGTAAAAATGCCAGGGTTATTAAAGTTGGCGTCTGGTGTATGTTGAGTTTCGGCCACCAATACGCCGTCGATCCAATGCCGTATGACTTTGTTGGTATTATCCATGCTGACAACCCAGTGGTACCAGCGGTCCGTCTCCCAGGGCAGAGGCCCGGCTACATAACCTTCCCAACTCTCGTCAGGGTTGTACTCCCACCAGAAATTTGAGTTCATACTGAAGCCGTTGACGTCGTTGACCGCCGATTCAAACTGGAAGTAGTGTCCAGTCATAGACAACGGCATCATGGTAGTGTACTGCCAGCCCGGCCCAGAGCTGCGTGCATCCGCCTCGATGGTCTCGAAGGTGTCGAAGTTTAGCATCATCTCGAACGTCACATTTCCGTCTGCCGGCCAGGCATCAGGGGGAAATTGGGCGTAACTTACGAGACCCGCAGACTTTGTTCCCTGGTAAGCCGTGCCGTTATATCCCGTTTCTACACCCACCGTAGCATCGGCACCCAGAAATGTGATGTTATGGTCGTGGATGCTGGTGTCCTCACACGGGTCGGGGCTGTCGAAAAGAAACTCGGCCCACAGATCCAGGTAATCCGGGTCCTGCGCCGAAGCGCCGCTGACCAGACCAAGGACCAGAACAAAAGAAATTAGGAAAATCAGTTTCTTAGACATGATACTCCTCCTGAAAAAAATAAAACCTTAAAACGTTATTTGGCTACACACCAAAACAATCGTTAACTTCAACAGCTTAAGTTTACGTAAACACCACGTTAACAAATATTACCTTCCTGTCAACAACTCTTTCGGGTGTGGTTCAACTGATTATTATATCAAAATCGGTGCCCATGTCAAGCGTTTTGGGGGGGGGGGGGGGAATCCCCCCTTTTTTTTGATTTACCGCTCAAAATGCTGATTACCACCTGAAAAACCGCCCCTGCCACAACTTTTTGCATTCGTAGACCCTTGCTCGGCGTAAAAAAGGCAACTGCCCGGCAGATTGTATAAAAAGCAGCACCAGAGAGCGGCGAAATAATGTTTGGCCTGTTTTAACTCAATTTTTTTTTGATGAAAATATGAAAAATATTACATGATATATTTCGATGCTTGACCATTTTTGAGCAAATTTGTATTGTATTGAGCAACTGCCGTCAAGAAATGTTATAACAGTTTGGGCAATAAGTAATGAGCGCTAAGCTTTCCAGGGCAAACATAACCCAAAAGGAATTAGCCAAGATTCTCGGCGTTTCCCAGATGACCATCTCACGTGCGCTTAACAATCGGCCTGGTGTGAGCAGGAAGCTGCAGCGAAAAATACGTTTTGCAATCGACAAATATGGTTATATACCGAACCATATGGCTTCGGGCCTGAGAAAAAAATCGACCAATGTAATAGGTCTTGTTGTGCCTGATATAAGCGATTCTTTCTTTCCTGAGATCACCAAGATTATTGAAAAAAAAGCGAAGAAACGAGGCTTCAGCATTATTTTGTCTCACAGCCGTGAGTCATACGCGGTTGAACGTGCAGAGATAAATTTGCTTCGAGGTTTTCGCGTACAAGGTTTTATAATCGCCCCCAGCGGCAATCAAAAGCAAGTCGGTGTATATGAAAAACTGCAAAAGCTTCGGCTACCTTTTGTTTTTATTGACCGTGTGAAGGAAAAGATTGATTGCAGTTATGTTGTTACTAATACGGAAAAGGGGTCCTTGCAGATAGGTCGGTATCTTTTGAAGAAAGGGTATAAAAAGTGGGGATACCTGAGAGGGCCAAGAAGCATTTTCACCAGTGAATCTCATTATAAGGGCCTTTGCGCCAGTTTGACCGAATCCGGGCACAGTACAAACTCAATAATAACAGCTAGTGCAGGTTTCAAGGAAGAAGACGGCTATCGTGCTGTACAAAAATTGATGAGCAAAGCCAAGCCGGATGTTATTATAGCGATTAATGACCTGGTTGCTATAGGTGCGTATCGTTTCCTGAAAGAAAAAGGTATTCGGGTTCCTCAGGATGTAGCTCTCGTTGGTTTCAGCGATTTGAAATTTATGGATATTCTTGAGATACCCCTTACTACCGTCAGGGAGAATATTGCTGAAATCGGGCAAAAAGCAATTGAGATATTACTATACCAGATAGCTCGTCCGGAAGGTCCAAGCCGGAAAGTGCTCGTCGAGCCTGAGCTTGTTATAAGACAATCCGCTTAATAAATTAGCCCTGCCTACGAAGAAACTGGATTTCTTAAAGGAAAAGTTCTTGACATGCAGGAAACTTCCATGTAAACTGCATAGTTTACGTAAACTTAAATCGTCTGTGTGTTGAATTACAAATCTGTGGTTCGGCCGTTCGCTTCAGTTCATTTTATATGGTATGGCAGGGTTTACCCGGTCTGATTTTGAGAAAAGGAGATTACATTGCTTGTTCAAAATCGAATCGTACCGGCAAAGGGTGGACAGTACAAGTTACTTTCCGAAGACCAACTCAAAGCCCTGAATGATGCTACGATGGAAGTACTGAGCGACGTCGGTATAAAGATAATGCACAATGATGCGTTAGACCTGATGAAGGGCAACGGATGTGATGTGGATTATGATAAACAGGTGGTTAAGATTTCTGAAGATGTTTTGATGAAGTACGTCATGATGGCGCCGAGCGAGGTCAGGCTCTGCGGCAGAGACCAAAAATATGATGTTGTTTTGAACGCCTCCGATGACGTGTACGTCATGGGAGGGGCCGGAGCTCTTAATTATCTCGATCTGGATGGCAATCACAAACCGTCCACGATGAAGGCGTTAGAGGATTTTACCCGGCTGGAAGATACCTTGGAGAATATGGACATTACTCATTTTTTACTGACACCTCAGGATATTGAACAGCAAGGTCATGAGATGCTTCTGTTTGCTCATATGCTCAAGAATAACACACGCAATTTCTACGCCCTTGTTGGCAGCTGCAGAAAGGGGCTGGAATTTGAACTGGAAATGGCAGCGGTCTGTGCAGGCAGTGTTGAAAAAGTAAGTGAGCGGCCATTCTTTGTGGCCGGCTTATGCATCGAGAGTCCTTTGACCCAAAGAAGGGGTTTTGTTGAGGAGCTCTGGGCCTGCGGCCAATACAATATTCCGGTTTATGTCGAAGCTGATGCCAGTGCCGGTGGAACCACACCTTTCACGATTGCCGGTTGCGCAGTAGAGATCAATGCCAATGTACTGGCGGCGATTGCGCTGGCTCAGATGAAGCATCCCGGAACACCGTGCATCTATTCTTCCTCTTCCGGCATTCTTGATATGAGGTCGCTGGATTTTGCTGGCAGCGCTCCGGAATCCACGCTGCTCCATATGGCTTCGACCCAACTGGCACATTATTATAATCTGCCGTATTACGGTGCGAACACTCCTGATTCGAAGCTTCCAGATGCCCAGATGGGTTATGAGGCGATGCAGCACTTTATGGGTCTGGCGATGGCAGGCTGCAATATTATCCATGTTGCCATCGGTAACCTCGAAATGATGAAGCTGGCAAGCTTTGAAGCCTGCCTGATAGCCAATGAAATATTAGGCGCAACATACAGGTTTCTGGAGGGTATGGACTGCAGTCGGGAAGCAATTGGTGTGGAGGTCTTCAGGGAAATCGGGCACGAGAGCCAGTTCCTTGAGACAATGCATGCAGTCAAGTATTGCAGAGGCAAAGAAAGATGGGAGCCGAAATTGACTGACCGAAATTGTTGGGACACCTGGATGCAGAAAACCGGCGGTAAAGATATGGCCCAAAGAGCCAATGAACAAGCGAGAAAGATACTCAAGGAACATTATCCTGAGTATGTTACCGAAGAGCAGGCCAACGAAATTGACGGAATTGCAAAAGCGGCTCAGCAATATTTTGTAGAGACAAGTGCGTGAAATATGGTGTAGAATACCGGCAGAACAGGATTAGGGCATGTGAAGATAATATGACTTTTTAAAGAAAGGTTTAGATTATGTGTGCGAAATTGGCAATTAATGGTGGGCCAAGAACTGTTCCGGAGGGCCTGCAAAAGCCGTGGCCGCCAATCACTCAGGACGATATTGATGCGGTAGTGGCAGTTTTGAAAAGAGGTGTTTTGTGGGGACCGATGGAGGAAGAAGTAGTCGGCCTGCAGGAGGATTTTGCCAAATATATCGGTGCTAAACATGCCCTGGTTGTGAATTCAGGGACAGCGGCATTGCACGCGGCGGTAGTGGCCGCTGGCGTTGGGCCGGGCGACGAGGTGATAACACCTGCATATAGCTTTTGGGCAACGGCGCAGGCGATTATAGCACATAATGGTATCCCGGTCTTTACGGACATTGACGCAGATACGATGAATATGGACCCTTCAAAGATTGCGGAGAAGATTACCGAGAAGACCAAAGCTTTGATGCCGGTTCACGTACACGGTCTTTGTGCCGACATGGATCCGATTAATGAAATTGCCAGGAAGCACAATATAAAAGTCATCGAGGACGCCGCCCAGGCTGCCGGCGGCAAGTACAAGGGCAGAAACGCAGGCGTTCTTGGTGATGTTGCCGGTTTTAGCCTCAACGGCAGCAAGAACCTGCCGGCGGGCGAAGGCGGAATCGTCACAACGAACGACGACGAGATGATTGAGCGGGCCCGCCAGATGGCAATGTTCGGCGAGAAGGTGGTGCCGAAAGGCCAGATCAGATTATATGACGCCCAGATTATGGGGTTCAATTATCGTAACAATGAGATGGCTGATGCTTTTGCGCGGTCGTTTCTGAAACGGTATGACCATATGCAGGACCTGCGGCGAAAGAATGCGGAGTATCTCAACACTGAGTTGGCCAAGATTAAGGGGGTCAGACCGCCGGAGGAACCGGAAGGTTACGTGCATACATGGCATTTGTACAAAGTTCGGTTTTATCCTGAGCAGCTTGGTATTACAGATGTTCATGTCAAGCGTTTCCGATGGGCGGTACACAAGGTCCTGGTTGAAGAAGGTGTTGATGTCTTCGAATGGCACAATATGCCGGTACCGTCTCAGAGGATATTTCTGGAGAAAAATGCATACGGCAAGGGAGAACCTTGGACCGGTGCGCATGCAAGCCAGCAGGCAAGGGACATGGTTTATGATCCGTTTGATTACCC
>CAZENQ010000106.1:0-10625 GCA_964513655.1 uncultured Pirellulales bacterium | reverse complement strand
TAATTCTTTGACAAATTATAACCGTTGAAAGGATGGCCTTCATATTATCTAAACATGAAGGCCTTTGAGGGCAGGCGTTGAAGGGTGACCCCAAGGACAGGCCTTGGGGCTAACCAAAAACCCCTGAGACGGCCAGGGGTTAAAGGGTTTTGAGATTCCGCATCAAGTGCGGAATGACAGAGTCAAGCACGGAATGACAGAACGACGACTGGATCCGTGTATGCGGAGGGTTAATTTTATGCGTTGGGCAGGGCCTTCGACTGCGCGGTGCTTTGCATTGCTTCGCTCAGGATGACAGAGAGAGGTTGGCGCATCGCTACGCTGCGAGGATGTTCGCTTCGCTACGAGGGCAGTCAAGCACGGAATGACAGTTTTAATTGATTATTTGTGGTTGATAAATGGTTTGTGGGTGTGGTATAATGCGGAGGTTTTCGTGACGACGAGGTAAGTGGGCAGCGATTTGTATGGGTCATTTCGATGGGCAATACGATTAGCGGCATAGTGAAGTGTGTGAACAAACATCAGTTCGTGGTGAGGACGGCGGAGCGTTCTTATCGGGCCGGGCCGGTGGAAGTGATGGTGCAGCCGGATTTGGTCGGGCGGTTTGGTCTGGCCGAAGGAGTGGCCATTACCGGTGAGATTAAGCGAAAGAAGGGCAGAGACAGGCTGGTAACGGTCGAGTCGATGGGGGGGATGGAGCCGGAGGCGTTCAGCAAACGGCCGCGGTTTGCGGACTTAGTGGTGGTTGACCCGGACGAGCGGTTCGACCTGGCCGCCTGCGGGCAGGAGAGCATGCGGATAGTGGACCTGCTGGCGCCGATAGGCAAGGGGACGCGTCAGTTGATAGTATCGCCGCCGAAGGCAGGAAAGACGGTACTGCTGGAACAGATGGTGGGGGCGATTGGGCACTGCAATCCGCAAAGCCGCGTGATAGTGCTGCTGGTTGACGAGCGGCCGGAGGAAGTGACGCACTTTCGCAGGGCAGTGGAGGGTGCGGAAGTGGTAGCGAGCACGAATGACCATGGTGCAGACGAACATGCGGAATTAGTCGAGCTGGTGCTGGCGCATGTACAAACGGAACTGGAATGCGGGCGGGAGGTGGTGCTGATGATAGACAGTCTGACGCGGGTCGGCAGGGCGTTCAACAGCAGGAGGCGGCGCGGAGGCGGGAGGGGCGGGCACACTATGAGCGGCGGGCTGGAGGCGGGTATCCTGGAAGTACCGCGGCGACTGTTCGGACTGGCGCGTAACATTGAAAACGGAGGCTCGGTCACCATTGTGGCGACGTGCCTGATAGACACGGGGTCTCGAATGGACCAGTTGATATTCGAAGAGTTCAAGGGGACGGGCAACAGCGAGCTTGTGCTGGACCGGTCGCTGGCCGAGGCGCGAATCTTTCCCGCGATAGACATCCCTGCCAGCGGGACGCGAAAGGAAGGTAAGCTTTACAGTGCGGAACTCAGCCGGGGGGTGGCGACGCTGCGGCGTGTTCTGTCGAGCTACGGGGGGCGAGAGGGGATGGACTGTTTATTTAAGCTGCTGAAGAAGTACCCCGGCAACGTGGAGTTTCTGGAGAATATTTGCAGAGGGAATTAGACGGGGGGGAAATCAAAGTTCGTAGTTAGTGGAACGTGGATGCGGAGGTTTGAAATTCGCAGGGCAGGTCCTTCGACTGCGCGGTGCTGCGCACCGCTTCGCTCAGGATGATGGTGATTGTTTTTTCTTTGCGTAGGCGGCGACGATTTGCTGCTGGACCTTCGGGGGTACGACTTCGTAGTGAGAGAGGGTCATGGAGTATGAGCCGCGTCCGCCGGTGACGGATTTTAATTGCGAGTTGTACTGGGTGACTTCTGCGAGGGGGACCTGTGCCTTGATGACGACGAGGTTTCCCGGGAGCATATCCTGTCCGAGGACCCGGCCGCGTTTTCCGGCGAGGTCGCCGGTGATATCGCCCATATTCTCGGCGGGGGCGGTGACTTCCATATTTACGATTGGTTCGAGGAGGGCGGGCTTCGCCTTTTGTACGGCGTCGATGAACGCGCCTTTTCCGGCGGCTCGGAAGGCGACTTCCTTGGAGTCGACGGGGTGGTGCTTGCCGTCGTAGACGGAGACCTTTATGTCCTGGAGAGGGAATCTGGCGACGACTCCCAGCTGCATTACGTCGTTTATGCCTTTGTGTACGGCGGGCTCGAACTGGCCGGGGATAGAGGCGCCGAAGATGTCCCAGCTAAATTCGAGGGAGGGGTCGGAATCGCGCGGGGCGGGCTCGACGCGGAGGTAGACCTCACCGAACTGTCCAGCACCGCCGGTCTGTTTTTTGTGTCGGTAGTGGCCTTCGGCTTTGGCTGTGATGGTCTCTCGGTAGGGAATCTTGGGTTCTTTTGTGGTCAGGGCGAGCTTGAAACGGCTCTGCATTTTTTCGAGTATTACGCGGAGGTGGAGGTCTCCGAGTCCGGAGGCGACGAGCTCGTTTGTCTGCTGGTCCCGTGTGACTTTGAAGCAGGGGTCTTCGTCGGTGAGTTTTTCGAGGGCGGAACTGATTCTCTGCTCATCTCCTCTGGCGGCGGGCTCAATTGCGAGTGCGAACATGGGCTCTGGTACGGCGGGCATATCGAATTTGCCAGCGACTTTGCCAGCGTGGATGAGGTCTCCGATTTTGAGATCTTCGATTTTGGCGAGTGTCACGATGTCGCCGGCGATACCGGCGTCGATTTCCTTATTTTCGGGGCCCTGCGTTTTCAGGATGTGTCCGGGTCGGATGCTTTTTCTCTGGTCGTTTCGGAGCAGGGAGGTGTCGGACTTGAGCGTGCCGGAGAAGATTCGTATGGTTGAGTATTTCATGTTTGACTTGGGGTCGAATCCGATTCGGAAGACGAGTCCTGCGAGCGGGGCGGCGGGGTCTGCCTTTAGCTCGGTTGTAGTGTCACCATCTTTTAGCTGAGCGGCGTTTGCCTGGGTGGGCGATGGTGTGTATTTTGCGATGATGTCGAGGAGCTGGTCTATTCCGATTTCCTTCCGTGCGTTGGTAAATACGATGGGGATGAGGGTTCCAGTTTTGAGGGCCTCGACGAAGACGGAGGCGATTTTTTGGGGTGGTATCTGTTCGCCGCCGAGGTAGGCTTCCATAAGCTCGTCGTCGGCCTCGATGACGCTTTCGATGAGGTCGGTGTGGGCCTTTGCGACGTCCATCATGGGGGAGTCGCCGGAGTCGTTCTCGATGCAGTCGATGACGGATGCCTTGTCGGCGGCGGGGAGGTTGGCACAGCGGCATTGGGGGCCGAAAGATTCGCGGATATTTTTGTAGAGCAGGGGCAGGTCGATGTTCTCGGCGTCGATTTTGTTTACGACGATGAGGCGCGGCATGTTGGCCCTGGCGGTGAGTTCGAACAGCTTTCTGGTGTTTGTTTCTATGCCGGCGGGGGCAGAGATGACGAGACAAGCGGTTTCGGCGGCAGGAATAGCTTTTATGGCGGGTCCGACGAAGTCCGGGTAGCCGGGCGTGTCGATGATGTTGATGGTAGTGCCGGCGTGGTTAGCGTGGACGACAGCGGCGGCGATGGAGTGCTGACGGTGCTTTTCCTCGTCGTGGTAGTCGCAGATGGTAGTTCCATCGTCGATGCTTCCGAGGCGGCTTGTGGCGCCGGTTTTGTGGAGGATAGCCTCAGCGAGGGAGGTTTTGCCCGCGCCGCCGTGTCCGAGAAGGACGATGTTGCGAATATCGCTGGTACTGGCCACTTTCGAATCTCCAAAAGACTAAATTGTTATGCGTTTTCGTCGAAAAATCAGATATTACAGTAACAGGGGGGTAAGGACAAGGAATTTTTTGGTTTGGGGGCTAGTAATTGCGATTAGACCGGGTTTGTGGATGGATTTTGGGTAGTGGAACGGCAGTGGTGCGGTGGGCAAGGATGGCAGGGGACTCGCTTATTTTAAAAGACAGGAAATAAGACAAAAGCAAAGATATGCAACGAGCGAGAAAAACAAATCAAGTCAGAACCTAATTTGCCTGTGGCTCGTCGTGGCCGGTTCCGGTCCACAGACGGTTAGTGCCGGCCGGATCGTCAGCGATAACATAGCCGTCAGAATCGAGTGCATATCCCATTTCTTTGAGCGTCATCTTTGCAGCGTGACCATCAAGAAAGGAAACATTTACTTTGCGGCTGTGTCTTGCTTCGGTCGGCGAGTGTTGATTCTCAAGTCCTGATTGAGATTTGTGTGCAAAATTCTGCGCCCCTTTACTTCTTGCGAGCTTGGGGGGGTCAAGTGTGTACGAATGCCTGCCGTGAGCAACGCTGCGACCCCTGCCCTCACTGGCTCCTCGACTATCGGCAATGATAATAGTCTCGACGGGCCTGTGTATATTGAGCATGTGCACTGGAAAATTTTTGAAGATAACTGTATCGCCGTCGGTTTCGGTTCTGGTGTTGCCTAAGTACTGGTAATTATAGCCGTATGAGCCGTTACGGATATCTCTTTTATCAAAGTCTCGGTGTCTAAATGAAGGACACATAAAGAAATCGTTAGTCATAATCAGGGTATCACTATCTCCAAATGTATCACCAGGGTCTTTAATATAAGGGGCAGGGTTGATTACAGGCCCTATACCGTGGTCAAAAAACCATGGCCAGCGGGGCTTTTCGCGGCCGTACCTGTTTACAAAATTAGAGGTGTCTTCAGGGTTCCTTTTAGTCATCCGAAAAGGTGGAAGAAAGCCGTCATTTTCAAGTGCATATATAGTGCCTGCCATGGAAATACGCCTGACATTGGCAAGACACACAGCGCAACGTCCTTCTTCACGTGCTCGGCCGAGTGCAGGCAAAAGTATCCCCATCAGCAATGAGATTATCGCAATAACAACCAATATCTCAATTAAAGTAAACGCTTGGTGTATTATCTTGCCTGTCATACGGCGAAACCTGTTACACGTAGCTAACATTTTCGATTTAGACGCTGAAAAATTTAATTAGGTCCGTTTGACGTGAGTAATTTTATCAAAATCGCCTTATAAAAAAAAGATTTTTTATTTCCAGGCAGTTTGGTGGATGGATTTTGGGTAGTGGAACAGGGGGGCAGAGGGAGGCAGATGAAAGTATTATAAAAAGTTCTGGAAGTACCCTAAATTCCGGCTATACTGCTTATATGATATGCGACGGCAGATTAGCAGTGTGGAGATAACGGAGTCGGATAATGATTACTGTTCTTTTATCACTGATTGTTTTAAGTTCGATAGGTTTTTTCCTGTTGCTAATGATTCTGCGCCCGAAGCTTCCTAGTGCGGGGGCATGGGAATCTTTTCTGAAGATGAAGACCCGGGGTATTTTATTGGAAGCAGTTTTTGCTTTGATGCTGATTTCTCTCTTGTTCTTGCAATCAAACGTAAGTTTCTCTGTTGCGTTAAGGATTGCTTTGATCGTTGAAGGGCTGCTCATATCGCTGTTACTACTTCGCTTGATATGTGGCAAGGTAGGTGTGTTTGTTTCCTTTGCAAGGGTGAAAATACGATATGTCTTGTTAATCCTGGTATCCATCTCGACCTTGATATTGTGTACACTACTGGTAGAAACCATTGGTTTTGTCTTTGCAGTAATACTCGCTTCAGCCTCAGTCAATCTCATCGCATTGCAGTTGACGGTACGGTTTAGAGGCGACAAGCCTGGAATTTTGGAAAGCCACGATGTTTTGCACGCAATCTTCTCTGGCTCAATCGTCTGTTTTTTGGCGTGGGTGGGAATTGTTAAGGTAATTACCGAAATAGACATTTCGCATATAATGAGGAATTTGAAAAATAGTGATAAGTTACAGATATGGAACTCTTCTCCTCAGCTTTCGCGTAGTGCACCTTTGGGGTATGAAGAAATCATAGTGATGGATAGCGAGGCGATCATGAGGATCTATGATGTATTGGATACCTGCAAATACAAAATGGAGTACACGCCAGGCCTTCTTTGGACCAAGAATGTCATTGGAGTTCGGATGTATAAGGGTGAAACACAGATTGGTGATTTCGCCATTATTGGTACTACACTCCAAGTCGGGTCTGACTTTCATCGCTATAGACCTTCGGACAAACAATTTCTGAACCGCTTGCGAGCGGCTATGCGAGTAAATGTTGAGGATCGATAATAGCGAAACCGTTATCGAAAAGAAGGAAAACTTTAGGATAAGGGTGTTGTTCTGAAAGACGAGGAGGTTGGTAAAAAAACGTGAAGTTTATAAATTTTTTTGGTGGGGGTAGTTTGGTGGTGGGGGTGATTTTATTGGACATTGGTGCGGGCGGGGAAGGGAGTTTGGCGGGTTGGGCTACATGTTGTAGTACGGGCGGCAGGGGGGATGCTATATAGTGGTTTGGGTTATAGGTCGCTGGGGGATGGAGTCAGAGGTGAGCTAAAGAAAAAAAGAGCGTGGTGTCGATATTGCGGAAGTTCGAAGGGGGCAGATAAGAGGTGCTGTTAAGGATATATGGGTATGAGTAAAAGGGAGTTGATAGACTGCATATGCGAGATTAACAAGAGTGCGAAGCCGGAGTTTCTGGCCAGTTTTTCCGAGGAGGATTTGAATACCTATCTTGAGCATCTGATGGAGCTGGACCTGGAAGAATTAGCTGTGTGCTGTTAGGTTAGAACTCGCAGAGGGGCGGTTGAGGAGGGTCTGGTGTCTCGAACGGGTGGACTTGAGGAGAGAGACGTTCGTGCTATTTTACGGAGAAGCCCTCGAATTCTTTGAACGCGGCGGGGGTCTGCGCATCAGCGGATTTGGCCGCGGTAATAATTGCTCTTTTGCCGGTCTTAACCAGATAGAGGACGTAAAACTCGGATATGGTCTGGGCCTGCGCGGTGAGCCAGACGGTGTCGGGGAAGGGCCGGGCGACCGTCTTATCTTCGGTGATGGTGAGGCCATCCGGTGTTTGCTCTGCGGTTAGAGCGCAGTAGTCGACCTCATAGATGAGCTGGTCGCCTCGTTTGGTTGAGGCGATGACGCCGACTGGGGGATGAATCAAGCCGGAAAGTTCCACAAGGGTCGGTAACTGGTCAGCTTTTATTGCGAGGCCGGCGGAGGGGTTGTTGCACCTTAGTGAAAGTAATTTGTAACCGTCGAGGGGTTTTAACATTTTGGAAAGTGGCTGGATGCCTGTGCGTTTCTTTTTGGCGGGGGCTTCTTCATCTTCAGCCGGTTTTTCTAAAATCACTTCTGCCCTGACGTAGTTGATTCTGCCCTCGTCGAACTGAGCAGGCTTTTGGCTGCGTTCTGACTGGAAGTTTCGCCACTGGTTTGGGTCGCTTATGTTGAGGTTTGAACCGGACAGGAGCTTGGTGCCCGCAGCCAATTCGATGCCGTGGATTTTAGCGGAGGTAATGGGCTGGAGCCGGGCGATGTCGGTTACACATTCGGACATTTGAATGAAGGGGGCAGGGGGCGGCGCCTGTTCGTAGGTTACGGGTGCGGGCAGCTCGGCGATGTTGTTTAGCTTGAACTGGACGAGGACGGGGACAAAGCCGTTGGGGACTTGAAACGCGAAGTCAATCCACCTTACCTTGCCGGGGAAATCGGTGCGGTCTATCTTTATCTGGTCGTTTAATTGTTTTACGGTGAGTTGGTTTGCGGTTTTGAGGTATCCTATGGGATAAACATTTTTTCCTTTTCCGGCGAAATTACCCTTGTTGTCGGTTTTTTGTTTGGCAACAAGTCTTAGTTGAGAAAGAGTAAAGGTGCCGGCGTCTTTTAGTGCGTTCTTTCTTAATCCTACTCTCGCGATTGTAAGGGTGTGGGCGCTTTTTTGGGGGGCGGGTGTACCATCTGAGTCTTTGAGGTCTTCAGGCGCGGGCCAGACGGCGTTTTTCTTTGGAACTTCAATGGGCTGTGAGGTGGTGATGATTGATATTCCGTCTGAGATATTGTGTCGATTCAGGGCGAGCTGGTCTAAGAAATCGGGATGTATGGTTGCAAAACTTGTTTTTCCGCTGAAGCTGCCGCTGCTTAAGATGCTGAACCATCCGGCGGCGAAGCCGTCGGCATTGAACAGGGTTTTGCCGGGATTTTCGGCATTGGGTCTTGCGGCGTCAAATCGCTGGTAGGGGTATTTGGTTGGAATCGGCGCCATAGCGGCGGCTGTGAGTACGAGGCCGGATATGAGGAGGCCCAAGATTATTCCACAAAGGACGCGTCCGATGCGCTCGGGTGCAAGTCCGAGGTCGACGGGCCTGCGCGTCAGCAGTGAGGCGATTGTCTGCAGGACGGCGAAGGCCACGACAAAGAGCAGCACGAAAGCGAGCGGCTGAGACCAGGGTACGAGTTTGTTGCGGCTGATGAGGACGTTTGCCAAGGATTCAAAGTAGGTGAAGGCAACGACGCTTGCACAGACAGCGGCTATCACGGCAGCGAATGCTTTAACAAGGGTGCCTTTTAGATACTGGTAAGCAACACAAGCCAAGATAATCACAATTACAGCTAAGGCGGCCATTAGAAATTTCTCCGATTCATAAATGATTCATCAGGTAATCGCATCCGGATAATCGCACTTTATGGTTTTTGTTCCGGTCTTCTTGCTTTTTGTCTTTTGGGTGTTGAAAGTATTCTAACCATTTCATTGACGGAAGTTGTTCCATCAATAACCTTTCTGAGGGCCTGCTCCTGGAGGTAGAGCATTTTAGCTCGTCTAAACTGTGTGCTGATTTCGGAGAGCGACTTTGCCTGTACGATGATGTTTCTGAGCTGGCCATTCAAGATAATTATTTCGAATACGCACATTCTTCCGAAGAAGCCAGTTCCCTGACAGTTATCGCAGGTACTGGGTTTGCCTCGTTTGTCGTATATTACTTTTCCGGCCCGATAGAGTACCTTTGCCTTATCAGGGGGGATGTTGAACTTTCTAAGCAGCTCTTTATTAGGTTCGTAAGCCTGCTTACACTCGTTACAGAGTTTTCTGACCAGTCTCTGGTTGCTTATACCGAGGAGTGGTTCGACGGCGAGGTTTTTGTTTCCGACTAATTTCACCCATTTTCCGACGGCCTTTATCACGTTGTCAGCTTCGAGCGTCAGATATATGGTTTTTCCGTCTTTGGCGGCAGCGCAGGCTATTTGTGCAGTTTCGGCGTCGGTGCAGCCGGCGACACCGACGACGTCGGGCTCGGTTCTTATGACTGTCTGCAACTTTTTGGCGAATTTGGTTGTGCCGGTGTCACTGAGGGTATATGTGTTTTGGGTTATATTGGGCAGGTCGAGTGAGGGTTGCCTTTCAAGTGTAGAGATGCTGCTTAGGAAGGCATCGTGATTTCTAAGCAGAGAATAGAATGTGCTTGTTACTCCAGTTTTTCTTGGGCCGGAAAGGATGAACAGACCCTGTTTTACGTCTCTAATTCGGTTCATCTGCTCGTATTGTTCAGGCATCAAGTTGATATCGGCGAGTTTTGTGATGGCCTGTTCGGTCATTTGTTTCAAGCTGAGGTGCTCTCCTGCGGTAGAACCGGCGGTGGTTATTTCCCAGTCATAATTTTCTTTTTCCTTGTGTATTCTGAACTTTCCTTTTTGAGGTTTTCTCTTCTCGTTAGGGTCGAGGCTGGCGAGGTTTTTGACAAATCGAAGGAAATAATCCATCTGGTCTCTTGGGATAGGGTTCTGCTTTAAGCCTGCGCCATCGATGAAGTAAGTGACGTTGTATTCCTGTGGAGTCGGTCCAAATATAACGTCGCTTGCCCTTCTCCACATAGCATCGGTGAAGATGTCATAAGCTGTTTTGTAGCCGAAGTAGTCGGGTGTTCTGGGTTCAGGGACAGGTATCTCGTTGTTGTTTGGCGTTATGAAGATGAGAGCACTGATGGCGTCCATTTTCTTTTGCTGGTTTTCGAAGAGTCCTTTGATGTGTTCCGGCGTGAGGACGCGGTCAAACTGGGGGACTCTGGCGTTGCGGTGGATAACATAGCTCATTGCGGCAGCAGCGACGACTATAAGAAAGAAGAGCGGTCCGATTGGGAAAATGGGTATTAGGAGGCAGATTATTGCGGAGGCGGCCCCTGTGGCAAAGATGACAGTGGCCCAGAGGTTTTCTTTTGTTCCGACCGCCCTAGCGTCGTTGTAAACCCAACTTATCAATGGTAACCACAGAAAGAACAAGACGAGAAATACGAGAAATTTAAGTATGGATATATAGCCGCCGTATTCGACAGCACTCAGCAATAATCCCGGCATAAAAGACTCCGTTTATAAAACAGTATTTTTACAACTCACAAGATGCCGGTAGTATCGGCTCTGATACCCTTTAGCGCCATTTTGAGCTCGTCGACGTTTGGCGCGTGCTTATAGGCTTCTTTTGCCTCTATACTTCCGTTTTGTATCATTTCAACAAGGGTGTCAGTAAAATCCTGCATACCCTCTTCTTTACAACTTCTGATGAGGGTGGGCAGCTCAGTTTCGCGTCCTTCATAGATTAGTTTTCCGGTAGTCGGGTTTGCAAGGAGTATCTCAATGGCAGGCATTCTGTCGACTCCTTCTTTGATACTCGGCATTAATATCTGGCTGATGATTGCCTTGATGGCGACACTCAGGGTTTGTCTGGCAAGGTCTCTTTCGTTGGGCGGGAAGAGGTCCAAGAGCCGCTGGACGGCGTGTGTGGCACTCAAGGAGTGCATTGT
>CAZENQ010000105.1:0-10641 GCA_964513655.1 uncultured Pirellulales bacterium | reverse complement strand
GTTTTTTAGCCTCGCTATAGCCCATACCACCACTGCGGTATCTGTTTTCCCAGTCTGCTGACTCGTCAGTTGAGGCCACCAACTTTAGAAGCGCAAAGACATTGCACTTGTCGGGGTCTTTGGGCTCTTCGACAGGCGTCGAGTCGGTAACAATGCGCATAATCTTCTTTTTGACGGTTTTTTCCGGCTCGAACATCTCAATGGTATTTCCGTAGCTCTTGCTCATTTTCCGGCCGTCGGTACCTGGTACGACGGCTACGGATTCGATGATGTATTCTTTTGGGACGGTAAGGATTTCACCATAGGCGTTGTTAAATCGGATTGCTATATCACGGGTAACCTCGATATGCTGTTTCTGGTCGGCGCCGACTGGGACGAGGTTGCTGTTGTAGATGAGGATGTCGGCAGCCTGCAGGACCGGATATGCGAAGAGGCCGTGATTGGGGCTCATGCCCTGGGCGACTTTGTCTTTGAAGCTTGTGCATCGCTGTAGAAGTCCCATCGGTGTTACGCAGGAAAGCAGCCAGGTGAGCTCGGTAACTTCGGGCACCTCGGATTGACGCCAGAAGACGGTTTTTTCGGTATCGAGACCCAGGGCGATATAGTCCATTGCTACATCAAGAGTGTGCTGAGCGACATCGGCTGGCGAGGGGTTGCTGGTAAGGGCGTGGTAGTCGGCGATGAAGTAAAAGCAATCGTGCTCGGCCTGGAGTTTGAGATGCTGCCGTATTGCGCCGAAGAAATTGCCTATGTGAAGCCGACCGGATGGCTGTATGCCTGAAAGAACTCTCAAAATTAAGCTCCTGATATAAGCAGTACAAATGTACCATAAAAACTTTGTGCAAAAATAACGATATTGGGAGGAAATGTCAAGGGATTAGAAATAAGCAACGCCGGATATGACACCGACAATTGCTAAAAGCTGATAACCATGAACCGTGTGTTCGGATTGACTTGGGCGCTTTAAGCCCTGAGAAGTTGGGCTCGGCCAAAATTAAGCAGTGCAATCACTGTGAAGAGTGAGCGATTATATCGTCATCATTTATGGAGTCCCCAAACGTGGAGAATCACATTTGCAGACTAATGAAACACCGACTTTATAATTTGGGGCCCCAAAGGCGGCAGAGAGCATTTGGAGATTCGTTACGCCCTGCCGATAGACTTTAGGTATCTCTTTGACTTGCGAAGCCCCATTCTGGACGCCTTCTTTTTCACTGCGTCGGTTTTGCGCCTGAGCTTTGCAGCTATCCTGGATGTGGGATTGCTCGGGAAAAGCTTTTTAAGAAGGTTGACATCCTTTGTGCTCCACAGGCCTTTTGGGGCCTTTCTCTTCTTCCCGGCCTTTTTCTTCTTTGCCATTTTATACGCCCTTTCCCTAAATGGTATTCGGTAATAATCTATCGCTATGTTTTGAGATTGGAACTCTAGATATAATCTATGGGTCTTATCTTGCGGTGTCAAGACTTTTTGGCAATTTTAAAGCAGAAATTATCCTAACCGGCCACCTGCTGGGCCGCCAGTTTCACGGCTGGTTGGTGCTGTTGTTCTTTACAGAATGAAGTTTTTCTGTATACTTGTGTTCAGCCATGGCAAAATTGAGCGGAAATTCGGTTGGTATCGTCAAGACAAAGGCAATACGGGTCGTCGAACAGAACAAGCCCTTGAAGCTGCAGTGCGGCAAGACATTGGGCCCTGTCGATGTGGCCTACGAGACATATGGAACGCTAAACGAGGCCGGTGATAATGCTATTTTGATTTGCCACGCTCTTAGCGGCAATGCCCATGTTGCCGGTCTGAACAGCGCTGAGGACAAGAGACCCGGCTGGTGGGACATTATGGTCGGCCCGGGTAAGGGAATCGACACAAATAAGTATTTTGTCATCTGCTCCACTATTTTAGGGGGTTGCGACGAGCCGGAGTCACCGGCGCCCATGACAACCGGTCCAAGCTCGATTAATCCTGAGACCGGCAAGCCATACGGCCTGGACTTTCCGTTTATCACGATAGCCGATATGGTAAGGGTACAGAAGCTGTTGTTGGACAAGTTAGGGATAAAGCAGGTTTTGTCGGTAATCGGTGGTTCGATGGGGGGCATGCAGGTTCTTCAGTGGGCGATAGAGTACCCTGATTTTGTCAAATCCGCCATGCCGATTGCGACGACGGCACATCTGGGAGCACAGTCGATCGCGTTTGATGCGGTGGGACGCAATGCTATATTGGCCGACCCGAATTTTGCCGGCGGACAGTACCATCAGGGAAGGGGGCCCGACAGAGGACTTGCGATGGCGCGAATGATAGGCCATATTACCTATCTGTCGGAACAGGGTATGCGCGAAAAGTTCGGGCGGCAGCTGCGCAGGGCGGATGAATACAATTATGATTTTAATTCGGAATTCGCCATTGAGACTTACCTCGACCACCAGGGGCAAGCCTTCGTGGAGAGATTCGATGCCAACTGCTATCTTTATATAACCAAGGCGATGGATTATTTCGATTTGACCAAGGAGTATGGGTCATTGGTCGACGCCTTTGCAAATACCAGTTGCAGGTTCCTTGTAATCAGTTTTGCAAGTGACTGGCTCTTTACACCTGAACAATCCAGAGAGATAGTCAATGTGCTGGTTGCCAATCGTAAAGATGTTAGTTACTGTGACATCGCCTCGCCCTATGGCCACGACGCTTTTTTGCTGGAGCCCGAGATTCTTGGTTCATTTATCTCCGGCTTTTTGCAGGCCACGCACCGGCCTGGAGTAAGAAAAGATTACCGTCCGGACGCAATTGGAAGAAAAAGTTTGCTTAGCCGATTCGAACAGGCCCAGCGCATGCGTATTGACTACGAGTTGATAGAGTCCCTGATAGAGCCGAACTGTACGGTTCTGGACATCGGCTGCGGTGATGGCGAACTGTTGGCAGATCTTACTGCTGACAAAAAAATAAAGGGCGAAGGCATCGAACTGCAGCAGGACCTCGTACTGAATTGTGTAAGCCGGGGACTGTCCATTATCCAGCACGATGTTGAGCTGGGTCTGGAAGATTATGCTAATAGAAGCTTCGATTATGTAATATTATCGCAAACGGTCCAAACAGTAAAAAATCCTGAAAAGGTTTTCAAAGAATTGCTGCGAGTTGGGAAAAGGGTGATTGTCAGCTTTCCTAACTTTGCCCACTGGAAGAGCAGGGCACAGTTATTTTTTGCCGGCAGGGCTCCGGTTACCAAGCAGCTGCCTTTCAGCTGGCACAACTCCCCGAATATACACTTTCTGTCACTGAAAGACTTCGACAGGTTCTGCGAGGAGTTGGGGGTAAAGGTCCAACAGAAGATTCCGGTAGGCAAGACGCGCATTAGCCCTGTAAGTTTGGCACCTAATTGGTTTGCCGAGCAGGTAATCTACGTGACCAGCAAAGACTAAGGCGCTATTTTTCAATAGCAGGTGGGATTCTATTGCGAGGCTATCCGCGCTGCGGCTCCAGAGTATACCCCGGCTGTGCAGAACTTATTTTATGAATGGAGAGCCACAAAATCCTGTCAGTTTTCCAGACTGTTTAAAACCGCGGACAGTTACCGTCAGCCGCCCTTGCTCACTACAGTGATTGTGTCGCTTCCCTGGAAAGCGGTGTCATCGGTGAGCTGGCCACTAACGCTTAGCTCAACTGGGTTTTCCGTGACACCATCTAACATCTGCTCGATATCAGACCGGTCAAATTTGACAAGGAGCGTTTGTGCCCTTTGGTTGATTTTGCGCGACACAGGGCTTATTTCTTCGTTCAGCTTAATAGTGTCGGGATCGACATCGGCGACATCATAGTCGTCTGGAAGCCGGATGACACAGGTAATCCAATTTCCTTTGCTTGCAAGATTCAGAGTTTTAGGCGTAATCTTGACTTCGGCAGGTATTGCAACCACAAGTTCATCAGCTCCCATGTCTATTTTGGCGCCTGATATTCGCGGTTCTCCGTCGATATCAGTCTCATCAGGCCCCGTGACAAAGGCCGGGTCGCCTGCATCAATACAGGGCGATTCTTCATGCAGGTGGTAGTCGCCTGCGATAAAACTTTCATCGCTGCTTAGATAACCCATCTGGGTAAATTGCGGGTTGGCATCTATGTTGCCTTCGCCCCAGTTTATAGTGCCGCCGGGCTCGTATACCACATTCTCATCAGGATTCTCAATGTCGCAGTAAGAAATCTGGATTGAAGTGCCTGTCCCCGAGTTGCCGACCAGGATCTCTGGCGCATACCCGGCCGTATCGCCCCAAAGGATGCAGTTATTTATAGTCAGATTGCTTGATTCGTAGCAGTAAATGGCTCCCGCTGAGTTGGAGGCCGTGTTCGCACTGATAGTGCAGTTGGCGATAACCGGATTGCCCGCGTTATGGCTGTAGATTGCACCGCCGTACAGAGAGGAGTTCCCGGTTATAACGCAATTTCTTATTTCCGGGCTGGCGCCATTACAGTATATCCCACCACCACCAAACAATGCAGAGTTTGCTATTATCTTGCAGTTGCTGATCTTGGGACGAGTATTGTTGTTAGCGCACATTATCGCCCCGCCTAAGACCGCTGAGTTACCGGTGATTACACAGTTGATAATCGAAGGACTGCTGTTGTTGTAGCAGTAAACCGCGCCGCCTAAGAAGGCGTATCCATTGGTAATTGTAAGTCCGCTGACTGTCGAATCGGCATTTTCGCCCATTTCGAAGACAAAGCCGCGATCGTTGGCATCACAGTCGATGACCGTACTGTTTACGACGTTAGGGTCGGTAGGGTCGATACTGCGCACGGTAATTGATTTGCCATTGAAGGTTATGTCGCGGTTACTTGAGCCGGTATATATGCCGGGTGCGACTACAACCGTGTCGCCATTGCTGCAGGCATTGACAGCTGCCTGGATGTTGGGATAATGGTCGGGTACATAGCGCACAGCCGCCACTGCCGAATTTGTAATTACAACAGCAAGCAAACAAATTATTGTTGTTTTTACGCGCTTCATTTTATCACCCCAGTATCTATTCAATTTAAGGTGTTCATTAAACATTAAACGTTAAAGTACAACCTCAGAATAAGAACTGGAATCGTAATACAGCACTATCTCAGTTTCGAAACCTGCCGGCGTCTCTGTCGTCGAACAGTTAAAGTAGAGGTCGTTATTGCCGGACAGGGTCATCGCGTTAGGAGAATAATTAATCACCGAGCCGTCAATCGTTCCGCCGGCATCGCCCCAGAACTCAATTCCGTTGGCGGCAATAGCACCGTTAAGTGTGTCGAAATTACCACCGAAAGAGGCAGCAAAGCCGGGAGCCATGAGGAACGTGCCGACTTCGTCCTGCAGCCACCTGTCGGCGTCAGGATGTTCGAATTGGGGTTCATAGGGCAGGTCGGTTACCGGGTAACTGTTGACGGTACCAAGGAATCTTATCTCGTTGGTCCCGGAGTTATCATTCAAATCGCCGTTGCCTACGATGATGCCTGTTATGCTGGTATTTCCTGTGAAAGTGACCACATTAGGGGCCTGGATGAAGACAACACCTCTTAACGTTATGGCACCAAAAACCGGGTTGGTTCCCGCCGGTATCTCCACGTTATCATATTCGGTCAGCGGATTGTTTGGGTCGTAAGTGTTCTGGACATAAGGTAAGAAGTAGCCGGGATTGGGAACCGGAAATGGGATCTGGTCCGCATCGAAGTTAACATGATTGTCTATGGCTTCCTGTCCGGTTTCACCACCGATTGAGGCCTGTCCACCCTGCAAGTTAACAACGGCATCTGGGTTTGTTATATCGACCTCGCCTGCGATTGACGAATTGCCGATAATGGAAAGGGCGTTGGCGTCTTCACTGTCGATATAAACACCTGAATCGAGTTCGATGTTTGCACCGCCCATCTCGATATTACCGGACAAATTAAGTGGCCCCTTTGTCGCCACGCCGTAATCAAAGAGCGGGTTCCTTCTTGGCCCGAATTCGTAATTGACTCTTACCGTCCGGCTTATCGGCCCATATGCACCCGTCACATCTACCCGGATTGTGTTGGGATCGATAGCGCTGATATCGCTTATTTGCGCGGCAAAATTCTGCGCTATTGTTGAGTCGAGAGTAACAGGCGAAACCGCAATGAGGTTGCTGCCGTTATAATTAGCGGCAATATTAGCGGTCAGCTCGTTTTCCATGAAGGAGCCGAGATTGCCGAATTTCGCAGATGCGCTGGTTGTACCCGGCATGATGACCTGGCTGAGCCAGAAGCGAATAACATCATGGCCCGATTCAGCACAGGCCCTTGAGGAATCACCTTTGCGCTGGTTCTCGGCAATCTGAACGTTGGCGCCGGACATCGAGTGGATAGCAACTGCCCAGACTGATAATATTGCCAAAACTATCAGCGATATTATAAACGCCGCGCCTTTTTGTGTTTTGCGGTAAAACATTTTGCCCCCCTTATAATGGCATGTCACAGGGGTTTGTCGTATCCGCTACTTCTGTAATAAAGTATAAAGAATATATCAGAACAACACAAAAACATTGCGGTTTTCGCAGCCATTAAGGCCGCCTAAGACCGATAAAAAGCAGATTCTGCTGACTTGATTTGGCGTTTCACTTATTTTTCCATGATATTTATTTTTGCAGGCCTTGTTCAAGCGTCAGTTTTGAATCCGAATATCATTTCTTGCACCATCACCGGTGATAATATCACCCCTTAGGCAACAGTGGTCACATAGTTCATGTCCGAAAATATTATGTTTTTCGTCAGTTATCTCCTTGACATGGTAGCACAAATCTAATATTTTTATGCGCAATAGCGTGTTTTTAGGTTTTTTGGAGGAGTTAGTTATGACGACGGAATTGAATGCTCTTATAGTAACGGCCGCCTCGATAGGTTTTTTCCACACTATACTGGGCCCGGACCATTATCTGCCCTTCGTCATGATGTCCTGGTCGCGAAAATGGTCAACGGCCAAGACCTCATTGATAACTTTTTTATGCGGACTGGGGCACATAGGCAGCTCAGTTGTGCTCGGCCTGATAGGCGTGTCGCTGGGACTGGCGGTTAAGAGACTGGAGGTTGTCGAATCGACCCGCGGGAACGTGGCCGCGTGGCTGCTTATCGCCTTTGGGCTGGTGTATTTCGTCTGGGGACTGCGCCGAGCGTACCGAAGCCAGCCTCACAGCCACAGCCACGGTCACACCGGTGAAGTTGCACACGCTCACGTGCACAGCCATCATATCGAACACAGCCATGTTCACGATGCGAGCATTGCACCCTGGGCATTGTTTGTCATTTTTGTTTTCGGTCCGTGTGAACCTTTGATTCCCATACTGATGTATCCGGCTGCAAAGAACAGCGTTTTTGGCTTGATAGTTGTGACATGTGTGTTCGGCACAGTTACCATCGCCACCATGCTCGGCGTAGTATTGCTTTCCAGAGTGGGGGTCAATTTCACGAGATTAGCCCGCTTACAGCGTTACTCACATGTTATAGCCGGAGCAACTATTTGTCTTTGCGGCTTGGCCATTCAGTTCCTTGGCCTGTAAGCGACCGTCGGGAGTGCAGGAATGAAGCAGATTGAACGCATAGGGGTCTCGCTGGACAAGGAGCTGCTTTCGATGTTCGATAAGCTGATTGCCGGTCGGGGGTATCAAAGCCGCTCTGAAGCCATACGCGATTTAATCCGGCAACAGCTAAGCACCGAACGCCTGGAAAATCCCCAGGCCAGGGCCGTCGCTGCCGTATGCCTAGTCTACGACCATCATTCGACAAAGTTGATGGAAAGGATAACTCACCTGCAGCATTCACATATTCTAAAAACAATCTCTTCCATTCACATTCATCTCGATGAGCATGACTGCCTTGAGGTAATTGTCCTGCGGGGTCTCGTTGGTGAAATCAATAAGGTCGCCGAAAACATACTCAGTCTAAAAGGTGTAAAACTCGGACGCATCAATCTCGTTGCCATCGAGTCGGCTTAAGAAAGCCCAACACCGTCTTCTCATTGGCAAAAGATGACAAACAATCCTTGCCGGCAAAGCAAACGTGACTTTGTATCGATAAAACTTGACAAACGGTACCATCGGAGGTTCTAATATATAGACCTTGGGGCGATTAGCTCAGTTGGCTAGAGCGCACGGATCACACCCGTGAGGTCGTAGGTTCGAGTCCTATATCGCCCATTGATGAAGTGCGCTGTACTTCAACCGTGGGCTGTCAGCGATTTGAATGTATTCTCTCCGCCGTTGATAAGGTGCACCAGAGGCTGGGGCCTGTCAACACCCTCGATAAACTTCGGTCGAGCTGCCCAGGGCGCTATACTCAACACACCCGTCAAATCCATCCAGTGCTGTAAGCGTGCTACCGGCAGGTCCCACGTCATATGGAAGTGATTGGCCGGCGGATACTGCTTGTATTCGGTCATACTCGCGTATTTCGGCACGACAAAAGTGTGCGGCCACGTGGGTGTAGTCAGTTCGCACATTGCCTGACCAAGTTTCCTCGGCACTTCAGTCGTACGGGCCTCGTCCCATACCATACTGAACATCCCTGTAAGGCTGCTGTAAGCCAGTCGAGCAGCAATACCCTCGATGCCGGCTGGCGTCATAAAAGCGACCGAATTACCGCCGCCGGGGAAGTAAAAGTCTTCTGCCAGGGGCATTGCGACGCCCTTCATAATTTCTCTGACGGATGCCCCGGGCCTAGCCGCCCAGTCAAATGCCGCACTGCCGGAGTTGTCCCCGTCAACCAAACCCTTGTTGTACCAGTCCGCTTTTCTATTCAGTTCTTTAACGCCGATTTTTTTGGCCAGTTCCTTGATTTCCCACCCTTCCCATACCTTTCTGAAATCCATAAATAGAGGCGGATTTCCGCCACTCAGGTAAGTCATAAATAGCATGGTCAAAAGTCCCTGGACATCGGCTTCGGTGGCATAAGGCAGGGGGGCCTTGCGACCGTTATGGTCGAATGTGCTGTTGAAGAATGACTCCATAACATCGGCCACCGGCAGCGGAATACCTCTGCGGTCACTGCCCCATTCCAACTGACTCATAAAGCCGCCACCGACGGCGTTCAAGTCAGCCATCAGGTCGCGGACGATTAAGTACATTGCCAGACTCATGTCAAATCGTTCACTGTCCGCTTCGTCCTTGAGTTCCAAGCGTTTTCCGACGTATCTGTCAATCCACCCTCGCAGCGCTTTGAGCTCTTTTTCGTTATAGGCTTTTTTATTCAGCATATCGGCCAACAGCTTCATATCCAGACGAGTGATTTCAAGGCCGAAGGTGTTTCTTGTCGGCAGTATGTGAGCGAGGGCGGTTTCCATCCCCATTGAATCATGCCCCAATACCACAACTCTCCGCCCGCGTAAAGCCACCGCCGTTACCGCAGCGTAACACCAATCAATCAAGTTTTTGGCAGTTTGTTTGCTCATCACAGGATTCATCCCTATATCCGGCCAGTTGCCGATATTCAAAGCAACCATCCGCCCGTATTGACTTATCGCACCGCGAAGAGCATGTGCGTACACAACACCCGGTTTAGGGCCGCTGTTGCCGCTGGTAATGTTTATCGGTGTATTTGCGCCAAATTGCTGCAGCAGCGAGATGGTCGTAGGCTGGGGGAAAGCCCACGTGTCTGCCACGCATACCAGTATGTCCACGCCGGCCTTGCGAAACTGCTGAGCAACAATATCAGCCTGCGCTTCGCCGTCCACCGGCACCGCAGAGTAAACCGCCGGGACTGCTGTTTTGTCGGGCATAACAACAGACCGGCCTATTACATCAGCCGCCATCTTTGCAATGTTTATACACCGGGTCCGACTCGCATGGTCAATACGGGGGTCACTGGCAGCAAAAACACCAATAACGGGAATCTTCGGTGTCGCCTTCCTTATATTCGGCAAGCGCACCGCTTCACTTTTCTTCGCCATCACGAATACTCCGTCATTCTAACCTTTAGCTTTACTAATAAGCGCCTTATTGTTTGTGGTGCCAATATGCCATAACCACAACTGATTTATACAAATGCGGAAGTATCTTCAAGTTGTTTCCGTACGAAGTCCAGGAACTGACCTGCATACGCGCCGTTGGCAACTTTATGGTCCACTGAAAGCGTCAGGCTTATTAATTTGCGAATAGCAATGTTGCCGTTGTCCGGCACGCACGTGTCTGCAATCCTGCCGATACCTAAGATGCTGCACTGGCCGGGAATCACTATCGGAATAAAAGACTCTACACCGAAGCCGCCAAGATTGCTGACCGTAATGCATGCGCCTTCCAAATCGCTGAGTTGTAATTTTTCATTCCGGGCCTTCTCGATAAGGGCCTGCGTTTCTGCAGCGATTTGTTTTACGTCCTTTTTGTTGGCGTCTTTTACTACCGGGACGATAAGTCCCTTTGGAGCCGAGACTGCAAGACCGACATTAATTGCGTCAGCCAGTTTTATCGCGTCGCCGGCCAGTTGTCCGCTCATAATCGGAAACTTCTCCACTCCTGTCGCAACCGCACGTATAATAAAATCGTTGTAGGATACTTTCGCATCGCCCGTCTCGTTCATTTTGGCTCGCAGCTCCACCAGTTCGGTGAAATCAGCCCTTACATTCAGATAGTAGCACGGTATCTCGCGCTTGGACTGCAGCATCTTTTGGGCGGTTATTTTCTG
>CAZENQ010000104.1:0-10823 GCA_964513655.1 uncultured Pirellulales bacterium | reverse complement strand
GATATCCTCGAAGAGCTTGTCGGCGAGATAACCGATGAATACGAAGAAAAACCGCCCAAGCCTGTAAGGAAAATTGACGAAAACACTATCGAGGTCGACGCAAGAACATACGTTGACGACCTGAATGACGAGTTTGAATTTGACCTGCCGGAGGACGAAGATTACGATACCATAGGCGGCTTTGTCTTCTCGCACTTAGGTTATGTCCCCAAGACCGGCGAGAGCTTCGATTACAAAAACCTGAAATTTACCATCTCCTCGGCAGAGGCCAGAAGAATAAAACGCATCAGAATCACCAAAGCACCCGAGAAGTAAAATGCTGACCAAGGATGTGGCAATTTGCATACGTGCCGTCGACTATTCCGAGACATCCCAAATTGTAACGTTTTTTACCAAAGCAAACGGCAAAATCGGCGCCATCGCCAAAGGCTCGAAGCGTCCTAAATCAGCGTTCGACGGTCCCCTTGAGGTGTTTTCGCATGGGAAAATCGTCTTTTCGGATTCAGCCGGAGCAAAGCTCGCCACCCTGACCGAATTCGAACAACAATCGGCCTTTACCAATCTGGCCAATGACCTTTTCGCCATGAACAGTGTCTCGTTCGCCGCCGAGTTGGTTGACAAGCTGACAAATGAATGCGACCCGCACCCGCAGCTCTTCGACAGCTTCCTGCAGTTTCTACAAAATACCAACGAGCGGCACAATGCCATGGCGCTGCTGATATTATTTCAATTGTCACTGCTTAAGGAAATCGGCCTGCAGCCCGTCCTGAATGCCTGCGCAAACTGCAAGAGAAGTTTCAACTCCGACTGGTCTCAATGTTATTTCAGCAACTCCATGAACGGCCTTATCTGCAGGGACTGCGAGAACAGCTTCCCCGACAAAATCAGACTGACAAAGGATGTCGCAGCCTGCCTGAACAATTTGAAATTGATTGCTGATACGAATGAAAAGACGCTGATGGAAATAGAAAAGGTCCTAATCCACCACTTCACCGAAATCCTGCACAGACCCCCCAAAATGGCAAAACACATCCTGAAAAACTGACCTTTCATTTAGAGAACCGGAATTTCAAAAATTGGTTTCGTTTTGGCAGAGTCTGCCGGGCTGTTCATTTTCGTAACTCTTTGTTACAGCTTAGTTTATGTTCATATTTTCCCTTCGGAAATTGGTTTTGTTTTTCATTTTTTCGTCCTGCGTCCAGCGTCCTTCGCTATGCGTTGTGCGTTTGGAAGTGTGCTTGAGATTGGGTTCGTTTTTTCGGTTGAGCGGAGATGAGCAGTTTCATAAGGCGTTGTTAACCCGGAGGTTACGTTCGTTTTGGCATCCATAAAATTGGGTTTGTTTGACATAATTAGGTCAGTGGTCAGGGATCGGGAGCCAGAGGTCGGGGGTTAGGGAATTTATTGAGTTTTCAAAGAGCGGACGGACAGAGGGTCCGCTCAATGTTGGAGGGGGTTGCGCGGTTGGTGCGAAAAAAGTCTCCCATTTAGGACTCGCGATACTCGTAACTCTATTTTAGCAAGGCAGTTAAAAAAGTTTTAGTTTTTCGGATTTTTGGCCGTAGGTAGCTGCACTTTTGATTGAAAAATTCCCAAGTTAGATATACTTGCGCCATCTCACGGGGTAAAGGTTTTGGATTGAATTGGGAGGAGGAATTGTTAGAATGTGCGCCAGCAGAATCTTTTAAAAGGGATAATATGAAAGCGAAAGAGCACTGGCTTTTGTTAGTAGTCGCTACTGTGTTTGTCACTGGGTGTAAGGAAAAAACCAACGATGCGGAATATTATAATAACCTGGGCTGGGATTATAGCGAACTCGGGCTTTATGATGAGGCGATAGAAGCTTACAAACAGGCCATTCGGATAGAACCCAATGATTCGATTGTTCACTTAAACTTGGGGGTAGCCTACAGTGAGCTTGGTCGACACGATGAAGCAATAGATGCTTACAAGCAGACAATCTGTTTAAATCCTGACTATGCGGAACCTCATTTTAACCTGGGGATAACCTATGGTAAACTCGGTCGCTACGATGAGGCGATAGAAGCATATAAACAGGCCATTAACCTTAAACCTGACGATGCAAAGGCTCACTATAACTTGGGGCGGGCATATGGCGAACTAAGTCGCTACGACGAGGCGATAGAAGCCTGCAAACAGGCCATTCAGATAGAACCCGACTTTGCAAGTGCGCACTTAAACTTGGGGATAACCTATGGTAAACTTGGCCGCTATCAAGAAGCAGAAGAAGCCTTTAAGCGAGCCATTGCCAATAAAACTGACTATGCAAAGGCTCAATATTACTTGGGGCGGGCCTATAGCAAACTAAGTCGCTACGATGAGGCAATAGAAGCATACAAACAGGTCATTCGCTTAAAGGGTGACGATGCGGATATTTACTATGAACTAGGCTGGGTCTATGACGAACTCGGTCGCTACGATGAGGCGATAGCAGCCTTTAACAAGACCCTTCAAATCAAGCCTAATGATGTAAAGACTCTTTCTATCTTAGCAACCATCTATGGCGAGAACGGTCATTACCAAGAAGCAATGGAAACCTTCAAGCAGGTCATTCAACTCAAGCCCAATGATGCGGAGGCTCACTTTTGTTTGGGCTTTGTCTATGGCAAACTCGGTCGCCATAATGAGGAGATAGAGGCCTATAAGCAGGCCATTCGCCTGAAACCCGACTATGCGGACGTTTACTATAACCTGGGTGTAACGTCCACCAAACTCGGTCGCTACGATGAGGCGATAGAAGCCTATAAACAGGCCGTTAACATTAAACCTGACGATGCGAACTCTCACAATAACTTAGGCGTAGCCTACACAGAGCTGGGTCGCTACGATGAAGCGATAGAAGCCTTAAAGAAGGCTATTCATATCAAGCCCGATGATGTAGAGACTCTTATTGCCTTAGGAGCTGCTTATGTAGAACTTGACCGTTATCAAGACGCCATCGAAGCCTTCAAAAAGGTTATTCAAATAAATCCTGATGATGCAAAGGCTCACTGTGCCTTGGGGGCAGCGTATTTGTTAGTAGATGACATCGACTCTGCTCTTGAAGAATATGAAATACTTAAAGAACTGGATAAAGATTCGGCCAACAAGCTTCTCATCTTGATTAACGAATAGTTAGCGTATCCAATAAGATTTTTCCCCTTGGGGGAAGTGATGTTGGGAGAAAAGAATAAGTAAATCGAGGCTGACGTTGCCTATGGGACAGGTTTCGTGGGAATGATAGAAGGGATTGCTTCGCTGCGCTCGCAATGACCTATGGTTCACTTTTCTCAAACAGTTCGGGCTGGTCGGTGGGTTTGGTTTTGTGATACTTGAGGCCAAGGTGGTCGCAGGCCTTTTTGGTGACTTCCCTGCCGCGTTTGGTCCGGCGGACGAAACCGATCTGCAAGAGATACGGCTCAACCATATCCTCGAGCGTGTCCCTCTCTTCGCCGAGTGTGGCGGCAATGGCATCGATACCGGCCGGGCCGCCGTCGTAGACATTGACCAGCGCACGCATAAACGCCCTGTCTAATTCGTCCAGGCCCAGCGAATCAATCTGCTCCATCTTCAAAGCGCTTTCGACTATCTTTGCGCTGAGCACGCCCTTGCCTTTGACCTGTGCATAGTCGCGCACCCGCTTTAGCAGCCGGTTCGCCACCCGAGGCGCACCGCGGGACCGGCCTGCAATCAGTTTCAGCGTCTCGTCCTCACATGGCAGGTCCAGCAGTCTCGCGGACCTTTCCAGAATCGCCGTCAACTCGTCGCTGCTGTAAAAATCCAGATGATATAACATCCCGAATCGGCCGCGAAGCGGAGCACTTAACAGGCCCGCCCGTGTCGTCGCACCAATCAGGGTGAAACGCTTCAGCGGGAAATTTATCGTCTTTGCATGCAGACCGCTGTCGACGGTAAAGTCCACCCTGAATTCTTCCATCGCGGGGTAGATAAATTCTTCCACAGGCGTGCTGAGACGGTGAACCTCGTCGATAAAAAGTATATCGCCGGTATTTACATTGCTTAAAAGGCCCATCACGTCACCGGCCTTTCCCAAAGCCGGCCCGGATGAACACCGAATTCTAGCGCCCATCTCATTTGCCACAACATGAGCGAGCGTCGTCTTACCAAGTCCGGGCGGGCCATAAAACAAAATATGCTCCAGAGGCTCGGCCCTCTGTTTGGCCGCCTCCATCGCAATAGAAAGTTTCTCGATTGTCCTGCACTGGCCCACGCACTCGTTAAGGCTCTTCGGCCGGAGAGAGACGTTAAAATTCTCATCCATCTCGGTCAGTGACTGCCCGCTTATAACTCTACCTATAGCCATATTCGGTAAACCATAACTTTGAACATTGAACTACACTTCTACTCCCTGCTTTAGTCTGTACACCAGAGGCACGAGCTCCTCAGCCGATGTTGCGTCCGGGTGTCTCTGACAGGCCAACTCGATAAGCTCAATCGAGTCGTTTCTCTTTTCGCCCCAGGCAATGAGAATCTCCAGTGCCTCTGCCTGGAACGGTTTAAATCTCGGCTCGGCAGCCCGCGGCGCCTCGGCCCCAATCGCGAAGTGCTGCAACTTACCGCGCAGTTCAGCAATAATCTGCTGGGCCATCCTCTTTCCCACGCCGTCGAGTGACATCAGCATCTTATCGTCGCCATCCTCTATCGCCGCCGCTATAGTGGCTATCGGAACGCTCAGCGACCGCAGCCCCTTCTTTATACCTATGCCCTTTACGCTGGTAAACTTTGTGAAAAAGTCCCTTTCACCGGCATTCAAAAAGCCAACCATTCTCGGTATCAAATTCCCGCCGCGTGGTGTCCCCTCATAATATTCCATCGTGCAAAGACTAATATCCGAGCCGATTTTATCCGACAGCGCGCTTACACAATAGCCCGGCAGCATCACTTCGTAACCGACCGGCCCGACCTGTACCAGAGCGCTATCGGCATCGAGCTTGACAAGCATTCCTTCAATCCTGGCTATCATAACCTGCCCTTTAATGTTACCATTGAGTTTGCGCAGCACATTGCCGCCGCTATCGCATCGGCCACATCGGCCGGCTCAGGCACCTGCGGCAAGGACAGAAGCGTCTGAATAGTCCTTTGAACCTGCCCTTTCGAGGCTCTGCCGTTGCCGGTGAGCGATTTTTTTATACGCGTAGCACTGAAACTTCTGACCTCAACGCCCGCTTCTGCGCACTTCTGTAGTATAACGCCCCTGGCGTGTCCCATCAATATCGCCGTTTTAGGATGCGCATAATGCGAGTATAATTCCTCGACCGCAACGACCTGCGGACTGAACCTGCCCAGCAGCGACCCGGTATCGGCGGCAATCTGGTTCAGCCTAACCTCCATCGGCTCGGCGTCATCTGTCTGGATAATACCGGCCTCAACCAGGCTGTCTTTGTCTGCGGCCGTCTCCAAACAGCCGTATCCGCAGACCTGCAAACCCGGGTCAATACCCAGTATCCTCATTTCCTCCTCCATGCAGTGGTTCCATCCGGCCTGTCTTCCAAGACAATACCGATGTTATCAAGCTCGGCACGGGTTCCGTCGGCCAACCCGAAATCTTTGTTTCTGCGCGCTTCGTTCCTCCGTGTTATCCAAAGTCTCACCAGCTTATCTATCATCTGATCGGCACCAGTAACCTGCTCCTCGTATTGCTGCTCGACGATTCCGAGTGCATCGTCTCCCAGTCGGCCAAACAACGCATCGATTGCACTTAACGTCTGGTCGGTCGTGTTTTCGTCAAGGAGCTGGTTAGCGACTCTGACAAGTTCAAAAAGGACCGAGAGCGCTACCGAAGTGTTTAAGTCATCGTTCATTGCGGCTTCGAATTTTTCCCTGAACTGCTTTAGCTGCTTTGCCAGTTTTGTTTCGATTGGACCTTTGGGCGCCTGCAACATTTTTATTCTGACCGCCTTGACTGTTTCGGTCAGCTTTTCGTGTCCACTGTGCGCCGCAAAAAGCGCCGCATCGGAAAAATCCAGAGGGCTCCTGTAGTGGCTGTTCAAAATCAGCTGCCTGACCGCCATTGGGTCATAATGCTTGGTCAGTCTCTCGTGAGCGCCGGAAAAGGCCTGTTTTAGCGTAATAAAATTATTCAGGCTTTTACCCATCTTCTGGCCGTCGACCGTGACCATATTATTATGTAGCCAGTATCGAACGAACTGCACACCATTGGCCGCCTCCGACTGGGCAATTTCACACTCGTGATGGGGGAACTGGTTTTCCAGTCCGCCGCCGTGGATGTCTATGGTCTTGCCGAGATATTTCATGCTCATTACGGAGCACTCCAAATGCCAGCCGGGAAAACCAGGCCCCCACGGACTCGGCCATTGCATAATATGATTGGGCTCGGCCTTTTTCCAAAGAGCGAAGTCCGCCGGATGTTTTTTGTCCGGCGAAACCTCTACTCGTGCACCTGCCTGCATATCTTCGACGTTCCTGCCCGAAAGTTTCCCGTAATCGGCAAATTTCGACACATCGAAATACACCGAGCCATTGACCTCATAGGCATAGTCTTTTTCCAAAAGTGTTTTTACCAATTCTATCTGCTCTATAATATGACCGCTCGCTCGCGGGCTGATGTCCGGCCGAACGCAGTTCAACCTGTCCATATCCTCAAAATAGCTCTTCGTATAAAATTCAGCCAACGCCATCGGATGCTTCTTCTCTCTCCTGGCGGCTTCGCCGACCTTGTCTTGCCCCTCATCTGCATCATCCGTCAAATGCCCCACGTCCGTTATATTCTGAACGTACGTGACACTATACTGTAAGTACCGCAGATACCGAACCAGGATGTCGAAGCTCACATAACTTTTCGCGTGCCCCAAATGCGCATGTCCGTACACGGTAGGCCCGCACACATATACCCCGACCACGCCCTTCTTCAAGGGCTTAAATTCCTCTTTCGTTCGCGTCAGGCTGTTATAAAGCTTCAGTTTCATCTGCAAAGACCTCGAACAAACTACCTCGTTAAAGTGTCCTCTTGTACTTTCTTTTCAAAAGAATTACCGCCGTCGCAGCCATCGCCTCGCCGGTACCTATATCGCCAAATCCCTCGTTCGTTTTCGCCTTGACATTCATCGCCGTAAAATCGAGCCCCAGAAGACTCGCGATACACCTTTTTATCTGGGCCTTGAATGGGTCCAGTCGCACCTCCTCGGCATGTATCGTCAAGTCAACATTAACAATCTCCCATCGCTTCTCCTCCAGGCGTTTTTTGACGTCAAGCAAGAGCCCCTTACTGTCGGCGTTTTTAAACTTCGGGTCGGTATCAGGAAACAATGTCCCTATATCACCCATCCCAGCCGCACCTAACATAGCGTCTATAACCGCATGGAGCACAACATCGCCATCACTGTGACCGGCCAAACCGTCCTGGTCGGGAATAAGCACACCCCCGAGCATAAGCTTTCTACCCTCAAGCACCTCGTGGATATCCGTGCCGATTCCGGTTCGATACTCGTGGTCGTGCTCTTCTATCACAATGTCCCCTTTGTACTCGGTACGTCGGTGCCTACAATTTCGACCGCTGTGGCAAGCGCCTGGGCCAATGCCTTGAAAACCGCCTCGGCTATGTGATGGCTGTTCGTCCCATATGGAACGTTTACATGCAGGTTGAACTTGCCGCTGTTCGAAAAGCTCCGCAGCATCTCTTCTATGCATTCGACATCGAAGTCCCCGATTTTGTCGGTGCGAAAGTCGGCATTATATACACAACTCGGCCTGCCGGACAAATCAATTGACACATTGGCCATGGTCTCTTCCATCGGCACGGAACTGTGGCCGTATCTGGCGATACCTTTCTTATCACCGAGCGCCTCTGTTAGACACTCGCCGAGGCATATTCCTATATCTTCAACCGTATGGTGAGCATCGGTCTCTAAATCACCTTTGGCCTTCACCACTAAATCGGCTTTGCTGTGCTTGCTCAGGTGGGTGAGCATATGGTCTAAGAAGCCTATACCGGTATCAATTTCGTATTTACCGACGCCGTCCAGATTAAGCTCGATGGTAATGTCGGTCTCCTTGGTCTGTCTGTGGGTTTTGGCGGTTCTTTCTTCCATGGAAGTTACCTCATTCTGATAAAATCTCTTTCAAGGCAGAAATCAGTTTATCATTTTGCTCACATGTGCCAATAGTAATTCTCAATTTATCTTCAAGTCCGGGATAAGCAAAGTATCTGACGTAGATGTTTCGCTTTACCAGTTTCTCATAGACCTCAACCGCTCTGGCATTGCTGCATTTTGTCAGAATAAAGTTGGCGCTGCTGTCGGGGACATCAAATCCGAGGTCTCTGAGCTGCTCTGTCAGTCTTTTGCGTTCCGCCTTTACTTTTTCGATTGTTTCTTTGAAATACTTCCTGTCCTTTATTGCCGCGGCAGCTGCGGTTGTAGCAATGGCGTCGACATTGTAGGAATCCTTTACCTTCATCAGGCCCTCTATCATCCCCGGCCGGGCAATACCATAGCCGAACCGAATCCCCGCAAGCGAGTAGCCCTTGCTCATTGACCGGAGGATTATCACATTATCCAATTCCTCAACCAGGCTTACACAGTTCTCCTCGGCGAAATCCACGTATGCCTCGTCAATCAGCAGCACGCCGGAGAGTTTACTCGCCAATCCGGCCAGCTTGTCAACGTCTGCAAAGCTGCCGGTCGGCGCGTTCGGGTTGCAAACAATAGTTAAGTTAGCATCGGTTTCGGCCAATTTCCCCGGCAGATTAAACTCGCTGTCGAAGGGGACCTCAATCGTTCTGCAGTTTTGCAGATTGGCTAATACCGGATAGAGAGAATAAGTGGGAACGGGATATGCAACCGGGCGATTTTCATCGCAAAACGCACGCAAAGCAATAGTCAACAGCTCGTCTCCGCCGTTGCAGCAAATAATATGCTCCGGGCCGGTGCCATTGACTTTTGCCGCCGCCTCTCGAAACGTGCTGCCAACCGGGTCGGGGTATCGGCGAACCTGGTCGGCCTGGATTTCCGCCAGCACCTTTACCACCGCAGGCGACGGCGGATAGGGATTCTCATTGGTGTTCAGCTTTACCACGTCCGTCCGCTTCGGCTGAAAACCCGGCTGATAACCTTCGGCCCTGTCAATATTTTCGCGAAAATAACCCATATCTGCACCAACACAATCCAGCCTCAGATTATAAGGATGTTTGAATAAAAGTGAAAGAGAAGTTTTGCGTTTACTCGCAGCAAGACGGTTTAATCGCGGATACAAGCCAATTTTGCCGACATCCGCGACAGTCTGAAAAAAATCGGTAATTATCTCCAAAAAGCCTTGATTGGAGTCGCTTGAAGCGGTATAATTATCGTATAATTGAAGCTTGCAGGAGGATTTAAGATGAAAACGCATCGAATTCTTATCTGGGCAATTGTGTTAGCACTATTGCTGTCTTCGCGTGCCGTGACTGAGGTCATGTATAATGTTACTGACCTGGGCAAGGGTTCAGCTACGGCCATTAGCGACAACGGACAAATTGTTGGACACTGTGGCAGCCGCGCGATGCTGTTTGACCCTACCGGCGACGGTAACAATATTATGCTTGATAACCAGGAAGGCGTTATTAGTTATGCTCTTTCAATCAACAACGACGGTCAAGCTGTAGGCAATATCGAGCCAGCACCCGGCGAGTCAAGAGCGGTAATTTTTGACCCTACAGGAGAAGGTAATCATACTTACCTGAGCACACCCAGCGGTTTTAGTAGTTGCGCTTATTCAATCAACAACAATGGGCAAATTGTAGGATATGTCAAATCTGGCCCTTCAACCCCTCCCGAGGAGTTCGTGTATGTTGCGACGCTGTTTGACTCTACCAGCGGAGATGACATTACTTACCTGGGTCCAATGCTACCGCGAATTGGCAGTGCAGCTCTTTCAATTAACGACAACGGACAAATTGTGGGATACTGTCGCGGCCATGCGACGCTGTTTGACCCTACTGGTGATGGGAACAATATAGACCTTGGCACACTGGAAAACCGTCCCGGCGTTGCAAATTCAATCAATAACAGCGGCCAGATTGTGGGGGCTGCTCATGGTATGATAGGTGGCAGCCCGCTTGCGATACTGTTTGATCCTACAGGCAAAGGCAACAACATCGCTATGGGCGGCGGTGCAGCTAAATCAATAAATGACGATGGCGAAATCGTGGGGCTTGCCCTATACATGATAGCGCCGATGCGTCATTATGCTGTATTATTCGACGCTACCGGCGAAGGCAATAATGTTGACCTTAATACTTTGATTGACCCTAATCTCGGCTGGGAGCTGAGTTCAGCAGAGTGCATAAATGACAAGGGCTGGATAGTTGGAGGGGGTTCGCATGCATATCTGCTCAAGCCTATTCTCGCAGCGATTGAGGCTGAAATTGACATCAATCCCGGTATGCTTAATTTGCGAAGCAAAGGCAAATGGATTACCTGCCATATCAGATTGAGCGAAGACTACAACGTTGCCGACATAGACCCCAATAGTGTTCTGCTCGGAGAACAAATTGCAGCGGATTTGATAGAGTTGGAAGGGCAGGCTGCAATGGCCAAATTCATCCGTTCAGAACTTCAGGAAATGCTTGCTGATTTAGACACATTAGGAGAGGTGGAACTTCTCGTAAGCGGTGAACTTATCGATGGGACCAAGTTTGAAGGAACGGACACCATTAACGTAATAGATAAAGGCAACAAAAAATAACTCTCCTTAGTCAGCCTGGTTTTCACAAGAAAACACACAGCAGAGTGGTCTTTAGTCTTGAGTCTTTTTATTTTTGGCAGTAGTCGATGAGGCGGGCGATTTCGCTGCGCAGGTCCTTGCGG
>CAZENQ010000103.1:0-11061 GCA_964513655.1 uncultured Pirellulales bacterium | reverse complement strand
GGCCTGCGGAGTTCGTCTAAGTTGCCGACAAGTCGGCCTTGGTGAAGCCAAAGAAGAACCTTGCTCCTTTTTAGGGAGAATGGGCACGAATTGAGACGGGCAAGGTTGCGTGGTGCTGCCGTAGGCGGCAACGAGGAGACATAAAGTAGCACGCCGTAGGCGTGCAGATAAAATAGTATCCGAGCAGGAGGCAGCACAAGCAAGTGCTAAGTGCCTGGGAAATAAGGGGTAAAAATTTAGCCGCAGAGAACACAGAGAAGAAATAGTATTTATATAAAGAAATATGGGCGGATACCTTAGTTCCTTCTCCTTTACGAGTTCGAGGTCTGTTCAGTATTAGGAATAATTAGCCCAGTCTTACCTAGACGATTTGGTTTTCCGATATTTTTGAAGAAAATCTGTTCAAGCTTGCCTAACGCGTCATGGTACTCTGTGGGAAGATATTCTGTTGTTGAGCCAAGTGACAGGTCTTCCCCTATTTCAGCGAGCTTCTTCGAGACCGGATAAAGAAACGCATTGCCGGTATTAGGATCAACCTCTTGTTGAATTGAAATATCCTTAAAGAACGCTTTCGGATGGACGAGGGAGTTACGTACTTTGATCAAGGATAAGAGCCTTTTATAAACTTCATGGTCCGTGTTAAAGACAAATCTATTTGAGGTCAAAAATGGGACAATCGTATTTAGTTTACCTCGAAAACTCATTGTTAGGAATGACTCCGCCATTTTACGGGCAGCGGTCTCGAAAGACTTGTATGAAAATTGGACTATTTCGTCATTTAGCCGCGACTCAAGGGCCGCAGCACACGTGATAGTGTATGGCACATCTAAGTACTGAGATGGTATTGTTTTCTCTGTATACGCCTTTAGAAGCTGCTTAAGTATACGGTTAAATTTGACGTATTTCAGTGAAAGGATCGTAATATTATTTATTTTTGTTTCATCAACTGGTAACATGATTGACGGCCTAACAATAATTATACAGTCCGCATAAAACGGGAAAGGCAGGCTGTTTCTGCCTGTATAAGAAGTTCCCGTTGCTTCCTTAATATTCGTCCAATATCGTTCCTTTCAAAATATAGGTGACTGTGCCTAGTTTTTGAGTTTTTTCAGTTTTTTAAAAACGACGCATGATAACGACCGGATGAGGTGCGCTGTCAAGCGTCGCTCCGATCCGTTTGTTCTGCGGACCTGAGGAACTGCTCTGCCAGATCCCAAAGGGTGATTCCTCCTTCCGTGACCCAGTGCCAGTTACCATTCACTCCACCGGGGCTTTTACCGTCCGGATGAGTGCTTTTGAATATGTGCCACGTGAGATTCGATATTGCGTACTCCTTTTGGTCCTTTTCCCATTTGATAGCATTGCTCTGGCCCTGCTTCCCAGTGATTGTGGCCTCAAGCATGGGGTCGTTCTTGGAGTAGCCGAGATGCTCCGGCAGCGCATTCTTCAGATAGATTCTGTCACCCGCCTTGAGCAGATTGTTTTCCAGAATGATCTTCATAGTGCGAGGACGATAGCGAGAGCGTCCGCTCTTCTGGACTTCCTCCTTCTTCTGAATCTCAATGAGATACTCCCTCGCCTCCTGAAGAGGAATGATCCTCTGGGGAACAAGGACAATTCGCTCGTCAATCTTGTGCGGTTTGATGCGGACGCAAGATACGTCCAGACCACTCTTGTTGAGCCACAACACGGTTGTCGTAATCTCCTGAGAAAAATCCTCTGATCCGAGGATGATCCGTGGACTGCTGGAGAGATCGTCGAAATCATCGCGTGTGACGAACTCTTGGATCTTTGAGAGGGAGGATTCCTCAGTGACTTCGCTCGCCGATTCATATCGCTTCTGGTAGTCCATGTAGTACGGCAGTAGCGTCTTTAGGGTCATCGACGAAACCATTGCCGCATAGCGTATGGCTTGCAGATCGGCATATTCGCCGAGAGAGGTACGCTTTAGTTCTACGACCACGAGATTGCCCATACGGTCGAGCGCGAGGACATCCAGGCGATCACGAGATACAGTAAACCTATCGAACTCGACGCTGAGAACAAGAAGTTCCTCCCCAAGTATTTCGGGGCACTGACGAATCCACTCCTGAACGTGCCTGCGCTCCCAGACATTGAGATCGGTGAAAGTGTCGGCTACCACCTTCTCGATATCCGCGAGGTCATCTCTGACAACGAAAATCATGTCTCAATCTCCTTTCAGCCAACATAATAATATCCAACACTTTTTGTTGCCAATTTAGTCTACCGGCAATAAAATGTCAACAAAATACTATAAGCCCACTTCTTTCAACGACAACTCTACCGCGTTAGGCGAGTGCAAGGGGAGTTAGCCCAAAGCACGCTCGCGAGGCAGCGGTGTTGGGTAAAAGGCTCGGCCGGGGCGGTTTTCGAAGAGTGAAGAGTGAAGTGAGAAGGCAGGAGTAAGGAGTAAGGAGTAACCCTTCGACAGGCTCAGGATCTTTGCTGCGCTACGAGGTGAGGGTTAGGGGGAAAATTGGTGGAATCAGGGAAAAAATTTGCAATTTTTTTGACCGAAACGGGTGTGGGAAGTGTTTATGGTGTAGAATGAGAAGATGGCGAGAAGAAAGAGTGAATTGAGAATTAAGAAGTTAGAAGGGAGCGATAAAATGTTAAGAGAGGGTAAGAGAAGGAAGAGTGTTAGAGTGAGGCGGGGGTACTCGCTGCTTATTGTGGTTGTTGTTGTTGTGATAGTGGTGCTGTTGGGGGCGATGTGGGCGAAGAGAGCAGTTATGCAGACGGTGGAGGGAGAAAAGCTGAGAGAATACGAGGGGGACAGGGCCCTGGCGAGGAGTTTCATGGATGATGGAGTGGAAGGTATTCACGGTCACTTCAGGGCCGAGCGTCGCGGGCTTAAGCCCCTGCACAAGGCTGTTTTGTCGGGTAATCCGAGAAAGGTAGAGATACATTTAGACGGTGATGTAAATGTTGATGTGCGTACAAAGTGTAAGGCAACACCGCTGCACTTAGCGGTTAGTGAGGGATTTTTGGAGATAGCCGAGATGCTTATTGAGCATGGGGCCGACGTGAATGCGGAGGCTATAGGCGGTCTTCGGGCGGTGCATTTGGCTGTAACGGGGGAGAATCGAACAGAAGAGATGGTGTCTGTGTTGTTAGAGGCCGGGGCGTCTGTTGACGCGGAAGCCTCTACGGGTATAACGGCGCTGCATATAGCGGCAGGTGAGGACAGTGTTGAAATAGTGCAGCTTTTGATAGATGAGGGAGCGGACGTGAACGCGAGGGGTTTTGCGGCAGGCGTGACGGCTCTGCATCAGGCGGCGCTCTTTGGGAGGGCTGAGAACGCAAGAATACTTTTGGAAAACGGGGCCGATGTTAACGCGAGGGATAGTGGGGGCAGAACGCCTTTGGCAACGGGACTTTCTGTTCTGGAAAACGAGCATCTTATGAAGACAACGACGCCTGAGAGACAGAGGGAAGTAGCAGAGGTGCTGCGCGATTATGGAGGACAAGAATGACGAGGGGCGGCAGAATGGGGCAATCGGGCGATGCGGTGGTTCTTAGAGGAGGTGGAGGTGAAAAGGGCCGCGGATAGCGTAGGGGGTTTAGCGTATAGTATTTTGTTGAGTTATTGGGGGGATTGGGGTAATTTATGGCGTGAGAGATGAAACGGGTAGCGAGTTGCGGGTTGCTGGCTACGGTTTAAGAGCTGCGGGAATTAATTCGTGGATTTATTCGGGATAGAAATTAACGTTGTGCTTTTAGCTGTATTGGGGGTGTTGAACGTGCCGGTTTATATTTTGATAGGGAGGGTGCTGTTTGAAAACTGGTCGGGCTTCTGGGAGTCGATTAAGTTCTGGTTTACGCCGGACATTATATCATGGTTTCGAGGGGAGCACTGGGAGGATGCGTGGGCGGAGGTGAAGCTGTGGTATTTTGTTGCGTTATGCGTGGTTGCTGTTGTGGTCGAGTACCTGTTGATAAATAAGTATTTTTTGAGTTAGGTCTTTTGGTATAAAAGCGGGAGTGGTCGAGGTAAAGGTATGTATATGGAAGATGACAATTTATACGAAGAGGAGGAAGGTAACGGGCGTCTGATGAAGCTGGCGGCTTTGGTGGTGGGGATTTTAGGTTTTGTGTGCGTGGTTGCGTTTATCAGTTGGAACGTTTATCGCAGCTTGAGTCGCGGGACGATGCGGGAGGAGGTGAGGTGGTCGGACCCGAGTGCTAAGCCCTGGGAGGAGCGTGAGTGGCTGATGTACGATGTAAAGCTGGGTGGTGGCAAGCCTGAGCTATTTGAAGGGCAGCCGGAGATAATAGAAGGATTAAGCTATGAAGCGAAACTGCATAAGGAGGAGGAGACATGCGGTGAAATAAAGCTGCGGGTACGGGGGGACGGGACAGTGGCAGGCGAATGGAGCGGAGAGTTTAAGCGGGGCGAGCCGCCGGGGAAGAGGTATACCGCGGTGAGGGACAAGCAGCGACGTTATCCGACGAACAGCTTCAGGGGGAATATCGTTAAGACGAAGGTTTACAGCGATGAAGAGGGAGAGGACAGGTCGAAGCTTTACTTTATTGCGAGCGGGGGGCTGCTGCTGGAGGAGTTCGATTATCAGATGCGTGACAGTCATAGAATCAAAGGGAGTGTTTATGTGACGGGCTGGATGGGGAGTGAGTACAATGTAGAGGGGAAGCTGTACGTGTGCTGGGGGGACTTGAGCGAACGGGTGGAGAAGATGCGGTTGGCTAGGGAGCGGGGCGAAGAGCGCGACGCGTCGGTTTTATTTACACCCGGGATGGTGGAGGTCTTTGAGTGGGAGGGGACCCGAGTTAGATAGACCCCTGAGAGTCCAGAGGACTCTAAGCAATGGGGCAAGCGGCGGTCATCTCACGGGGTAAAGGTTGCGGGGTGGTTTGAGAGGATTATTTTAGCCAGTCGGCGGCGAGTGCTTTTAGTTCGAGGGAGTCAACGGAGCCGTCCCCGCCGTAGGGAACGACGTCACATTCGGGGTCGGAAGTAAGCCAGGCGGAGGCAAGGTCGTCAAAGTCGAGGAAGTTGATGAAGCCATCGGTGTTGAAGTCGAGGAGCTTTCGGGTACGAATGAGGACCTTGTCAAGATATGTGCCATCTTCCTGCAGCGCTATGGTGAGCGTATGTGTGCCGACGTCGAGGCCGAACTGCGACCACTTGACCCAAAGGAAATCGGAGGGGTGCTCCTGCAGGGTGACGGTATCATAAGTTCCGCCGTCCATACTGATGTAGTAGGTGTTGGAGTTCTGTGCAGGCGCACGGCCGAGAAGATATATCTCGGCGAGGCAGTAGTTGTCCAGGTCGAAGTTGTACTGACAGATGCCGACGGTTACGGGCTCAGATTGGTCACCGGAGCCATTCGGGACCGCTATGTACTGGCCCTCCGGAAGTGCGCCGCCGCTGTTGACGGCAAACGGCGCGAAATCGGGCTGGCCGGAGGCAGTTTCAGCCTCAATCCAGATTTGGCCGATATGGTCAGGCTCGGCGAAGACGAGCCACTGCTGGCTGATATAGTCGTAGTCAGCTTCCTGTATGGCAGGGGCGGCATCAGCGAAGGAGCTATTTTGTATGCCGGCAAGAAGGCTGCTGTTTGCATTTATCATTCCATAGAAATCGCTGCCGGTATTGTAGAGCTGCCACTCTTGGGCGGAGCCGCCGTCAGCGGGGTTCTGCACGATGTTGGCGCCTTCACTGGTGGAGTTGCCGTCGATGTCCATAAGCTGGCCACTGGCGAGGCTCGTTATGGTGTTGTATGTCGGGGCCGGCTCGTTGAGCTGCCACTGCTGAGACGTGTCGCCGGCGTAGAGGAATTGCTGAATCTGGGCGCCGGGTGTGGTTTTGGGCGAGCCGGAGACGGTGAGGGACTTGCCGGTGTGGCGGTTGACAAGCCGGTAATCATTAGTAGAAGGGTCAAAGGAGCCAAAGTCATCCGGCAATTTGTAGTAGGCGAAGGCGTCACAAATAATCTCAAAGCCGCTGGACCTGTTATTTGCGTTGCCTGTAACGCGGACGGTGAGGGTATGAGGGCCGTAAGACAGGGTGTCGGTTTCGTAGAGAAGTACATCGTAGCCGGCGTTTTTGCTGTAGCAATCAACCGTCGTCTGCAGGATATCGTCAACACGAATCTCGGCAATGCCAAGGTCGTTGCGCAAGAAGCCGTAATAGCGGGCGTTTGTACTGGTGAAGCTGAAGGTTGCGTTGGAGTCGTTAACCTCGCTGTAATGCTCGGTGCCAAGATAACCGGGGTTTCCGTACCAGGTGCCCCATGTTCCTGAATAGGTGATGTTTGGGTCATCGTCGTCGACCTTGACCCAGCCGACCATAGACTCATTGGAATTAGTTATCTGGCCGGTTTCGGTATCTATCGAGAGCGCCTCGTACCAGTTCATCACCATGCTCGTATCAGAGGTGAACTCGAGAGGCAACCAGATGTAGCGGCTGCGGTCGGTGTAATCCGACCAGGCGCGTGCCCAGCGGTCACCCATGTAGAGATATGAGGTTTCGAGGCTGCCCTGTAATGTAAGGACGTAGTGCGACTGGCTGCTGTAGGTGGTGGAGTTGCCGACGTTATAGAGGCTTGACCACGGTCCGGCCAGACTGGTTGCATAGCCGTACTGGGCCTGGTTGGGCGTCCATCCGGTACAGCCGGAAGATACTATAAAATAATAGCCGTTTCGTTTGAAAAGGCAAGGTGCCTCTCGCGACTGGCCCACCCATATCTTTGTGACGAGATAATCAACACTGAGGTAGTCGCTGGTTAACTTGTAGAGATGCAGGTCCGCATTATTATTCGCGGCGGAGAGAAAGTAGCCGTTGGCGTCGTCGACAAACAATGTGCAGTCCCGTGACATGTATGTAAGGGGATTGAAGCTTCCGACGTAGGTGTAATCGCCATCAGGGGTATCGCACCACGCCACGGCGGCACGGGCCTCATTGTAGTTGTTACCGTATTCCTTATGCGCCCACATTACAAACTTGTCGGTGGCTGCGCAATGAACGACCTTCGGGCGTTCAATCTTGGCAAATTCGACGTCGGGGTCGGCGTCGCGCGTCAGGACGTGGTTGCGGAACTCCCAGTTTTTAAGGTCTTTCGAACGATAACACGAAACCGCAAAGAAGGTGTCATCACCGTTGTAGTTTCGGTTCTCGCCGAAATAATAAAAGTATCCGCCGTATTGGAGTATTCCTCCGCCGTGGGCGTGCAAGACATCGGCGTAGGTATCAAACAGCGGATAACCGTTATCAAAGATTATCGGCTCGGCGGACGACGATGAAACGAGAACGCAAAAGAGCAGGGAGACAAACAGGAAAGGGCCTTGCCTAAGTGAATTGAACATCGTACCTCATCCGATAAGACTATCAACGCATCTTTATTTGAAGAGCTTAAACCTAAGTGAGATAATTATAACATAAGTGCGGGAGAATTTCAAGGTATTTGGCCTCAGGACAAGTAAAAACCAGATTCAGCGGGTTTTTTGCGCAAAATGGTAAAATTTTTGCGCGAAAAAGGCTTGATTTAATACGGGTAAAGGTGCTATAATATCAGCCATTGAGAGTGCTGCGCACGGTGAGGACGTTTTTTGCTGTTGTGAGGCAGGGTTAAATACCCGCTATTTTGAGTTGATTGGGCAGGTGCGAATTGGTTACGGAAAATATGCAAAGGTTATTCGCACTCGTTGTGCGAGGATTCGTGCCTGTTGAAAATCATATTGTTTTGGCGGTGGAGCCAAGAAATATTTTAATGTTTCCTATTTAAGGAGGAGTATCATGAGCAAGAAATTTTATTTATTAATTTGTGTTGTTTTTGTATTGGCTTTGGCCAATAGCGCGGCGGCACAGAATGTTCGGTCATGGTGGAGTGACCTGGCCCCCACGAACTCCTGGGACGAACCGAACAACTGGTGGACGGTGGAGTGGCCGAGTGGGGTCAAAGCAGCGAATTCCGTGCCGGACATCAATTCGGAGGCCTATATTGGAAAAGGCGGGGGCTGGCAGGACTATCCGGCGGAGCTCAATGATTTGATCGTGGGTGGGCATATTATGGTAGACCCGACGATTGATGGGACGATAGTGGCGGAGGTGAATTACATTCTCGTCGGTGGTGGTGACGACCTTGTCGGGAACGGCTTCGTGGACCCGTGCGCTGACCACTATCTGACAGTGACAGGCGGGACGCTGACCATAGGCGCTAACCAGGATTGGGGAGGCGACACTTACGAGAGGCGGTCGGATTGGTTCGAGTGGGGCATGTTCAACGGTCAGTGGGCAACGGGCCGCCTCGCCATTGGAGCGTGCCTATCAGACGATGTCAATGGCACCGGCACGATGACAATGAGCGGCGGTGTTGTAAATGTCGGCGGCCATATCGAGGTCGGCGGCTGGGGAAGCGTTGGCCTGCTTGATATGACCAACGGTGAGATGAACGTCTTCCAGGGCGTTTATTGTACATCGAGCTGGGCGGGCGAGACAGGGCAGATAAACCTGCACGGCGGCACTATTAACGCCCGTTATCTTGAAATTACCGATAGTCCATACGGTGGCAACACGGGAATAATCGACGTGACGGGAGGTGTGATGATACTGGGGCGCGATGAAAAAGACACGTTAATCTTCTATGAGGACTATGTGAACGTTGGCTCGAACGGGAATGCGATTTCGATAACATCATACGGCGCAAGACACGGTGAGATAATTACGGACAGCAACTATACTGCTGAGGTTGGCAAGCGTGCTGCGCTGGTTATTGACTTTGACGTATCGAATGAGGGCAAGACGACGTTAGCGGCGGAGATACCGACCGACCCGTGCCAGGCATGGGCTCCGAGTCCGGCAGATGGCGCAGGAAATGTAAAGGGCCCGCCGGCGAGTTTGCAGCGGCCGATTCTGAGCTGGTCGGACGGCAACGACGCGAATAAGCATGATGTTTACTTCGGGACGAGTTTTGCCGAGGTAGACGGCGCGGATACTACATCTACGAGCACATACATACAGAGGCAGGAGCTTTCTGATGTTAACTGGCCGGTGGACAGGAACCTTGAGATACTGACTCAGTACTACTGGCGAATCGATGAGGTCAATACCGTGACTGTCAAGGGCCAGGTCTGGGACTTTACGCTTGCGAACGTTGGCAAGGCGTCTTATCCGAGCCCGTCTGACGGGGCTCAAGATGTTCCGAGTGACGTAACAATCAACTGGACGCCGGGAATTTTCACGGTCACGCACGATGTGTACCTTGGGACGAGCTTTGACGATGTGAACGATGCCACTTCAACGGTTGACCCGAATAACGTGTTCATGGGCAACCAGGGTCCCAATACGTTTGATGTTTGTGACTATGACCCCAATGCGCTCGTATTTTCGACGACTTACTACTGGCGGATAGATGATGTCAACGGTGGCAGTACGTATCCAGGCGATGTGTGGAGCTTCACGACGGCCTCGCATCTTACGGTGGACGACTTCGACTCGTACGTGAATCAAACCGCGCTGTGGAACGTGTGGGACGATTACTGGGTCAACGACACCGGCTCGGGAGTCTCCCCTGAGAAGGACCCGAATTTCGTACGCGATGGTAACTCGCTAAGGTTTGCTTACGACGGTAGCTTCACCATAAAGGGCCAGTATGTCGGCTCTGTAATCGACGCTAACATTATCGATTTGCCAATCGGCCCGGACTGGACTGTCAGCGATGCGAGGGCATTAGTCCTGTACTTCTACGGTCAGTCAGGCAACAGCGCCACTAATCGCGACGTTATGTGGGTCGAATTAGAAGATACGAGCAGCAGCAGCGGTTATGTGATGTACGACGGTGACCCGAACGACGTGAAGCTTGAACAGTGGACCGAGTGGAACATTGACCTTGCAATCTTCGACGCGTGCGGCGTGAGCTTAGGCAACGTCGACAGGGTCCACATCGGCTTTGGTGGCGCCGACAAGGTAGGCGAGAACAAGGCCGGCGGCACAGGTACGGTATGGTTCGACGATGTCCAGGTCTGGCCGCAGAGATGCGTACCTTCGCTTTCCCTTGGCTACGGCGACTTCAGCGGTAACTGCGTTATCGACGCTTATGACGTGGAGCAGATAGCGTTAGACTGGCTCCAGAGCGATAGTGAGGGCATTGCATCGCCTCCGGCTTATGACCCGATGGTATGGTTGAAGCTTGATGAAACGTCAGGCCAGGTTGCTGACAACAGCGGGACGTCAGACGCGAACCACGACGGTCAGCTCGGCGGCACGCCCGGTCCAACATGGGTAAACGACCCGAACAGGGCAGAGTGTCTGGAATTTGACGGAATCGACGACCATGTCGTAATTCCACCCCTTGACATCAATACCAATAACGCAACAATAACAGCATGGGTACAGCGAGATGGCGACCAGTCTCCGTGGTCAGGCATAGTATTCTGCCGAGGACCCAACACCCTTTCAGGCGCGTGGCACAGCACCGTTTCCGGGATTGGTTTTGGAGGTGAAAGCAAGACCGCTACCGTTCATGATTTGAGGTACCATTGGGACGACTGGTGGTGGAGTTTCGAGACTGGATTAACGGTTCCAGACGGGCAATGGACGTTTACGGGCCTTGTGGTCAGTCCAGAAAAAGCGACAGTATATATGAGCGACGGAACAACGCTCTCCCAGAAGTCAAACGTGACATACCATGGACCGGATGCGTGGGACGCCAACGCTTTTGTTGGCTGTGACCCACAAACGTCCGCAGGCGGGGGGTTCACGGGCAGGCTGGTGAAGGGCCGTATTGATGATGTCCGTATCTACGACAGCAGCCTTACAGTCGATGAAATCATGGGACTGGCGGGCGTAGAGGGTACTATATATTTTCCGCTGGATGAACCGACTAATCTTGTTGTGAGGGTACCCGACCCGGCGGTTGACGCCAATTACTACCCGAGCAACCCTGACATTGTCAACTTCAAGGATTATGACGTTATGGCTGATAACTGGCTTAAGGAGTACCTGTTCCCGTAATGAGGATAGATACGGGGCTGCTATGAGGTCATCCGTCAAGGGTTATAATTTGATTTTTTTATTTTTTT
>CAZENQ010000102.1:0-11099 GCA_964513655.1 uncultured Pirellulales bacterium | reverse complement strand
TGCGACACTTTCCTCCAAGATATACACTAGTTTAAATAGTGTATATTGAGCGCCGCCTCCCGCCCCGCCACTCCTTTGCCCCTCCAAACCCCCCATTTTAACGCTAAAATTTTCCTAAATTTTCAAACGTTTTACACATTTCGCACACTTATTCGAGCGCCATTTCACCCCTTTTTCTGAGTTTTTCCAAACTTTTTACACTTTGAAACACTTTGTCGAACGTTTCCAGACCCCCAACCGCGCTTTTTAACCTAAAATCAAGGGTGACCCCGCACCTGTCAAATCCCCAACCCCCATTTTTAACCCAAAATCAAAGGTCCAATTCCTTTTGCCTTTTCACTTTTCCCTTTCTTCCTACCCCCATTTTCAGCCCAAAAACCCACACCGCCGTCCACCAACTTCGCCCAATTTCTGTCAGTACGGCCAGGCACAACCTGTGCTAATCTTACCACTCTTGCAACCCTAAAACCCTCCTATACTGCAATTTACGGCGTTTTCCTTCACGGTTTCGCCTGCATTGCCCTGTTTATAAAGTCGCCCTAACCGCTTCAACAATTCCATCAACACTCGGAATACTTGCCAGCTCTAACGGCTCGCTCATCGGCGGCGGACAATCCGCCGCTGCAAGATTGACCGGAGCCGCATCAAGATAATCGAAGCCGCGGCTACCGTCCCTAAACTCATATTCCATCAATTGGCCGGTTATCTCCCTGCCTGCGCCGCAGGTGCCAAAGCCCTCGCTGACCGTAACGAGTCGGCCGGTCTTGCGAACTGATTCGGCAACCGTCTCTACATCCAGCGGCTTTAGCGTTCTAACGTCAATTACCTCGGCGTCGATGCCGTACTGCTCGGCCAGGACTTTAGCCGCCTCCAATGACCACATTGCCATCCTGCTGTAGCTGACGATGGTTACGTCTGCACCTGGCTTTTTGACATCCGCCACGCCGAGTGGAATTATATAATCGCCCTCAGGCACCGGACCGAACTGGCCATAGGTCGCCTTGTGCTCGATGAAGACCACCGGATTGTCGCTGCGGATAGCGGCTTTTAATAAACCCTTTGCGTCGTAAGGCGTTGATGGCATCACTACGTAAAGCCCCGGCGGATGCATAAGCCACGCCTCAAGTGATTCTGAATGGTGCGCGGCGATACACCTGCCGACACCACCTTCGGTCCGCAGAACCATCGGCACCTTGGCCTTTCCGCCAAACATGTAGCGGTTATATGCGCCTACGTGGACGAGTTGGTCCATCGCTATCGTGACAAAATCAACATACATAATCTCGGCAACCGGCCGCATACCACGCAGGGCCGCACCAACAGCCGTGCCTGCAATCGCCGCCTCCGATATTGCCGTATCAATCACCCTCTCCGTGCCGAACTCCGTCAACAGACCGCGTGTCGCCTGATACGCTCCGCCGTACAGGCCCACATCCTCACCTATTATAATGACGTTCTCATCTGCCCTCATTTCTTCAGCCTGAGCAGCTGAAACAGCCTGGCCAATCGTCATAACATCCATGCCGTACTGCGTCTTAATCTGCGCCTTGGCTTGCTCGGTGGCCTCTTTCTTTGTTTTGGCAGTCGATGAAGCCAAAGCCGTGTTGAAAGCATCCGTTGCCTCCATTACCTTCGCAGAAGTGGCCTTTTCAGATTCGATTAATTCGGCCGGATATGACTCATCCACGTACACATCGTTGGTCAAATCAGCCGGATTGGGCCATGGACTGTCCATGCCAAACTTCGTTGCCGTTTCAATGGTCTCAAAAGCTCTGTCCTTTATTTGGTCTAATTGGTTCTGGTCGCAGAGCTTATCGTCGAGCAGTTTGCTGCTCAGGACAATAATTGGGTCTCTCTCGTGCCAGGCCTTTTCTTCGGTCTTGGTACGATAGGCCCGTGGGTCGCTTCGGCTGTGCCCGTACCAGCGATACGTCTTGGCCTCAATGATAACCATCTGATTTTCAACCCTTGCCCATTTAACTGCCGAGTGGACAGCGAGGTAAACGGCCACGACGTCCTGACCGTCAACTATCATCGCCGGGATGTTATAAGCGTAAGCGCGTTCTGCAATGTCCTGGATATTGCTCGCCGGTAGGGTTCCTTCGACTTCACTGCCTGAGAAAGGAACGCTCATCCCGTAAAGATTATTTTCAATTATCGCTATCAGAGGCACGGTCAAAGCTGACGCCATGTTCATCGACTCATGAAAACTTCCGCAATTCGTAGAGCCATCGCCAAAGAATGAAAGCACGACTTTGCCGGTTTTTTTGTATTTTTCTGCTAAAGCCGCTCCGACGGCGGATGGCTGATTACCACCGACGATACCCGTTGAACCCAGATTGTTGCATTTATCAACATCGGCTATGTGCATTGAGCCGCCCCTGCCCTTGCAGTAGCCGGTCTCCTTGCCCATCAGCTCAGCCATCATCTGGTTCCAGTGGTTCTGGCGGTCAACCTCGCTGTCGGCGTACTTGTTACCAATGGCGCCGCAGTGGCCGTGCCCTCGATGCGTCGAGCCGATTACATCGCCTCGCTCGATAGCGGCAATAGCGCCAACCGCTACGGCCTCTTCGCCCGCGTAAAGATGTGAGGCGCCTTTGATAATATTCTGGCCTAAAAGCTCAAAGACCTTCTCCTCAAAAAAGCGAATCTCATAAATCGTCCTGAGCCATTCGGTCACCTGCTCGAACGTAATAAGCCCGTCTTTTATGAGTTCTTTCAACCGCGGAATTGGGTTCTTTCTCGTGTCTTCAATACAAAAATCCATACTTACAACCTTATCATATCACCCAAAAAAACCTATCTAACCATTACCTGTCCGGAGTCAGCAACGAGCGTTTGTCCGGTAATCGTACGGGCCTTGTCCGAGCACAAAAACACCACAGCATCGGCAATGTCCTGCCCTTTTATTTCGCGCTTCAGCGCCGTCTTGTTTACATAGTAAGGGATAACATCCTCCGGCTTTATACCGTACTTCTTTGCACACACCTTTATGTACTCGGGATTCCAAATCTTTGAACCTTCAAATACATTGCCCGGACAGATTGAATTCACCCTTATACCGTATTCTCCAAGCTCCAGGGCCCAGCCTCTCGCCATATGAATCTCGCCGGCCTTGGTCGCGTTATACGCAGTATTGTCCTTGCTCGCCTCCAGACCCGATTTGGAACTGATGTTGATGATGCTGCCCCCGGTGCCCTGTTTTATCATAATCTTCGCCGCGGCCTTTGCCGCGAGAAAATACCCTGTCAGATTTACTTCTAGTGCTGAACGCCACTTCTCAACCGGCAAATCCACTAAGGGGTAAGCCGGTGCCAAACCTGCCGCGTTGACCAGAATATCGACGCCGCCAAAATCTTTCGGCAGGGCCTCGAAGGCCTTCTCGACGTCCGTCTCGTTGGTAACGTCACACACAATTACCATTGTCTTAGCATCTGGCAGTTCTTTTTTGATAATGGCGGATGCCTCTTCCGCCGATTTGCCATCAATATCGAGCAGCCCGACCATCGCTCCTGCTCGCGACAGCCCTGCCGCAATGCTTCTGCCTAAGCCGCTACCTGCGCCGGTAACAACTGCCCTCTGGCCCTTCAGGTCGTCACACTGGCCGGTTCCAATTTTCTCCGTATCACTCATCTTTCTCTATCTTTCTCTAAGATTTTCCATACGCCTCTAAAAGTGCGTCTTCTGCTTCTTTGTTCCAGATACCGTTAATCAGACGCTTGCCAACCTCAGGCATTTCCTCACTGAGCCTTGCCAGCTCTGTCAGCCCGAATCCCTTGCAGGCCGGGTAAACTATTATTTTACCAGATATCTGCCTTTTTTCAACTGCCCGAATTCCATCACCTGCACCGTCCAGTCCGCAGACGGCAGCGACCGAGACATCCGTGTCCAGCCGGCCGGATTCGACTTTGGCTAAGACACGTTTCATATCCTCGAGAACAGAGCCGCTCGTTCCAATAAAATACAATCGCTTTTCGATGCAGGTGTCTAGGTCGATTGTCGCGGTAACTTCCGCAGGGATTCCCGCGAATATGTTTATGATTCCTCTATTCTCGGCGGCCTTGACCGAGGCGGACACAAGTTCAGGTATCGGCGCCATCACTACGGTGTAGTCGAAGGATTCTCCAATTTTCTGACTTTTGGAATTGTAAGGCTTATACCGAACGTCGTTCTTCTTAGCCAATGGCTCAGCCACTTTAGATAGCGTGGCCAGTCTGTCCTCATCTATGTCCCCGGCAAAAATACTGATACCCTCAACACCCTGACAGATATTTCGTATCACATGCATCGTTCCCATAGGCCCGCCAGCACCGACAACATTAATCTTGTCGCCGGCCCGGACTTCACCTGTCTCGGGGATATGTTTGATAGACTCAGCCGGGTCCGTCCCCGTCGTGCCGACTATGCGAATACCGCCATAGTGGACCCTCCCCACCATAGTGACAACATCCCTGCCGAATTTACCCCCGCAAAGAACAATATTGAGAAGACCCTGCGGAGCAACTTTTCCAAACAGAACCTCGACCGTACTTGCCTCAGACCCGAAATAGATTACATCGTCATAGCCGGCGTCGGCAATCTCCGATATATCCTCCGTCTTGGTTATCGTAATATCCAGTCCTGACGGTACCGCAAACTTTGATAACCACGTTATTTGTCCCGGCCGGCCGTAGCGATTAAACAATTTACCAAAAACATCTTCTGCAACATCAGTATCCACAACAACCAGCATCCGACCATCCCGTTTCAGTCTTCGCCTTTCCCTGGTGGCATAGGCATCTTCCACACAGGCCCACGGCTCTACTAAAGCTGCCGCCGACGCCGAAAGCCCTTCCGAAACCGGTATTAACATCGAATCTCCTTCCGGCGATGTAATGACCCTTTCATCCATCAGGACAAACTCTTGAAGGCCCCCTTCGAAGTTATACCCGAAAGAGCCATTAGAGCCGGCGGTGGGCAGCCAGCGGTAATCGGTTTCAACAAGGTATCGCTGACCGACCTTAAAACTTTCCACACCCACGCCAACCGCCGCGATTCTCACCACCGCTTCATGACCGGGTACCGTGGGCATACCTCCGGGTGCATAGCTTGGAATCTCTTTGAGTATTTCCGAATCTATTCCCGAGATTATTTCGGTTTTGCGGGCATGGGATGAAAATTGCTTCAATAGCTTAAGGTCTGAAAAGCACAGACCAACCGCCTCAACCCTGCACAGAATCTGATGCTGGCCGGGCCGGAAAACCTCCTTGGATTTATTCAAGACCAGCTCGTCCGCACCAACCAGTTGCACGGCGTGTTGCGTCTTTGGCAAATTTGCCGTATTTTGTGCTTTCATAATCAATTGCCGATCTTTTCTAATATCTGCTGGATAGTTGCATCTTCACTCAATTCACCGAGGATACCTTCATTCTCGACCTCAAGCGAACGCCCGAGTCTCTCAAAGAATTCGTTTTTCTCTGCGGTACTGCCAAAATTATTCTCTGCCCATTCGCTCGTATATCCCAACCCGCCCGCTTGTTGCAAAACCGAATGAGCATAAACGATATAGGCCCCTTTTAAAAACACTCCCGACACCGGCGAAAGCTCCTGCGAGTCAAAATCATCAACAAATTTCTGTCCGGGACTGTTCATTTCCGTCCCAACCACCACGGGCAGACCCAGCTCCTCTGCCAACTCTACCACCTGATAAAGATTCTCCAGCTTTTGGTCTTTGACACCCGGCGTGTAATCGCGGTCGGGTATGAAGTTGATGGCCGTAGTGCCGGCGCTCATGGCCACTTCCACAAGCTCTTCGAGGGCCTGCTCGCCCTCACTTAGCCCGTTCAGCCATGTCATAGTTGGGATACCCCCGGCCGCAAGCACAAACCGATTAAAATCAGCCATAAGCGGAAATGAACCCTTGTCCGGTACCACATAGCCCGGACCGCCGCGCTTCATGGTCTTCGCTCGAATCATATTAAGCAAATCTATACCCTCGGCTCCCTCCACCGATTCAGCTTCGCAGCCCAGCTTTTCAACCCAGAATTTGCTCAAAGCACCGTCGTCCTTAAAAACCTCTTTGGCTTTGCGGGCATACGCAAGACAAACATGCCGCTCGGTAGCGTTGCCCGACGGCGTCAGCACAAGCACATCACGCTCATAGTCCAGCTCAACGGGCTGAAGGTACTCATTTACACGTCCCATCAGCTCACGGTTTCTTTCCTGTGCGGTTTTACGAAGATTCAGCAGAAATTGCCTCGGTTCACCTTCCAGCTTGGCTTTTGGGAATCCCACTCCCATATGGTATGAGATCCCTGGTTCTCCAGGCGAGTTAATGACCCTCGTGGAAAATTCCGGCACGAATACTCGCGTCTCCAGCCCCGCACAGGCCTTCAGATTAAGCCTTCGACCCGCCCCAAGAAATTCCTCCAATGCGTCCAGTACATCGAAATCCACCACCTCCGCAACAGCTAAGCCCCTCTTGCGGGCCAGCCACGCAAACTTGCTCGGCGAATAGCCGTAACTGTTATATGAGCAAAAAGTATGACAGTGCAGGTTAACAGCCGTTCCAGCCTCAGGTAAAGTTATCTCACCCGCCTCAACCTTTTCAAGCAACGCACTTAATGCCTGCTCTCTCTCGACAGCATCGAAACTATCCAGTTTTCGTTCAAGTTCTTCGACCAATGTAATTCTCATTAGGTTAGAAGATTTTCTTCGCTAAGAATGTAGTCAGCGGCTCTTGATTTTCTCGTAGTGTCCGTCCCAGAGTTTACTGTCCCGCGGCTGATACTCTTTCAGTTCAAATGAGTTGCGGACAACCTCTCTCAGTTCTCCCAGCGATTTAATTTGCCCTGCCGCTTTGGCCTGCATCAGGATATTCCCAGTGGCCGTCGCCTCTATGGGCCCGGCGATAACTTTCTTTCCGATGGCGTTCGCCGCAAATTGACAAAGCAGCTCATTTCGTATCCCGCCTCCAACAATATGCAGTATCTCTATCGCCTCTCCCGTAATATCTTCAATGGCCTCGGCCACAGACCGATACTTAACGGCAAGACTTTCCAATATTACCCGTATCATCTGCCCCTTATCATCAATTATCTTCTGGCCAGTCTCAGCAATAAAGTTATTCACCCTCGCAGGCATATCACCGGGCGAAAGAAATCCGATGTAATCAGGGTCAATATAACCGGCAAAAGCCTCGGCTTCCTCTGCCATATCCGATAAGTCGGCATAAGACAAATCGGCCCCATCACGGTTCCATTGTCTCCTGCATTCCTGAACGAGCCAAAGCCCCGTTATGTTCTTTAAAAATCGGATAGTGTTTTCGATACCGCCCTCATTTGTAAATGAATACTTAAGACTCTTGTCGTTGATAATCGCTTCTGGAGTCTCAACTCCCATCAGACTCCACGTCCCGCTCGAAAGATACGCCCACTGCTCCGACTGTGCCGGCACCGCCGCAACCGCGTCTGCCGTATCGTGAGAACCAACTGTTATGATGTTGATTGGTTCGCATTCAAACTCCTTACATAATTCGGCCTTTAATTTACCCACAATAGTCCCCGGCTGGACAACCTCGGGCATAATCTCTATTGGCAAACCGAGCTTCTCAAAAATCCCTTTTGACCATTGGCCGGTCCGCATATCCATAAGCTGGGATGTGCTCGCAAGACTATATTCAGCGTAAGCTCTCCCGCACAAATAGTACGAAACCAAATCCGCCATAAAGATTAGCTTCTTGGCCCTGCCGAGTACCTCGGGCCTTGTCAGACGCATCGAGAGCAGCTGATAAGCCGTGTTGATTTGCATAAACTGTACGCCGCTGTTTTCATAGATATCGCGTTTAGCCATCAATTCAAATGCCTTCTCCAGCATCCCATCCGTCCGAGTGTCGCGGTAATGATATGGATTCTCCACCAATCGCCCATCCTCTCCGAGAAGTCCGTAATCAACGCCCCAGCTGTCAACCCCTATGCCTGAAACTTCACCATCACCTTGTTTAATCGCTTCGGCAATACCGCTTTTTACTTCCGAGAAGAGCTTGTCAAAATCCCATCTCAGGCTGGCTCCTTCTTCTATAGGCCCATTGGAAAAACGATAAACTTCTTCCAAACCGACCTTCTTACCCCCGACAGTCCCTGACATTACTCTGCCGCTCTCTGCCCCGAGGTCAACCGCGATATATCGTTTTTCCTGCTCCATCTCGGATTACTTCATTTGACGGGCTTGCTCTTCATACTCACATCACGGTCTCGGTGGCTTGTGCAGGCTGACATCGAACGCATCTTCCCACGCCTCTTTTAGGACCTCCGATACCGTTGGATGCGGGAAGCTGACCTCTGCGGGTCTTTCCCGGCTCCCTATCAGGGCTCTCGCCCCGGCAACAAGCTCCGTCACCGCCGCACCGACCATCGTAACGCCCATTATCTTCTCGCTCGCCTTCTCCCGCACGACCCTTATCTCGCCGACCGTCTCATTATGCCCGACACTCCTGCCGTTCGCCTTGAAAAACGCCCTCCCCACCGTCACATCTAATCCTTCTTCTCTGCAGACACCTTCACACTTACCGACCGATGCGACTTCCGGAAACGTGTAGACCGCCCGTGGAATCAAAGAATAATCGCCCATCTTCGCGTCACCCCCCGTCGCGTTTTCCGCCGCCACCTCCGCCTCGGCAAACGCCCCGTGGGCCAGATACGTCGTCCCCACCGCGTCACCAATCGCGTATACGCCGCCCACATTGGTTTCCATCTTCTCATTGACCACGATTGCCGGACCATTCATCTCTAATCCCAACGCCTCGATAGTCTCCTCATCGCAAACGGCCTTGCGCCCGACCGAGACCAGCACCTTTTCCGCCTCTATTGTCTCGCCCCCTTCAAGAGCCACCCTTACCGACCCGTTGGTTTTGTCGGCTGCAGCAACTTTCTGATTAATCATCGCTTCGATGCCGAGTTTCTTGAATTCGCGCTCTATCAGCCGGCCGACCCACTCATCCTCCATCGGGATTAATCGCGAAAGTGCTTCTACGATGGTTACCTTCGTCCCCACGGCCGCATAGACACACGCTAATTCACAGCCGATTATTCCACCGCCGATGATTATCAGCGACTTGGGTATCTCCTGTAGTTCGAGGGCCTCCTTACTGCTGATAATGGTTTCCCTGTCAAACGCTGCCGTCGCAAGTTCAATCGGCTCCGAACCCGTTGCGAGGATTATATTCTCCGCCCCTATCTCCACCGGTGCCGTGTCCGTTTCAATCTTGACCTGCTTTGGTGCGGTTACGATGGCCCGGCCGGGCATTATCTTTACCCCATTGCTTTCCACTAACCCCGTCAGGCCCTTACGAAAGCCGCCTGTGATGGCCTCCTTCCTCCCTTGCATCTTCGGCCAGTTCGCAGTCGCTGAACCAATCTCCACCCCCATCATCGCCGCCCGTTTCGCCAAAAGCAGCGTATGAGCCGACGCAAGCAGTGCCTTTGACGGAATACACCCCCGATTCAGGCACGTCCCGCCGAAAACCCCTTTTTCAACCACCGCCACTGACGCCCCTCTCTGTGCACATCTAATCGCCGCGGCATAGCCCCCCGGCCCGCTGCCAATAACCACAACATCATAACTCGCTGCCATTGCCATACTCCAAAGCTCATCTTCTCTTCGGGACGAAAACCCGCATTATACTAGGAAAAAACACAAAATCAAACCTGCTTTTCTTAGAGAAACTGGTAACCAGCAATAGTTGATATTGACTAATGTGCGAAGATTAATATGAAAAAGCAGCGAAGTTGCGATCCTTAGTGGTGTTGCTAAGCGGCGTAAATGGCCTGGACGGAGAGAAACTCGAGTTCAACCAGATCATCTATATGGCATCCGCTCATTGGGACCCACGGTCAATTATAAACTGAATAACGCTGTTTTTTCCGCTTTCATAGATTAAGTTTTGACTGCTCTGGCCTTATAAGGCTGGGCGAAACTGCCGCAAAATCACATCGCAACGATGTAGCAGTGAGAGCGGGAGCGAGGTAAGGAATTGATTCATAAGAGGTTACGATATTGGGCGATACAGGACTTGAACCTGTGACCTCCTGCGTGTAAAGCAGGCGCTCTAGCCAACTGAGCTAATCGCCCTGTGAGTAAAAAATACAGTTTTTTGGTGGTTGGGTCAATGATTTTGGTGATTTATATTAGTTTGTTAGGTATTATGTTTTGTCTGTTGGGAAGTTGTTTTTGCTTTAAGGTGTTGTTATGAGAGTACTTGAGGCGATTTTGAAGCGGTATTCGTGTAGGGCGTATGCGGACCGGGCGGTGGAGGCCGAGAAGCTGGCGCAAGTATTTGAGGCGGCGAGACTTGCGCCGTCGGCGAAGAATCTGCAGGACTGGCGGTTTGTGGCGGTGACGGATAATGAGAAGCGGAGCAGGTTGGCGGCGGTGACGAATCGGCCGGAAGTCTTTGCAAAAACGGGACTTATGATAGTGGCTTGCAGCAACAGTGACTACGTAATGACGTGCGGACAAGCGGTTGGGCCGATTGATGTTGCGATTGCGTTGGAACATATCTCCTTGCAAGCAACGGAGTTAGGATTGGGGACGTGCTGGATTGGGTCGTTTGATGCGGAGAAGGTGAGAGAGATATTGGGGATACCGCAAGGTGTTGCTATAATTGAACTTATGGCGCTTGGTTATCCGGAGGGGGAAGGTGGACGGCGGACGGGCCGGGAGCCGATAGAGAAAATAGTATGTTACGATGAGTGGAAGTTTTGAGTGGGCCGTAAGTTGTTATATTGCAATGATTTAGGGGACGTAGTGTAACGGGAGCACACCGCGGTCGCATCGCGGAAATGAGGGTTCGATTCCCTTCGTCTCCAATTCAATTCGTATCTCGTATCTGCGAGCTCGTATCTCGTTAGTTGATAAGGGGTTAGGGGGAGTTTCGTGGTTCGTGAGCTGTGATTCGTGGTTCGATGGTTGAGGGCAGGGCACCTTTGATTTTGGGCGAAAAATGGGGGTTGGGGGTGTTGGAAAGTGTTTCAAAGTGTGAAAAGTTAATAGAAACTTAAGAAAAAGGGGTGAAATTGCGCTGGAATAAGTGTTTGAAAGTGTTTCAAAGTGTGAAAATTTAC
>CAZENQ010000101.1:0-11160 GCA_964513655.1 uncultured Pirellulales bacterium | reverse complement strand
AATAAGAACGGCAAAACCTACCGAATACGTTTGTCTGACGGTGAATCAGCGAATCGGCCTCGAATTGGCTTCGGCAGAATTACCAAACGGCAAGCAGAGACAGCGAAAATCAATATCGAAAATCTTGTCAGGGCAAAGAATACCGGTTCCGAGATTTCTATTGCTGTTCAAAGTTGGCTTAACGGCTTGGGAGACCCCATACGAAAATGTTTGGAATCGTTGGGGCTTGCTGAACCGATGAAACGCAAAGTAGAAATTACTTTGGCTGCATGGATAGATGGATACATTGAAGGTCGAACTGACATAAAGGTAAGTACAAAAATTAATATGCAGGCTGCAAGGAATAACTTTTTCGAGTTCTGTGATTCGAGTATAGGCCTCGATGATTTCACCGCTTATGATGCTGAAGAATTTCGTAGACATCTATTGAAACAGAGACTTGCTGAAAACACTATTCGGAGACGTTGTAAGCGAATAAAACAGTTCTTTGCAGCAGCACGCAGGAAACGCCTGATTAGCGAAAACCCCTTTGATGGCATTCCTACAAATTCTGTATCCAATTTTGAGCGGCATCAGTTTATTGGCCGTGAGGATATTCAGAAAGTCTTGGATGCCTGTCCCAACAATGAATGGAGGCTTATCTTTGCACTTGCTCGTTATGGTGGCCTGAGAATCCCTTCAGAATTGCATGGTTTAACATGGAATGATATTCTTTGGGACAAAAAAAGATTTGCTATACATAGCCCCAAAACTGAACATCTTCAAGGCAAGGGAACCCGAATCTGTCCTTTGTTTCCTGAGCTTGAACCTTATCTTATGGAAGCATTCGAACAGGCACGGTCAGGACAAAAGAAGGTCATTGTTGCGGATTTAGATACTCGTAGCAATCTTCGCACCCAAGCCCATCGAATCATAAAACGAGCAGGGCTTAAACCTTGGGGGAAAACGTTTCAAAACTTGAGAGCCAGCAGGGAAACTGAACTGGTGGAAGATTTTCCTATTCACGTTGTTACCGGATGGCTTGGAAATAGCCCAGACGTTGCTCAAAAGCATTATCTTCAAACTCATGAAGAACATTTCCAGAGAGCCGTTGAAAAAGGTGGCCTAAATCGGGGACTGAATACTGCCGTATCACCCTGCACAGAGCCGCAAACTGAAAACAGTGGACTTGACCTTACCCCCTGCTTTGCAACAACTTGCGATGATATGCAAGAAGGTGCAATTCATGACAATTCGTGTTTACCTCCCCGAGTAGGACTCGAACCTACAACCTAGCGGTTAACAGCCGCTCGCTCTACCAATTGAGCTATCGGGGAATATTTATTTTTCCGTCTATAAACTTATCAATAAACTTCCGGCTTTTTTGCCTCTTAAGAAAACTCTCCAGTTTTTTCGCCTTACTTCGGTTGATAACAGCTTCCTTAAAGACAAGTTTTATTCCAGTGTTTCTTTTACCGTAACTTGTTCTACCGGATATATGTTCTTCCAGTCTTTTTTTAACATCGCGGCTTTCGCCAACGTAGTATTTGCCTGTTTCTTCGCTTTGAAGAATATATAAATAATGCATATATCTTCGATGCTCGCTCTATGCCGAATGGAGAAGCTTCAGTGAAGCTGCTTCCTCGGCATCCCGAAGCTCTACTTCTTTGGTGCCCTTCATTCGGGACCAATTGAGCTGTCGGGGAATAGCTAACTTAAATACATCGGCTTCGACAGCCGATTCGATATCAAATTCAGGGTATTATCTAAAGATTTGACTGTTTTGTCAAATGCCATTCCAGTGATAATTCGGTTTTTACCTGTGCCAATCATGTTCTTGCAAAGTAAACCTGAACAGCGTATAAATTAAGCTGCTATGGCCAAGGATGTGAAAAAACAAATCGAGCAATTGCGCAGCGAAATCCGCCGGCACGATTACCTATATTATGCTCACAACAAGCCTGAAATTCCCGACCAGGAATATGACAAACTCTTTGCCGAACTAAAAGCAATTGAGGAAAAACACCCTGAACTTATCACGGCTGATTCACCGACTCAGCGCGTCTCCGACCGGCCTCTCGATGAGTTCGTTTCCGTCCGCCACGCGGTGCCAATGCTCAGCATGGACAACACCTACAACTCCGAAGAGCTGCGGGCCTTCGACGAGAGGGTCCGTAAGCAGCTTGGCAGCGACGATTATGATTATGTTGTCGAATTGAAAATCGACGGTGTTGCAATAAGTCTTCGCTACGAAAAAGGTGTGCTTGTCAGGGCTGCAACCCGCGGCGACGGCGAAGTTGGCGATGATGTTACCGCTAATGTTAGGACAATAAAAGACATTCCGCTTGTGCTGTTGAACAGGAAGAAGATTCCCGACATCCTCGAAGTTCGAGGTGAAGTCTATATGTCTAAAAAGGCATTTGTCGAGCTGAACAAACTTCGCGAGGAAGCTGGTGAGCCGGCCTTTGCCAATCCGCGAAACGCAACAGCCGGCTCTTTAAAGTTGCTTGATGCAAGAATCACCGCTACGAGGAACCTATCATTCTTCGCCTACGCTACCGGCCAAGTTTCTGCGAATTTAGCAGATGTGCAGTGGAAAACATTGCTAAATCTCAATCTACTTGTTGGTCTGCCAGTCAATCCAAATTACCCAACAGCCCGTAATATCGATGAGGTTATTAATATCTGTCTTGGTCAGAGTAAGGAGAGATTTTCGCTTGACTACCAAATTGACGGGATGGTGATAAAGGTCAACCGCTTCGACCAGCAGGCCATACTCGGTGCGACCGGCAGGGCACCTCGATGGTGTATCTCGTACAAATTCCCCGCTGAACAGGCCGAGACGACCATAGAATCGATCGATGTGCAGGTGGGCAAAAGCGGAATCCTTACTCCGGTGGCGAACTTGGCCCCCGTTCAACTCGCAGGCACAACGGTCAAAAGGGCGAGCCTGCACAACTTTGACGAACTGGATCGGCTGGATGTACGCTGCGGCGATGCCGTGGTAATTGAGAAGGCTGGCGAGATAATACCGCAGGTGGTAGAGGTCAATAAAAAGTTAAGACCTCCCGGCGCATTGCGCTTCAAGGTGCCTAAAAGGTGCCCGAGTTGCGGTGGCCAGGTCAAAAAAGACGAAGACGGCGTCTATATCAGGTGCGTAAACCGGGATTGCACTGGCCAGTTAAGAGAGCGTCTGAAATATTTTGCCGGCCGGGGCCAGATGGACATTGAGAATCTGGGCGAGGCCCTGATTGAGCAATTGGTCGATGCCGGTCTGGTCAACAATTTCGCAGACCTTTATACGCTTGAGCTTGAGCAATTAGTCGGGCTTGAGCGAATGGCTGAAAAAAGCGCCAAAAACGTCATTGAATCAATCAAGGTAAGTAAGCGCCGACCTTTATGGCGGCTCATCGCCGCTCTGGGTATTCGACACATCGGTGGTCAGTCTGCCCAGATTCTTGCGGAGTATTTCGGTTCGCTCGAGGCCCTTATGGAAGCTGACCAACAAACGCTTGAAGACATAGACCAAATAGGCCCGACAATGGCCGAGAGTGTTTATGAATATTTCCACAAAGAGCAAAACCGCTCAGTTATCGACGAGCTGACCGAGCAGGGGCTAAAACCAGAGCAGCCAACAGCAAAACGCTCAGACAAACTTGCTGGAAAGACAATTGTTGTCACCGGAAGTCTGGAGAACTTCACACGCCAGCAAATAGAACAGGCAATTAAACAGGCCGGGGGAAAGCCAGCAGGCAGCGTGAGCAAGAAGACCGATTTTGTATTGGCCGGCAAGGAACCGGGCAACAAACTCGATAAAGCACAGAAACTGGGGGTCAAAGTGATAAACGAACAGCAATTTCTGGAGATGCTTTGAATTAAGGCTCGATAAAGTGGCTGCCCAGGACGAAAAATATATGCAGACGGCCTTGAGACTGGCCCAGCGGGGCTTAGGCTCGGTTGAGCCGAATCCTGCGGTCGGGGTCGTCCTGGTGAAAGCAAATCAGGTTATCGGTAAGGGCTGGCACAGGGAATTCGGCGGCCCACATGCGGAAATAAACGCCCTTGAGGATTGTAAGAAGCTCGCTGTCAATCCGCAGGGGGCTACTATGTATGTCACACTTGAGCCGTGCTGCCATCAGGGAAAGACCGCTCCATGCGCTGATGCAATTATCAACGCCAGGTTGGCAAAAGTCGTCGTTGCAACGATTGACCCATCTGAGCACGCCAATGGTGCCGGCTTGGAGCAATTACGCAGCGCAGGAATCGAAGTCCAGACCGGTGTCTGTGAAACTGAGGCGAGGCTCCTGAATGCTCCCTTTATGAAGTTCACTGCTACGGGCAAATGCTGGGTAATATTGAAATGGGCACAGAGTATTGACGGCAAAGTGGCGTGGGCTGACAAAACCGATGGGGGCAGGTGGATCTCCGGCCGGCAGAGCAGAGAAGATGTGCACAAGCTGCGTCAGCGGGCCGCAGCCGTATTGGTGGGTATAAATACGGTGCTTGCCGATGACCCGCTGTTGACGGCCCGGCCGGACAAAGGCAAACAACCGACCAGAGTCGTTCTCGACAGCCATCTAAGGATTCCTTTGGATTGTAAGCTGCTGGCCACCGCAAAAGAAGCGCCTGTGCTGGTTGTAACCAGTGCCGAGACGGCCCGTACTGACCCGCAAAAACAAGACCAAATCACCGGCAGGGGGGCTGAGGTGCTTGCCTGCCCGGCGGTAGATCGGTCTAATCTATATTATTTGCTTGATGAATTGAGCAATCGCGGCATCACTCAATTGCTTGTCGAGGGCGGCCCAACGGTAATTGCTTCATTTCTGAAAGAACGTCTCGCCGACCAAATTATCGTTTATATCACTCCGAAGGTACTCGGCGCCGCCGGAAGCGTTGGAATAAGCCCGCCAATGGCGGAATTGACTGACAGTTTTGATTTGTATCATGTTGATACGAAGCAATTCGGCGAAGATATCCGCCTGTCCGGCCTATCGAAACAGGCACTTGATGAGATTTTGCGAGGCAGTGGTGGACAAAAGGCAGATTGTTAGGCTGGCAATCGAGGGACGCCAGGTTCCATATGTGCCTTGGTCGTGCTCGTTTACTGTGGAAGCGGCTGATAAGTTGCGGAAACATTTCGGCGAGGATGATTTGGACCATGTTTTGGATAACCACTTTGTTACGCTGGGTAATGACCTTGGTTTCTTCACTGACCTTGGCAACAACCGCTTCCGGGACGTCTTCGCAGTTGAGTGGGACCGAACGATTGACAAGGATATAGGCAATGTTCAGGGATGTGTTTTGCCGGAGCCTACACTTGGACCCTACACGTTCCCTGACCCGCTGGACAGGCGCTTTTTCGACGATATCCCCGACAAGATAGCTGCCTGCGGGGACTGTTTCAGGGTTTATTCAATTGGGTTTTCACTTTACGAGCGGGCCTGGACACTGCGAGGGATGGAAAACTTGTTGATGGATTTTGTTGAGCACCCCGATTTTGCCCGTCAATTGCTCCAAGCGATTGCTGACTATAACATCGCCCAGGTTACCCAAGCTCTCGAATACGATATAGACGCGGTCCGGTTTGGCGACGACTGGGGCTACCAGAGAGGTCTGCAGATGGGCCCGCGAATCTGGCGGGAGTTTATCTTGCCCGAGTTGAAGCGGATGTACTCAGTGATTCGACAGGCGGGTAAATACGTCTGTATTCATTCGTGCGGTAAAGTGGATGAGCTTTTCGACGATTTGATTGGGATAGGGCTTAACTGCTTTAATCCCTTCCAGCCTGAGGTTATGGACGTATTCGACCTTATGAGCCGCTACAGGGGCCGCCTTGCCTTTCATGGGGGATTGAGCACACAACGGACACTGCCGTATGGCTCCGTCCAGGATGTTAGGAAAGAAACCGCCAGGCTGTTGGAAGCCGGCAGGCCGGGTGGATATATTTTTGCGCCTGCTCACGCCGTAGAGGGCGATGTCCCGCTGGAGAATATGTTAGCATTCATTGATATACTCCACGCCCAGAGCGGCTACGCAGGATGATGAACGACTGCAAAACAACGGCTCAGGATTTCTTGTTCAACATCTTCTTGCTCCGCAGGATGTGGTGGTAATGCTGGGCAAAGCGGTGGGCCTCATCCCGGACGTATTGCAGGAGTTTGCGGGCAGGGGAGTTAGCAGGCAGTTTCACCGGTTTGGAGCTCCTTTGGAGGAAGATATCCTCCTCTTTCTTGGCAATCGAGGCGATTTTCGGGACCGGTGCATCCATTTCTCTAAAAGCGGCTTCTGCGGCATGCAAATGGCCCAGGCCGCCGTCTATCAAAACAAGGTCAGGCCAGAGCTCTTCTCCTCTAAGGGCGTATTTATACCGGCGTTTGACCACTTCCGCAATCATCCTGTAATCATCGATGCCTTTGACGGTCTTAATCTTGAATCGCCGGTAGCCGCTCTTAAATGGCCTTCCGTCTATGAATTTGACCAGTGAGCCGACTGATTCGGCACCGGTGATATTGGCCACGTCAATACCCTCGATAATCCTGACCGGCTCAGGGCTTTGCAGCAGGCTTTGCAGCTTTTCGAGCGCCTCAGCAGGGTCAGTCGCAAATACCTCCGGCTGAACATCCTCATCGGGCGTGCCCCGCCGGTCAAGCCGGTCAATCAGCCGCATCCGGTCGCGCAACATCCCAGCTTTTTCGTACTCAAACGCCTCAGATGCCTCCGACATCTGTTTTTTCAACTGCCGCAGGACCGTTGAACGCTTTGACCGCAGGAATTTTACAAGGTCGCCGATGATTTTTTTGTATTCGGCCTTGTCAATCCTTGCAGCACAGGGCCCAACGCACTGCTTTATGCTATACAGCAGGCAGGGGCGGAAGAATTTACGCTTCGGGTCGTCTTCGCGAATCTCTAAATTGCAGCTTCGGAACCTGAATATCTTTTGCAATTCCACAAAAACGCCCCGCAGGTCTTTTGCGCTGGCAAAAGGCCCGAAGAGCCGGCTGTCCTTGGGGCGTGGTTTGCGTGTGATATAAACGCCCGGAAATTCCTCTCTTGTGCTGATTTCCAAATATGGGAATGTTTTGTCATCAACCAGGTCGGTATTGTAGGGCGGGCGGACGTCCTTAATCAGGCGGGCTTCCTGGAGCATCGCGTCGACTTCCGTTTCGGTCGAAATAAAGTCAACCGTTTTGACCTTGTCTATCATTTCGGTGATTTTCGGCCCCCGGGAGACGGCAAGGTCGCTGCCTTGTTGAAAATAGCTGGCTGCCCGCGACCGCAGGTTCTTGGCCTTGCCAATATAGAGCACTTTGTCCCTTGAACCCTTCATAAAATAGAGTCCCGGTCCGGCCGGGAAGCTCTTTATCTTGTCACGAATTGCTCGAAGTCTGTCTTTTCTCTGTGCTGACATATCGTCATCTTAACATCATTGTGAAATTATCTAAAACACATTGAATTGTTTTAAATTTTTTTCTCTTCATATATTCAGTAACTACAAGGACTAACAGCACCGCCAAAAAATTTATTCGAAAATTTCTGAATTTGGTCTTTACACCTAATCGGATTATCATTAACCTGCCGATACAGATTTAAGGTTTTGCCACTATATCTGGTCTAACTTTCGGTCATTTTTCTATATATTGTGGTCTTATTTTTCGCACGGAGGCACGTAAATGCCTTGCAAATTCGACCCCGAAAATCCTTTTACGGGCCACCAATCGAAGCCGCAAACCACGCAAGACACCCCCCAGTCACCGGGCTTGAAAATGGACTACTTCTTCGCGACGCCGGACGTTCACCCATTTGATCAGCTGCAGTGGGAGACGCGCTCGGCGAAGATTACCGGCGACGACGGGCAGATAGTCTTCGAGCAGGATAATATCGAGGTTCCAACCTCCTGGAGCCAATTGGCAACGAAGGTTGTGGCCAGCAAATACTTTTATGGCGATGTCGAGTCCGGCCAGCGGGAGCATTCGGTCAAGCAGCTTGTCCATCGTGTTTGCAAAACAATCGCCGACCGCGGCAGGAAAGACGGCTACTTCGCCACCGACGAAGATGCCGAGATTTTCTACAATGAGCTGACCTGGCTGTGTGTGAACCAGTGCGGGTCGTTCAATTCGCCCGTATGGTTCAACGTGGGCCTCCTGGACGTATATGGAATTGCCGGCAGCAAGCACAATTACCATTGGGACCCGAAGCACAACGAGGTTGTTCCCTGCGAAAACAGCTACGAATACCCCCAGGCCTCGGCCTGTTTCATCCAATCCGTTAAGGACTCGATGACAGATATAATGCGCTTGGCAACAAGCGAAGCAATGTTGTTCAAACACGGCTCAGGGACCGGAACTGACCTTTCAACCCTGCGAAGCAGCAAAGAAAAGCTCTCCGGTGGCGGCAAACCGTCCGGTCCTTTGAGTTTTATGAGGGTCTATGACCAGATAGCGGCGGTAATAAAATCGGGCGGCAAAACCCGCCGCGCCGCAAAGATGCAGTCACTGAAGGTCAGCCACCCCGATATCAAAGAGTTTATTACCTGTAAGGCCGAGGAGGAAAAGAAGGCATGGGCCCTCATTGAGGCCGGCTACAACGGTGACCACAACACCCAAGCCTATAGCAGCGTGATGTTCCAGAATTCCAACTTTTCTGTTCGCGTAACCGATGAATTCATGCAGGCCGTTGAAAAAGACGACAACTGGGCCACATACGCTGTGACAACGGGCGAAAAAATGTCTGAGCACTCCGCCCGCCAACTAATGGAGCTAATTGCTGATGGCACAAGGATTTGCGGTGACCCCGGCCTGCAGTACCACAGTACAATCAACCGCTGGCACACCTCTCCGAACTCAGGACCCATCAATGCCTCCAACCCCTGCAGTGAGTACATGTTCCTCGACGATTCTGCGTGCAATCTGGCTTCGCTGAATCTTATGAAGTTTCGCGCTGATGATGGCTCCTTCAACGTTGATGCCTTCAAAAGAGCGGCTCGACTGTTCATCATTGCTCAGGAGATTCTGGTTGACAACGGAAGTTATCCCGATAAGCCAATTGCCGTAAACAGCCATTTGTTCCGCCCGCTTGGCCTCGGATACGCCAATCTTGGCTCTCTGGTTATGAGCCTTTCTCTTCCTTACGATTCCGACCAGGCAAGGGCACTGGGCTCGACAATAAGCGCCATACTGACCGGTACCGCTTATTCCGCAAGTGCCGAAATCGCCTCACTAAAAGGTCCGTTCGATGAGTTCTCCAACAGTTCCGATGCCATGCTCAAGGTTATAAATATGCATCGCCAGCACGCGTATGATATCCCTGAGTCGCACTGCCCGGAGCATCTGCGAAACGCCGCCAAGGATGCCTGGGACCAGGCCTTTGATGCCGGCTCTAAGGTCGGCTTCCGTAACGCCCAGGCGACTGTCCTTGCCCCTACGGGCACCATCGGCTTTATGATGGATTGTGATACTACCGGCATTGAGCCGGATATCGCGCTGGTCAAATATAAGCTCCTTGCCGGCGGCGGAATGCTCAAACTTGTCAACAAGACCGTGCCGATGGCCCTTGAGCGGCTCGGCTATGGCGTCGAGGACATCAAATCCATCTGCGATTATATAGATGAGAACGAGACTATCGAAGGCGCCGACAAGCTGAACCCCGACCATCTGCCGGTCTTTGATTGTGCTTTTAAGCCGCGCAACGGCAAAAGACATATTTATTATATGGCACACCTCAAAATGATGGCTTCGGTCCAGCCGTTTATATCCGGCGCCATCAGCAAAACAATCAATATGCCCAAGGAAAGTACAACCGAGGAAATCGCCGCGGCTTATATGGAGGGTTGGAAACTCGGGTTAAAGGCGGTGGCAATCTATCGCGACGGCTCCAAGAAGCTCCAGCCGGTCTCGACCAAAAAGCACAGGCAGGCCAGGGCCGCAGCGCCCGCCGAAGCGCCTGCTCCGGCCAAGCCCTTTAGACGTCGCCTGCCAGATACCCGCCAGAGTATAACACATAAATTCTCCGTTACCGCACATGAAGGCTACCTGACGGTGGGGCTGTACGAGGATGGACAGCCTGGTGAGTTGTTTATCACTATGGCCAAGGAGGGCAGCACCGTCGGTGGTCTTATGGACGTTATTGGCACCTGCACGTCAATGGCCCTGCAGTATGGCGTGCCGCTAATCACGCTGGTGGACAAGTTCCGCCACGCCCGCTTCGAACCGTCAGGGATGACCTCGAACAAGGACATCCCCTTCGCCAAGAGCCTGATTGATTATATTTTCTGCTGGCTGGGCTGTAAGTTCATACCCGGCTACGCCGAGCAAAACACCCCCAATCGAGCGGCGCCACCGGCTCCCACCGACAATAAAGATGCCACAACCGCCAAAACATTGGTTGAGAAGACCAAGGACCTCGCACATAAGATAGCCGAGGCGAAGACCACAATTAAGGTCAAGGACAAGGCGGTTCAGTTGAAGGAGGTACCTCCCGCGGATAAACGCTCTACTAACCAGGCCTCCGCACCCCCGAAGGGCAGATTCGCCAACCTTGCCAATCGAATTGGTGCTCTGGTGACTTCAACTGCTGCCGAGCCCTCCGGCCCCTTACAGCCTGAAACAGCCCTCTTGGAGCAGTTTAACGCCCAGTTTCAGCACTTCCAGGATGACGCCCCCGCCTGCGATATCTGCGGCTCAATCACCGTCAGAAACGGGACCTGCTACAAGTGCTATAACTGCGGCAACTCAATGGGCTGTTCTTAAAAACTTATTACAGACTAATAGACTCGCAGGTGAGCTTTCTCGTTCTGCGAAGGAAGGGTAAGCTGATATGGGTGACAAGGGAAAAAAAGATAAAGGCAAAAGAGAACAACAGAAAAAGGCCCTGCTTAATCCAAAGGAAAAACGAAAATTAAAAAGAGAAAAGAAGAATAAATAATTGCCTAATGGTGTTCGGGGGCGTTTTTGTGGTTTTTGGTGCCCGCAGCCCTCTGCGGCTCCATTACCGTCAGAAACGGTACCTGCTACAAGTGCTTCAACTGCGGTAACTCTATGGGATGCTCGTAATTCGCCCCTCGCGCCAGATAAGACCATAACGAACTACAGACTACATAACAAAAGGGCCGTAAGCGTTATACTCACAGCCCTTTGGTTGACTTGCGCTTCAGAATAACCCTTCTTCCAGCCCTGCCGGGCAAAT
>CAZENQ010000100.1:0-11645 GCA_964513655.1 uncultured Pirellulales bacterium | reverse complement strand
GCCGACTTAACACCTGAGTTGTCGGCTATATCCAACATTGTTTCCTGCTGAATCAACTTCTATACCTTTTATTAGAGGTCAAAGCATAATAAACTTGCCTGTTTTTATTCCCGAGTGGCTTTTTCCACAACCCTGACAACGCGCCAACTTTTGGTTTTGCTATAAGGCCTGCATTCAGCAACCTCAACGACATCTCCGAGGCCAGCCTGATTGTGCTCATCATGGACCCCAAGTTTTGTCCTGCGCTTCACGTATTTGCCGTACTCCGGATGCTTGACTTTAAAGTCGATAGCGACTTTGATGCTTTTATCACCGCTGTTGCTTACTACTACGCCCGTCACGGTTTTTAATTTTTTATCCTGCATTTTCGATTTTCTTCTCGCTTCTTATTTCGTTTGCGCCGCTTGGCGCATTATCGTCTTAAGCCTGGCGATATCGCGTTTAACGTTCATTACGGCCTTAGAATTCTCCAGCTTCTCCGTAACCGCCTGCGAGCGCAAATCAAACAAATGTCTCTGGAGCTCCTGAAGTTTGCTCTCGAGCTCATCCGGGCTCATTTCACGATAATGTTGAGCTTTCATCTAAAGCTTGCCTTTATAATAAATGCCTTCTCTTAACAAACCTGCATCTGATGGGCATTTTATGAGCGACTCTGACCAACGCCTGCTTTGCTACTTCTTCGCTCACGCCGCCAATTTCAAACATAACCATGCCAGGCCTGACTCTGGCAACCCAAAACTCCGGCTCACCTTTACCTTTGCCCATTCTCGTTTCCAGCGGCTTGGCACTTACGGGCTTGTGCGGGAACAGCCTAAGATACACCTTGCCTTCACGATGCAAAAAATGAGTTGCGGCAACTCGGCCAGCCTCAATGTGCCTCGCGGTTATCCAGTCGCTTTCCAGCGCCTGCAGGCCGTATTCGCCAAACGCAACAGAATTGCTCCTTGTGGCATTGCCCTTCATTCTGCCACGCTGGCTCTTACGGTATTTAACTCTCTTTGGCATCATTGCCATTCTTTAGGCCCTTACAAATTCCACCTATGCCTTGCCGGCCGATGTTGGGGAGTTTTGGCTTCGCTCCACGGTGTCTTGCTCGACGGGGCCAGCTTCTTCAGATGAAGAAGTTACATCAGGCTTGCTGCCGCTTATGCGATCTCTTGCCGGCATAACTCTGGGCTGAACACGAACACGCGGCCCTGCGCCGGTACGTCTGGGCAGACGACGCCGGCGGGTCTGCCTTGGCTCAATTTCCTCGCCAAATTTGCCTTTGTAAATCCAAACTTTAACGCCGATTGCTCCATAAGTCGTCCGCGACGTTGCCGTGGCGTAATCCACATTTGCATCCAAGGTCTGCAGTGGAATACTGCCGAGCTTTTGCGTTTCCCTGCGTGCCATTTCCGAGCCTGCCAAGCGTCCGGCGCAAATAATCTTGACTCCCTTAGCGCCGGCGTTCATCGCTGACTCACAATATTGCTTCATTGTGCGCCTGAACGAGGCCCGCTTAGAAAGCTGCTCAGCAATTGCTTCGGCTACTAACGTAGCATCCAGGTCCGGCTCCTTTATCTCTATAACATTGACGCCCATCTTTCGGCCGGTAAGCTCTTCTAGCTCTTCTCTCAATCTATCGACTTCACCGCCTCTGGGACCAATGACAACACCAGGACGAGCACTGTAAAGCGTTACTTTGACCTCATTGCGCGTTCGCACTATCTCAACTTTTGACACCGCTCCTTTGGGCATTTGACGGTTAAGTTTCTTATCGATGTACTCACGAATCTTCTGGTCTTCGACAAGAAAATCGCCATAATCGGCCTTGGAGGCAAACCATGTGCTTCGCCATCCAAGTGTTATCCCTGTCCTAAAACCTATTGGTGATGTCTTCTGACCCATAACTAATTTTGCCTTTTCTGAACAATATATCGCCCTAAAGACTCACGCTTCTGCCACTGTTATATGTATGTGACAGGCCTTTTTGTTAATAGGATGCGCTCTTCCTCTGTCCTTTGGCATCCACCTTTTAGTACCAATTCGGATCCCTGCATCGTCAGCGCGAGCTTGAGCAACATAGAGATTATCAACGTCGGCCTGCTGCTCATCGGCATCTGCCACAGCACTTCTTAGAACTTTATCAATTATCGTTGCGGCACGTTTTCCTGCGAACCTCAGGATATCCATTGCGTCATGGACGCTGCGGCCAACTATCAATTGCGTAACCAGTCGTGCCTTGCGAGCCGAAATCGGAGCAAAACGACAAGACGAACGCCACACAAGCAAATCATTTACTTCAGCAGATAAAATGCTCGCCAATTGGTTAATGTCCTCTTTGCGCGGCCTAGGCTTAAAAAGGCCCTTTTGCCAGTTTTTAACAGCTGCCGCCGCTTCTTGTTTGTTCAGCCCCCCTCTGACGAGCTGGCCAGCCAACTGCTCTATGTTCATACGCCGCTGTTCGCAAAGACTTTTTAACTTATCAGCACTTAACATATCTCGTATCTTGCTTCACGCCTTACCGCTACTATATTTTCTTGCTTGAATGACCCTTAAAAGTCCGTGTAGGCGAAAATTCACCTAACTTATGCCCGACCATATCCTCGGCAACGAAAACCTTATGAAAGATTTTGCCGTTATGTACCATGAAGGTAAAACCCACGAATTCGGGAATTATCGTGCACCTTCTCGCCCATGTTTTTATTGGCTCACGAGAGCCCATATCAGCTTGTTTGCTGACCTTGGCGAATAGCTTTTCATCAACATATGGTCCTTTCTTAAAAGATCTTCCCATAAAATCTGTTCAACCTCAAATTCGTAACTTAGGTCCCGGCATGCCGGGATCATCAATTACAGAACTAATTGTCCTTGCCTTTTATTTTTGCGTCTTCGAATAATTCTCTTGTTACTTGGGTTTCGTGGATTTCTTGTTTTTCCACCTTTCGCCGGTACTCCTGTGGGCGAGCAAGGATGTCGCCCGCCGTTTGCCCTGCCTTCGCCGCCACCCATCGGGTGAGCAACGGGGTTCATCGCTTTGCCCCTCACATGCGGTCTGCGACCCATGTGGCGTTTTCGCCCGGCCCTGCCGAGCTTAATGTTTTGGTGGTCGGGATTGCTTAGCTGGCCAATCGTAGCCCGGCATTCCTTACGAACCATCCGCATCTCACCACTGGGCAAAACTACGCTGACCCAATCACCTTCCTTGGCTACAATCCTCGCAGCACCTCCTGCGCCTCTGACCAGTTTTCCTCCCTGTCCCGCAGTCATTTCAATATTATGAATCTCCAAGCCACTGGGAATCGCCGCCAGCGGCATCGCATTACCTACCGTAGGCTCACAAGACGCGCCGCTTTCCACTTGGTCACCTATTTTTACGCCCTGCGGGGCCAATATATATCTTTTTTCGCCATCGGCGTAGTGCAGCAGCGATATGAAGCAATTTCTGTTAGGGTCGTATTCAATCGTTGCCACCTTTGCGGGAACACCATCTTTATCGCGATTAAAATCGATAAGACGATAAATCTTTCTCGCCCCCCCGCCTCTGAAACGGGTAGTTGTGACGCCATGATGATTTCTGCCGCCGTTCTTTTTGATCCGCCTGCAAAGCGATTTCTCCGGCTTAGCGGTCGTCAACTCAGCATAATCGTTTACCGAACTGTTTCGACGTCCGGGAGTTGTCGGTTTGTAAATTCGAATACCCATAATTTCTTCTTTCGCGTTCGTTCTGTTTTTAGAACAAATCTATGTGATAGTCCGACTCCAGAACCACAACGGCCTTTTTCCAGTTCGGCGTCATGCCAAAGGCCCTGCCCCTGCGGCGATACTTACCTCTACAGTTAGCCGTTCTGACTTTACTTACCTTAACGCTATATAATTTTTCAATGGCGTTCTTTATCTGGGTCTTATTAGCTTTTTTATTCACCTCAAACGAGTACGCACCTCTTGTATTCGCAAAGTGCATCCCCTGCTCAGTGATCAAAGGCCGAATTATTACGTTACAATCGTCAAGCATGGCCCATCAATTCTCACTTACATTGTCTTTATTCAAAAGAGACAAAAACGCCTCTTTTGTAAACAGCATTTTGCGGTGGTTGCAGATATCACCGGCGTTCAATTGAGCCACGGGCATAACATCCACTCTCGGGATGTTTCGGGCCGACTTGCAAATATTTACGTCTTCGGAGTTAATCGTCACCAGGCAACTGCGGTCAATTTTTAGACTGCCTAAGACGTGGACAAAATCACCGGTACGCGGCTTCTCAAACTTCAGCCCATCAACCACTACAACATCATTGCTCAAAAGCTTTGCCAATATTGCCGAATCCCGCGCCAACCTTCTTTGCTTTTTAGGCATACGTTTGCTGAAATCTTTGGCGACTTTGGCAAAGGTCATACCGCCGCCGACACGCTTGCCGGTCCTGATGTTGCCAATGCGTGCGTTTCCCGTGCCCTTCTGTCTAAACAGCTTTCTGGTCGAGCCTGCCACCATGCTCCTGCCCTTGGTTGCCGCCGTTCCCACGCGTTTATTGGCGTGGTACATAACAATTGCCTGCTTAAGCAGTGGATACCTGACCGTACTACCAAAAATCACCTCGTCGACCCTCAGGCTGTCCACCTCCTGACCATCTCTGTTGTAAACAGACAAATCAATCATTCTTAGATTTCCACTTGCCAATACCCTAAGCCTTCTTGGCGCTGCAGACGACCACATAGCCGCCGGCAGGACCCGGCACAGGGCCCTTGACCACTAATAAATTCTTCTCTTCATCTATCGCCACCAAGCCATGGTTCTTTGTCGTTACTCTGCGGTTACCCATGTGGCCCGCCATTTTCTTGCCTTTCTTGGGGCTTCCACCATGGCCGGCATCACTGGCAAAACTCGATATTGACCCAGGCGCCCTGTGTTTTCGTTCCGTACCGTGCGAGGCCGGGAAGCCGTGAAAACCATGCCGCTTCATCACACCTGCAAAGCCTTTGCCCTTGTTCGTACCCACGACATCTACATACTTGTCTTCCGTAAAGACCGAGACGGTAACAGAGTCTCCAACCTTATACTGCGGCTCAGCGTCGTCAGCCAAACGCATCTCTTTGACAAATCTTTTCGGCAGCGAATCGGCTTTCTGAGCATGTCCAATCTGAGGATTTTTTCTGCGCGACGGTTTTACATCATCATATCCCAACTGGACCGCGTTGTAGCCGTCCGTATCCGCCGTTTTGACCTGCATAACGGCGCAGGGACCGGCTTGTATGACAGTAACAGGCAGCAACTCACCTGTCTCATCACAAACCTGAGTCATACCTACTTTTTTGCCCAGCAGCATTGCCATTAAACTGAAAGCTCCAATAACAAAAAAGACCTGCGATTTCGCTCTCTTAGGCCTTAATTTTTACAAAGACACCAGCCGGTACTACCAAACGGTTCAACACTTCCACCGTTCGTGCATTGGCCTCATGAATATCTATCAGGCGCTTGTGAGTCCTCAACTCAAATTGTTCACGTGACTTTTTATCAATGTGGGGACTTCGTAAAACGGTGTACCTTTCAATCCGCGTTGGCAGCGGCACTGGCCCACTGACACGGGCATTAGTCCTTCTTGCGTGCTCTACTATCTCCTTAGCAGACGCATCAAGGGCCCGGTGGTCATAGGCCTCCATTTTAATTCTTATTCTTTCGGTTTCAGTAGTCATAACTTTCCTCTACACCTTAGGTGAGGAACACATTTTTCCCAGATTCACACCTGAAAATTTACAAAGCCCTGTATTTTATCAACTTACAAACCAGACGCAAAACAAAAAATCCTGTTCTTAGCGTATAGTTTCCTACTGGTCGCTATATCCAGATCGCTTAATTTTTGGCAGGAAAGGCACTTTTTACTGGCCGGCTTTAATTGGCCTGTCAACGATTAGCAACGCAATATCAAGTCAACAAATTCGCCTTCCTTAAAGAATTGGGGTTCGGACCAATTTGTGACCCTTCCAATGCCATTTATCGGCTTTGGTGTACCCCTAAATCTCACAGAGTACCTATATAAACCATCCCTGACCACTACCTTGCAGATATGCAACAGCCCAACTCGTAAACGCAAGGTCGTCCTTGACAATGCTCGCTACGGCTGAAAAACCTGTAGGCTATCACATAAATCCACTACTGTCAATAAGATGTCGGTAAAAATTTTCCTACAAATACAAAAAATAATGCTGTTTTTACAGGATAATTCCCTTTGCAACCTGCTCCGGCACCTTTTCGTAGCTTAATGGCTCCATAGTGAAAGTTCCCCGGCCAGCTGTCGCACTCCTAATTTCGCTGGAATACCCAAACATTTCAGCCAGAGGTACCCTGGCATCAATTACACGCATATTCCCATGCACCCGAGAATCCGTAATTACTCCCCTTTTTCCGAGCAAACTGCCCTGTACGGCCCCAAAATTGGCCTCCGGGACGATTGCCTGAAGCTTCATTACCGGCTCAAGCAGAACCGGACCGGCCTGCTTGTCCGCCTTTCCCACCGCAACCGAGGCAGCCTGTTCAAAGGCCAAATCCGAAGAATCCACTGAATGGAACGAGCCGTCAATTAACGTAACTTTAACTCCCACAACAGGATAGCCTGCCAATACACCGCTGGTCAGGGCGTCTCTGGCTCCCCTTTCCACAGCGGGGACATACTCCTTCGGCACCTTGTCAGAACCTACTTTGCTCTCAAATTCAATATCGCGGCTCCAATGGCCGTCCTCGGTAAACAGCGGCTCAATCGTCAAAAACACGTGTCCATATTGACCATGACCGCCTGTTTGACGCACAAATCTGCCCTCAGCCTGCGATAATTTGGAAATGGCCTCCTTATAGGCTACCCTCGGCTTGCCGACCCTGACATTAAGCCCTTTTTCCCTTGTTAGTTTGTGCTCCAGTATTTCCAAATGCAGTTCGCCCATTCCGCTGATGATTGTCTGGCCTGTTTCGCTGTCTACTTTACACTCAAAAGTTGGGTCTTCGCGCTTCAAGGCGGCCAGGGCATTTGCCAACTTTGCCGCTTCGGTACCGCTCTTGGGTTCTATCGACATGCTAATAACGGTTTCCGGGAATGTAATACTCGGTAGAGACACAGGGTGTTTGGGATCGCAAATCGTATCGCCTGTAAGGGTCTCCTTCAGGCCCACCACCGCGACAATATCACCGGCGCTGGCTGAGTCCAAAATCTTACGCTCGTCGGCGTGCATCTCAAATATCCTGGTTATGTTTTCCCGTTTGTTGCGATTTACATCTAAAACTCTCGTACCGGACTTCAATGTCCCCTGATAAATTCTCAGGAAGTGCAAATCGCCGTGAACATCACTGGTAATCTTAAATGCAAGAGCAACCAGACTGGCACTTCTGTCACACTTGACCGATATTTTCTTTCTTTTGTCAGTCGGTTTACGCCCTGAGCCCCACCCAATTATATCAGGCTTGTCCAGCGGCGAAGGCAGGTATGCCACAACGGCATCAAGCAGTCTCTGCACCCCAATATATTTCAGGGCTGAACCGACAAACACTGGATGAAGCTTGTTGGCCAATGTTGCCTTTCTAATCGCGTTATCAATCGTTGCAGTGTCTATCGGCCTATCGTGGACGTAGGCATCCATCAGCTCTTCGTCGTGCTCAGCCGCAAGCTCAATCATCCGTTTTCTTTGCTGGTCCGCCGTTTCTCGCAATTCGGCTGGAATTTCAGTCTCCTCAAAAACCGCTCCCAGCTTCTCGGGCTTATAGAAAAGCGCCCGCATCTTTATCAGGTCTACTATCCCCTCAAAAGAATCTTCCGCCCCGATAGGAATCTGCAACACAATCGGATCAGCAAGGAGTTTATCATAAATGCTTTGGATGGTCATTTCGAAATCGGCGCCGACTTTATCCATCTTGTTCACAAAGCAAAGACAGGGCAGGCCGTATTTCTGCCCCTGTCTCCAGACAGTCTCACTTTGGGCCTGCACGCCTTCGCTGCCATCAAACACCGCTATCACACCATCGAGAACCCGCAGCGACCTTTCAACCTCAGCGGTAAAGTCAATGTGTCCCGGCGTGTCGATAAGGTTGATTTCAAACTCCTTCCAAGGACACTTCGTTGCGGCCGAGGTAATGGTAATACCCCTTTTTTGCTCCTCTTCCATAAAATCCATTACCGCTGTGCCGTCATGGACTTCTCCCATCTTGTATGTCTTGCCTGTATAATAGAGTATGCGCTCGGTAACCGTTGTCTTGCCGGCGTCAATATGGGCCATAATCCCGATATTACGTAATTTTTCCAACTTGCTCAGCATCAAACAAATCCGTATCAGTATCTAAAGCTTGGCTTTCGTTCCTTGTTGTATACCATTTTCTAAATATAAATAAAAAACTGCCACGGTTAACGAACATACCGTGGCAGTTGAAAACGACTGTTATTACCAAGCAAAGTGTGCGAACGCCTTGTTTGCTTCGGCCATTCTGTGCACATTCTCTCGAGTAGTCATCGCACCACCGTGACCATTATAAGCATCGATCAATTCGGAGGCCAACCGCTCCGACATAGGCTTACCTTTTTTGGCCCGGGCCGAGTGTATTATCCACCTGAAGGCAAGAGACTGCTGGCGTTTGGGTCTGACCTGCATCGGAACCTGATAGCTGGCTCCGCCGACACGTTTGCTCCGAACTTCAAGCAATGGTTTTACGTTATTAACGGCGGTCTCGAACACCTCAATAGGGTCGGCGGGCTCCTTCTTGCCATCTTTAGCAAGCGGTGTTGCGGCGTCCTTCATCTTTTCGGCTATAATATCCATAGCATCATTAAAAACCCCCTGGGCAACGCTTTTTTTTCCATCCCACATCAAACAGTTAATAAACTTTGACACCAGCTTACTATTGTATACAGGGTCCGGCTTTAATTGGCCGCTTGAAGCAGTAAACTTTTTCGCCATTATTCTTTCTCTCTATGATTATTATTTACCATTGCACCGTGCAAGATACGCCTGACGCTTCATGGTATATTACTTTGTCCTTTTTGCGCCGTACTTGCTCCTACCCTGTTTGCGATTGGCAACGCCGGCACAATCAAGTACACCACGAACAATATGATACCTAACACCCGGTAAATCCCTAACCCGGCCGCCACGAATCACAACTGTGCTGTGCTCCTGCAAGTTGTGGTCAATGCCTGGTATGTAGGCCGTAACCTCTTTGCCGTTGGTTAGTCTGACGCGGGCGATCTTTCGCAAAGCGGAGTTCGGCTTCTTGGGCGTCTGAGTTCTCACAATCAAACACACACCTCTCTTCTGCGGCGAGCCGCTAATCTCAGATATCCTCTTTCGGCCCTTCGATTTTGCTCTTGGACGTCTAACTAACTGGTTTATAGTAGGCATAATTCACTTTCGCTCTAATTTTTGATTTCCAATCACTATCTGTTAATCAATTCCCAAGACCTCTTTAATCGCGGCCTCTGCTCTCGCTTCTGCGTCTTTAACTTCTTTAACTTCTGCAAATTCCTTCGGCAACGGAGCTTCTGCAAGGTGCTTAACCTTAATGTCCAGATGCGGCTTGAAAGCGGTACCGGCCGGTATAAGATGGCCAAGTATCACGTTTTCCTTCAGGCCGCGCAACCTATCTATCATACCGGACAACGAAGCCTGAGTCAAAACCTTAGTTGTTTCCTGAAAGCTGGCCGCCGCGATGAAGCTTTCGGACTGCAGCGAAGCTTTTGTTATTCCTAAAAGCAATGTGTTAGCAGTTGCGGGCTTTGGTTTTCTCCCTTTTGCCGGCGCGCCACCGAGTGCTTCAACCTTCTCGTTGATATCGGCAAGCTCATCCTTGTGGACAACCTGACCTTCACACAAATCCGTCGCATCTCCAACCTTGGTAATCCTGAGACTATTGGCCAATCTTTCGTTCCCTCCTCGGAATGTGAATTTATCAACGACCTCACTCGGCAAAAATGAACTGTCACCAACAGAATCAATCTCAACTTTGCGCATCATTTGGGAACAGATAATCTCAATGTGTTTATCATTAATATTTACATTTTGTGAACGGTAAACATTCTGAATTTCCCCAATTAAATATCCCTGCAATGCTTCTTCGCCTTTAATTCGCAAAATATCGTGTGGCACCAACGGACCATCTGTTAAGGGGTCTCCGGCCTCCGTCATATCTCCTGTGTGAACGTTCAGGTGCCTATCGCGTGGAATGTGGTGTTCTTTCTCCATTCCAGATTCGGATCGAATTATAACCGTCATTTTACCCTTGCGCTTATCACTTCGCAATTCGACCCTCCCACTAATCTCTGCCATCGCTGCAGGGTCTTTGGGTTTTCGCGCCTCAAACACTTCGGTTACTCTCGGAAGGCCGCCCGTAATATCCTGGGTGCCGCCGGTCGCTCTGGGTTGATGAGCGAGCAATTGGCCCGCCTGGACCTGCTGGCCTTCGGCAACCTCAATCCTGGCTCCTGCAGGCAGATAATGAACATCGAGTATCTTTCCGTTGGCATCTTCGATGATAATTTGCGGGTGTGTATCCCCTTTATGCTCGATTACCACGGGCCTGCCGACCTGACCTTTTCGCTCTTCCTCAAGTCGAATTGTTTCGCCTTCTATAATATCCACAAAGCGGATCAGACCCGGTACTTCCGCCAGAATCGGGGTACGGTGCGGGTCCCACGTGAAGAGTTTGAGTCCGGCTTTGACTTTCTGGCCGTCCGCAACTAAAACAATAGCACCATATGGCACTTTGAACTTGTCGAGCTCTCGTTTTTTTGCGTCAACAATAGCTATTTCGCCGTTACGTTTGAGAGCTACTATCTGCTCAGTGCCATCATCCTGCTTAAAGGAAACCGCATTAATATCGCGATACTGAATTGCTCCTGCTTGTGTGGCTTTCTGTTCGCGTTCAAGGATGGCCCTCTCAGCCACCCCCCCGGTATGGAACGTACGCAGTGTCAATTGCGTCCCAGGCTCACCGATTGACTGCGCGGCGACAATTCCAACCGCCGAACCTTCCTCGACAAGACCACCGGTACTCATATCCCACCCATAACACTTCGCACAAACACCAAGTGAACTATCGCAGGTTAGAGAACTTCTGACTCTTATGGCATCAAGCCCCAAAGCCTCGACTTTCGCTGCCGCCTCAGGGGCAATAACTTCATTCTCGGAAACAATCATCTCGTCGGTGATTGGATTACGAATATTATCTCTGGCGGTTCTGCCAGCAACAAGCTGAGAAAGTGGTACATCAATCTGCTCACCCCTGCTGACTGTGCTTTTGGTAATTCCCTGTAAGGTTCCGCAGTCGTGCTCGGTAACAATAACATTTTGGGCCACGTCTATTAGTTTGCGGGTAAGATAACCGGAATTGGCTGTCTTCAAGGCCGTATCCGCCAGGCCCTTACGCGCCCCGTGTGTGGAGCTAAAGTACTCAAGAACGGTCAAGCCCTCACGGAAATTCGACTTGATTGGTGTCTCGATAATCTCACCGCTGGGCTTGGCCATCAACGCCCGCATCCCTGCAAGCTGCTGAATCTGGTCGACACTGCCCCTAGCGCCGGAATCACTCATAAGGTATATCGGGTTCAGATACGGAGAGCCATCCTCCTTAGTATCTTCTTTAAGGGCACGCATCATCTCGCCGGTAACCGCCACGCGGGCATGTGTCCAGGCAT
>CAZENQ010000099.1:0-11811 GCA_964513655.1 uncultured Pirellulales bacterium | reverse complement strand
CCAAACTTTTCACACTTTGAAACACTTTTCAACACCCCCAACCCCCATTTTTAGCTCAATATCAAGGGTGACCCCGCACCTGTCAAACTTTCAACCCCTATTTTCAGCCCAACATTAAGGGTGCAATTTCTTCTGCCTTACCTTAACTAAGGGGCTTGTCGCCGGCATTAGCACCCGAAGACAACGCTGTCCTTTTTTTATAACGTCCGGCAGATAAAAAGGTTACACGCCTCAAAAAAAAAACGGAAAAGCCTTGCAAAATCTGGCCAAAACTACTATAATACCTTATCCGGCCAAGCGAGCCACCGTAGTACGCGAGCCGCGTTGCAACATTCGCTTTCAGAAGGAGTGAGGTGAAATACATCCCGAAAAGAGCGTTCTTACTGCTATTCGCAGCCATTATAGTCCTAATCGCCACCAGCAGCGTTTTGGCTTATCCGCTGGGGACTGCCGCGGCCGTCTGGAATATGGACAATAATGGAGACGACAACGGCCCGCCTTACAGCGACCTCGATAATCTTGCTGCTAGCCCTGCCGACGTAACCGGTACCGGTATTGATGGCGCCGAGCACTTCGACGGTTGGGCCTACCCAAGCACTGTGGTTTCGTGGACACCCTTCACGCCGCCGCACGAGCTTGTTCCTACCGGGCCCGTGAGTATCCTGGTGCGGGTCAAAATGGCTGCGTTTGCTAACCCCATCGACGCAATCGCGGGTCTTTACGATGAATCGTGTGGCACTTACGTGCCGTCTTACGCAATTGAGTTCCATAATGGTGAGCCGACGTTCGCCGTGTGTGCCGCAGGCGATACTGTAAGGACAACGGTAGGTCTGGGCCAGGTCGCCAGTGTCGACACTTGGTACGACATCCTGGGCGTTTTCGACCCGGTTGCGGACGAGTTGCGCCTGTTCGTTTTCGACCCGGCGACCGGCTCTGTGATAGGCAGTGCCTCTGTGGCCGCTACCTTTAACAGCCTGATTGCTTACACTCCGTCGGAACTTGAGGTTTTTTGCTCACCTTGCTACGGGCTCGGCACGATTAGTGGCGGCTTCATTGAGCTGGCCGCCGTCTGGACGTCGGTGGTGGAGCCTCCATCAGGGGGGACCGTGTCGATTACCGAGACCGATGGCTCCACCGACGTGGCTGAGGAAGGCCCCACTTCAGATACCTACACTGTGGTGCTGGATGCGGAGCCCACCGATTCGGTAATCATCACTGTGGACCCCGACGGAGAGACGGAGGTCAACAGTAACGGCGCCGGCAACCCCATCGACCTGACGTTTACCATCGGAAACTGGGACACAGCTCAAACCGTTACCGTCACCGCTATTGACGACATGATTGATGAAGGCTCCCACACATCGACCATCCAACACAGTGCTTCTTCCAGCGACCCTAACTACAACGGTATCTTCATTCCCAGCGTGGTGGCCAACATCGCTGACAATGACCACCGCAGCGTTACCATCGCCCAAACTGATGGCTCCACCAGCGTGAGCGAGCAAGGCCCCACCTCCGATACGTACACCATTGTTCTCGATTCCCCGCCGGACGACCCTGTCGTCATCACTGCCGACCCAAACGAAGATACCCAGGTCAACAGCAACGGCGCCGGCAACCCCATTGACCTGACCTTCACCGTCGGAAACTGGGACACACCCCAGACCATTACTGTTACCGCGATTGACGATGTGTACCAGGAAGGACCTGAGACGTCCGAGATTACCCACGCGGCCAGCGGTGATTTTCTTTACACAGGTATATACATACCGCCGGTCATAGTCGAAGTCGCTGACAACGACCGGATCGGGGACTTGGTTCCAGACGGATATATTAACTTCCTTGACCTGAGGGTCCTGACACAGCAGTGGTTGAACGATTGCTTTGCTGATGATTGGTGTGGTGGGGCTGATTTGTCGGGGGTGATGGCAAAAACGGCAAATCCCGGGGTCGTAGACTTGGTGGACTTTGCGCTCTTCGCAGGCCTCTGGTTGGAAGGTCCTTTGTTGATTACTGAGTTAATGGCGGTCAACAACAGCACGCTATTTGATGAGGACGACGACAGTTCAGACTGGATAGAGATATATAACGCCAGTCCGCTGCCCATCGACCTAAACGACTGGTGTCTGACGGATGACCGATATAACTTGACCAAGTGGTGCTTCCCCGCAGTTATTCTGGATCCGTACGAGTATCTGGTGGTATTTGCATCGGGCAAGGACAGGGCGGTACCCGGTTCACAGCTTCACACGAATTTCCAGTTGAATGGGGACGGCGAGTATCTGGCACTGGTGGACCCTAACGGCCTGAAGGTCGCGCATTCATATTCGCCGGAGTATCCAGAACAACACAGAGATATTTCCTATGGCAAGGGAGTAGTTGGGTATGGATATTTAGAGCCGACGCCGGGCCTGGCTAACGGCCAGATATATGGTGGCGTCGTTGCCGACACGAAGTTCAGCGTCGACCGCGGTTTCTACGATGTACCATTTCAGGTTGAAATCACCACCGATACAACCGGGGCTACCATCCGCTACACACTAACTTATCTGGATGCATCCTCCGACCGTGGCAAAGAGCCCAATGAAACGTCCGGATTGGTATACAGCGGACCTATCACAATCGACGAGACGACCTGTCTGCGTGCCGTAGCATTCAAGTCAGGCTGGCTCAGCACAAACGTCGACACGCACACATATATTTTTCTCGACGACGTCCTAATCCAGGCCGCTAATGGGAACACTCCACCCGGCTGGCCGGCTTCCTGGGGCAACAACGATGAGGACTACGGAATGGACCCTGACATCGTTAACGACTCTGTATGGGGACCTCAGATGAAGGATTCCCTCACGTCGTTGCCGACTATCTCGATTGTTACCGATATGAATAACCTGTTTGACCCGACCATCGGCATCTATGCCAATCCCCTCAGACGTTACCGAGAGTGGGAGCGGCCCTGCTCTATGGAACTTATAAATCCTGACGAGACAGAAGGATTCCAGGCCAACTGCGGCATTCGCATCCGGGGAGGCTCCAGCCGCGACTCATCTAACCCCAAACATTCGCTGCGTTTTTTCTTCCGCGGCGAATACGGCCCGACCAGACTTCGTTACCCGTTGTTCGGCGACGAAGGCGCAAACTGGTACGACCACATAGACCTGCGTACCCCCTCTGACCACTCGTGGGCCTGGGGCGGTTCGAGCATGTTTTGTTTCCTCCATGACGTATTTTCACGAGATACTCAGCGAGACACAGGTCAGGAATACACCCGAAGCAGTTACTACCACACCTACATCAACGGGCTGTACTGGGGCATCTACCAGAGTATGGAAAAGCCCGATGGCTCTTATGGCCAGGCCTATCTTAGGGGCGATAGGGACAATTACGATGCAATCAAGGTTTCTCGATGCGAGGCATACTGTCAATATGAAATTTTCACAATCTACGCCACTGCCGGCAATCTCGATGCTTACGAAAGACTCTGGGAGGCTGCCATGGACGGTTTTGCCGCCGACCCCAACTACTGGCGGGTCATGGGCTGCAATCCCGATGGCACACGTAATCCGGCCTATGAAATCCTCGTCGACCTCGATAACCTTATTGATATGATGCTCGTCATCTTCTATACCGGCAATTGGGACGAGCCGCTTTCCGGGTTCCTCGATGAAGATGAAGACGGGATTTATAACGACCTGCCGAACAATATTTGGGCATTGGGCAATCGCAACGGCGGCGACGGCTTTAAGTACTTTACGCATGACAACGAGAATACCCTCAACGACTGCGAAGATTACCCAGGTGCCTGTGACCGGACAGGTCCTTTCTACAATGCATTCCGAGATTTTAAGTACTTCAATCCACAGTTATTACACCAGGAGTTGATGGTCCATTCCGAGTACAGGATGCGGTTCGCAGACCGCACGCACCGTCATTTCTTTAACGACGGTGCACTGACGGACGATGCATGCATCACCCGTCTAATGACGCGAGCCGATGAGATAGACCTTGCAATCATTGCCGAATCGGCGCGTTGGGGCGACGCCCAAATCAAAAACCCTCGTACCCATGATGACTGGGCCAGCGCGGTCAGCGATGTCAATGACTTCTTCCCCGGCCGTAACATTGTTGTCCTCAACCAGATTGAGGCTGACAGTCTGTACCCCAACGTAGATGCTCCATCGTTCAGCCAGCACGGTGGCGCGGTCTTCCCGGGCTTTGCGCTGACCATAACCAATGTCAATGGCTCCGGCACAGTCTATTACACAACAGACGGCAACGACCCTCGCCTGCCCGGAGGTGCTGTCGCGCCCGGCGCATTAACTTACTCTGTGCCGGTGATACTTACCGAAACTGCCAACGTCAAGGCACGAGTTTTGGACAGCGGCGATTGGAGCGCACTGAACGAAGCAATCTTTGCCATCGGCCCGGTTACCGATTACCTGCGTATCACGGAAATTATGTACCATCCGGAGGAGACGGGTGATCCGAACGACCCGAACACCGAGTTCATTGAACTGAAAAACGTCGGGCCGAACACTCTGAATATAAATCTGGTAAGCTTCACTGAAGGAATACATTTCACATTCCCGGATATGACCCTCGATCCAAATGAATATGTCGTCGTTGTTAAAGATGCAAATGCTTTTACGGCCAAATACGGCCTAGGCCCCAACACAGTCGGACAGTACACTGGCAGGCTCGATAACGGCGGGGAGCGAATCAGGCTCGAAGATGCTATCGGGGTAACGATTCATGACTTTGGCTACGACGATGACTGGCGGCCGAATACCGATGGCGACGGTTTCTCTCTGACCATAATAGACCCCACCAGTGGCGATGTAAACGACTGGTCCTGCAAAAACGGCTGGCGCCCGAGTGCGTTTGTCGATGGCTCGCCCGGTTCCGATGACAGCGCCAACACGCACAATCCCGGTGACATCGTGATTAACGAAGTATTGGCACATTCGGACGTTTACCCCAACGACTGGATAGAACTGCACAATACCACCGACGCCAACATCGACATCGGCGGCTGGTTCCTCAGTGACAGCGACTTCAATCTTATCAAGTATGAGATTGCCCCCAGTACGACAATCGACGCCAACGACTATATCGTCTTTACTGAGGATGACCATTTCGGCAGTTACTTCGCACTCAGCGAAAACGGTGAAACGGTATATCTGTCCTCAGCCATCGACGCTAACGGCAATATGACCGGATACCGCGAGAAGGAGGATTTTGGCGCCTCTGAAAATGGCGTGGCCTTTGGCCGCCATCGCAAGAGTACAGGCACATATAACTTTGTTGCCATGAGTCTAAACACACCGGGGGCGAGTTACGAGGGCGCACCCAATGCCTATCCGAAGGTCGGCCCAGTCGCAATCAATGAGATTATGTATAATCCTCTGTCCGGTGACCAACTTGCCGAGTACGTCGAACTTTACAATATAACCGGCGCAGATGTGAATTTATGTGGCGACCCAAATAAGCCGTGGAAGTTCACTGATGGTATTGACTTTAGTTTCCCGGCCGACGCAAACATCCCTGCTTACGGTTATCTACTGGTGGTCAAGGACACAGCTACCTTTACATCAGAGTATGGCTCTATGCCTTCCGGTGTCGAGGTTTTCGGCCCCTACGGTGGTCAGTTGAGCAACGGAGGTGAGAAAGTTGAGATTGGCATGCCTGGCGACGTCGACCAGTATGGCACGCCTTATTATATCCGCATCGACAGGGTAAATTACAGCGATGGTTTCCATCCTCAGGACTGTCCCGCCGGACCGGACCCCTGGCCGACCGAGCCGGACGGCAACGGCTTGTCACTGACCCGGATCGATCCGAACCTTTACGGCAACGACCCTAATAACTGGCAGGCAGATTCACCTTCCCCCGGCACTTAATAAATCTTTGGTAAAACGCGCAAAAGCCTTTAACATATAAGAAGCATCGGCCCCAATAAACCAGATCTGAAGCTTGGCGTTGTAATCGCGCGGTTTAGCCAAAGGTACCAATTTGCGGTGATAGCCGTTATGCGAAGGGTGCGGGAACTAATTATTGCAAGTACAAGCTACCCACTCATTGCACGCTTTTGATTTAAGGCGAAGCCGGTTCCAACACGGCTGCATGTCGCCCAACACGTGGATCGCCCGCCGCGTACATCATCCCCGTTTCAGGGTCCACATAGAGCATAACCGGATGAGAGTTTGCTCCGGAAAACGTTGTTAACTTATGTCCCCGTTTCTTCAACTCAGCAATAACTTCCTCACTAACACAATCCTCCACTTCAAGACCTCCCAGCCTGTCTATAGTCTCTCTACGGTCAGGATCGGGGTTGAAGGTATCCTCGTAGTGTCCCGTGCTAAATCGCGGGGCCCGGACCGAATCTTTGGGCATGATACCAAACTCAATGAGATTAAGCAGACAAACAAGCGTCGTCTGGTCCTGCAGGTCACCGCCGGCCACACTGACAGCGATAACCGGCTTACCGTCTTTAAGGACCAGTGTCGGCGTCAGAGTGATCCGCGGTCGCTTACCGGGCTCAATCCGGTTCGGGTGCCCCCGTGTTGTGTTAAGCTGCCGGAGTCGGTTACCGTGTGGTACTCCGGTTTCCGGGCAAATAGAGTAGGGTGGGTTGCCGCTTGGTGTCGCAGCTACCATGTTACCCCAGCGGTCGGTAACCACACACGTCGTAGTGCCGCCCATGCCGCTTTGATTGTAGCGAGGTTTTATAACTGCCTTCATGTTTACTGGGTCGCCGGGACGCACTTCCACAGAAGCCTTCGTCATATCAATCAAAGACCGCCGAAGTTGTGTATAACGATCACAGAGCAGTGCCTTCATAGGCACATCGACAAAAAGCGGGTCGCCATAATAGTAATCACGGTCTGCGAATCCAAGCTTCAACGCCTCAACAAGAACATGGATGTAGTCAGCCGATAGATGCCCCATCTTTTTTAAGTCAAAGTCCTCCAAAAGCCGCAGCGTCTGGCAAAGATATGGCCCCTGTGTCCACGTCCCGCATTTGTACACGGTGTACCCACGGTATTCTACTTTGACCGGATCCTCAAGGTGTGTGACGTGAGCGGCAAGGTCTTTCTTCCGCAGAAAGCCCCCTTCCTTGATATAAAAGGCCTCCAGCGCATCGGCGATGTCTCCCTTGTAGAAGCGGTCTCGGGCCGCTTGTAGTTTTTCTTCCCTCGTGCCGACCGTATTGGTTTCCTCCTCTATCAGTTTACGCAAGGTTCTTGCCAGCTTTGGGTGCCACTCCTTGTCTCCGGCAGCGAGCAGAGCCAGCGACGGTGCCGCCACCTGTGCGAAGGTCATGGTTCCATAGAGTTTGACTACCGCCGCACACAGGCTCAGGGCACCTGGTACCGGTGCCGCCTTCATACCACCGTCTCCCGGGATGTCGTTTTTATAATACCAATCCATTGCTTTTGGGTCGAGTGGCGCACCGCCAAGTCCGCTCAAAACCTTAATTTCTTTTTTGTGTGCGTTGTAAATAATCAATGGCACTTCGGAGCCAATAACGAAATAACCAAAGTCCGTTATACTCAGCGCCAAAAGAGTAGCTGCGGCTGCATCAGCTGCGTTGCCGCCTTGCTTAAGCATGGAAAGGCCTGCTGCCACGGCCTCTTTTCCCCCAGCAGCAATCGCTCCTCCTTTGCCCATTGCGTGCCAGGTTATCTCATCGGCGACTACATTCCCGAAAACGATGGTTATTACGAACAATGCCATTACAAATAGTCGCAGCGTTCCCATTACATTATTCCTTTCATCTTGTTAAGTTGCTAAATGGTGCAAGTCTATCAGGTCTATTCTACCAGAGTTCTACTTATGCCTCATATACAAGAAAAATAATAAAGAAATTGACAAAACATGCAAAATAATATAAGCTGCCGTTTACGTAAACCCAAAATGTGTACAACTTCTAAATTATATACTAAGAGAAATATAAACTACTCCCTGGTTAAGGCGAGTAATTGCAGTGAGTCAAGGAGAAGACCAAGAAATTTACGCTGGTTACTCAGTTAGTAAGGTTAAGAAAATTAGGAGAAAATTAATATGAAGGATTTCAAGAGTTCTCGCATGTTGGTAATTGCCATTGTTGCATTATTGCTCTGTTCCTTTGCTACAATGGCCGATGCCAGGAATGTGGCTCCGAAGAAGAATATCTTCGCAGAAAGACCCTTAATCCACGTACTTGGGCCCAGCCCGGCTCTCAGCCCAAGCGCCGAACATTCGGCAGTTGACAGTTTGATGATGGAGTCCGCGGATGTATTGAAGGACCACGATACCTACTACTGGTACTACCATGCCCGTAGCAAAGACCAGAAGCGCTGGCCCAATTCCTATCGGATTTGTGTAGCGACCGCCCCCAAGCCTCTGGGTCCTTGGAAGAGGTACGAGGGCAATCCGATACTGGACACGGGTAAGGAAGACGAGTGGGACTATGGTCTGACAGCCTGTGCCATCATCCTGAAAGAGGGGGCCTATGACATCGCGCCTAACACCGAAAAATACTACATGTGGTATTTCGCTTTCGGCGGTGCCGATTTCTCCGGTTACGGCGCCATAGGTCTGGCTACCGCCGATAATCCGCTGGGCCCCTGGAAGAAGTATGAAGGAAATCCGATTATGGAATGGCCGGCGGGCGGCGTCTACCCGGGCAGTGTAACAAGGATTGACGGGAAATACTATATGTTCGCTCAGCATCCGGTATCGGTTGCCGATCAGGGCGCGTTCTGTATGGCCACCGCTGACAAACCTGAAGGGCCTTGGAAAGTACATGAGGGCAACCCTGTGCTGACTCCTGGCGATTGGGGTTCCTGGGACGACGGCGGCTTCTCGGAAGCGTGTGCCCGGTATCACGAAGGTATCTTCCACTGCATATACGGCGGCACGAAGACCCCAAAGATTGAGTCTCTCGGCTACGCCTGGAGTTTTGATGGAATCGACTGGCACAAATACGCAGCGAATCCCGTCGTTCCTTTAGGCAGGGTGCCGGACGCTGCAGGCTTCGCCGAAGTCCACTGTTATGTCGAAGGACCATACATATACGTGTTTCACACCTTACGATACTTCACGGGAAAGGGGACTGCACGTGGAGTCTCGAGCTATGCGCCCCTGACAGCCGATGACTTTGGCGAAAAAGCAATGACCTCCCACATTCTGCACAATAATTACAATGTATTTGACACTGAATGGGATACAGAAGATTTGGCTATCCAGGTTCTCACTATAGACCCGCAGTTCAAGATAGCCTTCCCGATTCTGATGATGGATTCGTTAGGCCCCCGGCAAAGCAGCAGAATACAAGCTTGTCTTCCCGTAGGTCTCGAGGCTGCTTCAAAGCTTGCCATTGCTGTAGAGTGCACATATGATTCCGATGCCAAGGCTGGCCTTCGACTCCATGTAAGAGGCAGTGATGACGGTGTGCACTGTGACACGGTAGACATGTTCACCTTCAATATTGACCTTCAGCCGGGAAAGACTGTAAGAAAAACAGTCAATTTAAACCCTAATTCGAAGTTTGCGAAAGTTGTCATCGAAAATTTGGACAGGTCCAACAGCGTTAAGTCAGTGAGCATAACAGCAACGGTAGGAAATTAAGCCAAAGTGAATACAGGAAAGTTTTGACCAAGTGTGGCTCTTTAGAAACATTCAAAAAATTTAGGAGGTACTATTATGAAGCATGTAAAGAATTCTGAGATGTTGGTAATTGCCATTGTTGCATTATTGCTTTGTTCATTTGCTACGATGGCCAGTGCCAAGAATGTAGCCCCGAAGAAGAATATCTTCGCGGAAAGACCCTTAACCCACATCCTTGGTCCGAGTCCTGCTATTGTTCCAAGCGCCGAGAAATCTGCTGTTGACAGCTTCATCCTGGAGTCCTGCGATGTGCTCAAAGACAACGATGGCAAATACTATTGGTACTATCATGCTCAAAGCCATGATAAGAAACGCTGGCCTGATGGATATCGGATTTGTGTAGCAACCGCTACAAGTCCTCTCGGGCCATGGAAAAAATACAAAAACAATCCCGTTCTGGACCATGGTCCCGAAGGCAGCTGGGATTATGAGTCGGTTGATTGCGTAGTTCTCTTGAAACAAGGAGCCTATAACATTTCTTCAGATGAGGCAACTTATTACATGTTTTTTGACGGAGATAATGGAGAAGGCGGCCGACACATTGGTTTTGCTACTGCTGACAATCCGCTGGGACCCTGGAAAAAATATGAAGGCAATCCAATCGTAAAGGACTTCGGATATCTCAGTACGGTAGAAAGGATAGATGGAAAATTCTACATGTTCGCTCAGCATCCTGTCTCTGTTGAAGACCAGGGACCGTTCAAGATGGCCACCGCCGACAGGCCTGAAGGGCCGTGGAAGAAATATGAGGGCAATCCTGTTCTGACTCCTGGTGACTGGGGCGCTTGGGACGACGGTGGCTACTCCGAAGCAAGGGTCAGGTATCACGAAGGAGTTTATCACTGCGTTTACGGCGGAACGAAAGCCCCGAAGATTGAGGCTCTTGGCTACGCTTATAGTTTTGACGGAATCAATTGGCATAAATACCAGGCCAACCCGGTTGTCCCTCTGAGTAGGGTTCCGGATGGCTCCGGCTTTGCAGAAGTACACTGTTTTGTCGAGGGTCCATATATTTACGTCTTCCACACATTAAGATACTACACCGGTGATGGAACCGCTCGTGGTCTCAGCAGCTTCCCCGATTGGAAAACGGAAGACTTAGCAGTTCAGGTTCTTACGATTGAGCCGAACTTCAAGATAACATTTCCGATCCTCATGATGGACTCGTTAGGTCCTGGAAAAAGCAACAGGCTGGCGGAATGTCTTCCCATAGGTCTCGAAGCCGCTTCAACGCTTGCCATTGCAACTGAGTGCACCTACGCCGATGACGCCAAAGCCGGACTTAGGCTTCACGTAAGAGCAAGTGACGATGGTGTGCATTGTGACACCGAAGATTTGTACACCTTCGATATTCCGCTTAGAGCTGGCCAGACCGTAAAGAAAACGGTTGTAATGAACGCAGAAATGAAGTTTGCCAGGGTAGTTGTCGAGAACCTCGACAAGTCAGAGGCTGCTAAGTCAGTCAACATCACGGCAACAGTAGGCAATTAAGTCACAGTAAGAGAGAGGACATTTAATCCTCTATGCACCCAGCGACACCCGGATGTTCAAAACGTTCACCACTTTTTGTAAATTTTTTAAGTCTTTGATATTACAAAGCTTATGGATTTGCAATTCTTGTGGTTTTATGAGCTATTTGGTGTTTTGGTTGTACTGCGGTTGTAGGGATTTCGGGAAGGTACAAACGAATGTTAACCCTGTTTTAGGCCATGTGGCAGAGCAACTGCCGGTTGGTGACTGGTTATAAATGTGTCTACTTTTTGTATTATTGACCCCATTTTTTTCTTGCAAAATAGATAGAAGATTATATAGTGCAGCAAGTCATACATTTACGGCTATCGGGGAGGATAGCCAAAATGCGTTTCTTTTGGCCCTTCTCCTGAATAATAGCTGTAAACATAGCGAGGAAGAAAACCGCGTTTTGCGCGTTTGCTAACGGTATTTGGATTTCGATTTTATGCGCACTGCGCCTCACGAGACACAAGATACGGACTAAAAAGGAGGCTGGAAAAATGGCCAAGAAAGCAAATCTGAAATAGTTAACAATATCTGGAAGAATTTCGAAGTACTTCGTAAGAAAGCTCGGATTCTCAAGTGCTCATTGCACGACCTTCGTCGCTCGGCAATAACCAATTGGGCACAGTCTCTTCCAATTCAAGT
>CAZENQ010000098.1:0-11892 GCA_964513655.1 uncultured Pirellulales bacterium | reverse complement strand
ATCGCATTTTCCAAATCTGACTTTTTGAATTCGGGCCAAAGAGTTTTTGTAACATAGAACTCACTGTATGAGATTTGCCAGAGCAGGAAGTTGCTGACCCTCATTTCGTTTGCCGTGCGTATTAACAGGTCCGGTTCGGCCAGGCCGGCCGTATACAGATGTTCGCCTACGCATTCCTCGTCGATGTCTTTGAACTCGAGCTGTCCCTTCTTGTATTCTTGAGCAATTTCTTTGATTGCATCTACTATTTCCGATCTGCCACCATAGTTTAGCGCCAAAGCAAGTGTCATACCGGTATTGCCAGCGGTCATTTTTATTGTTTTTGCAAGCTCAGTTTTTACAGCTAAAGGCAGCTGTGCCGGTCGGCCGAGATGAATTAGCTTTACATTGTTTTTCATCAGCGTAGGCCGAATTTCAACGAGATATTGAGCGTAGATATGCATAAGGGTATCGACCTCGGCCTTGGGCCTCTTCCAGTTTTCCATACTGAAAGAATACAAGGTCAGGCACTCGATGCCAAAGTCGACGCAGCGCTGAGCAATCTTCTCCACCGTCTTTCCCCCCTCATGATGTCCCTTGGCTCGAGGTAGATTTTTTTTCTGTGCCCACCGGCCGTTGCCGTCCATGATTATGGCGATATGGCGGGGCATTTGTGAGAGCGTCACTCCGAGGCGCTCGGCGGTCTCTTTCAGTTTTTCTTCGCTGCTCTTTTCCAATTTCTGAAGGCAAGCACTTACCTGAATATTGTCTGCTTTCGTTTTGGCCCGACACCAATAACCGTAACCGGTTTTCCGGTCAGTTCCTCGATAAGCATAACATAATCTCGGGCGTTCGCAGGCAGCTTGTGAAAATCACTCACTTCGGTTATCTCCTCTTCCCAGCCGTCAACAGTTTCGTAAATGACACTCGCCTGCGAGAGCTTGGTTATATTTGACGGGAAAAAGCGAATCTGCTTTCCGTCGATTTCATATGCCCTGCAAATTCTTATCTCTTTCAGACCGCTGAGCGTGTCGAGGTGCATCAGTGCTATGCAGTCAATGGCACCGATGGTTACAGCATAGGATACCGCCACTGCGTCAAACCAACCACATCGGCGGGGCCGGCCGGTCGTCGTGCCGTATTCATGGCCTCTGTCGCGGATGTATTGACCGGTTTCGTTGTCCTGTTCGGTTGGGAAGGGGCCGCCGCCGACCCTTGTCGTGTAGGCCTTGCAGACGCCTAAGAATTCGTCAATCATTTTAGCCGGCACGCCGCAACCCGCCGGCATGCCGAGAGAGCTTGAGTTCGAGCTGGTTACAAATGGGAAAGTACCGTGGTCCAGGTCCAGCAGTGTACCCTGGGCACCTTCAAACAGGACCGATTTGCCGTCAGCAATTGATCTGTGAAGCAATTCTGTTGTGTCCGTCGTAAAACCAAGGAGCTTATCGGCATAAAGTTCACATTTTTTAAAGATGTCATCGGCGCTCATCGGCTCGACATTATAAACAGCCTCGAAGACTTTATTCTTGTACCCAACGATGGTTTGCAGTTTGTGTTTGAGTTTACCAAGGTCCCTAAAGTCACTCATGCGGACGGCGTAGCTTCTGCCCACCTTATCCGAGTAACAGGGACCAATGCCTCGGATTGTTGTGCCAATTTTGTTTTTGCCGAGCGATTCTTCCCGCAGCCGGTCCTCGGTTTTATGATAATCGAGGACAACATGGGCATTTTCGCTTATGAACAGGCGACCGTTTAGCGTGATGTCTTTTTGTGCGAGTGTTTCAATTTCCTTCAAAAGTGTCTCTGGGTCGACCACTACGGCATTTGCGATAACGCAGCTCACATTCGGCCGAACAGAACCGCTCGGCAAAAGGTGTAAAGCAAACCTGCTGTCTCCGACGACAACCGTGTGGCCGGCATTGGCGCCTCCACTGTATCTGACGACCATGTCACAGTTCTCGGCAAGGATATCAACCACCTTGCCTTTGCCTTCATCGCCCCATTGTAGCCCGATAACGCAAGAGTTCATCTTTGCTCTACTTTTAAAAAATTGCTGCCAATGTTCCCAAAGATAAACCGCAACAGCTTACCAGTGTAGCCGATTGCGGTTGACCGGTTGAATTGTAGCCCCTGTTTTAATAATTTCAACTAATTTTTGCCACCAGATGCTCTAAAATTACCGCCAGGTTGTCATACGTTCTGTCACTGATTTTGCGATTAACTTCACCGCCAGCCTCATCTTTATACGTTATGGTAAAATGGCCCTTTGAATCAAAGTTGGTCTTGTCTATACTTTCTATGGAATCATACGGTATTTTCTCTTTTGTGCTGATGATAAGTTCCGTTTCATCGGCGATAACTTTTTTGTTCCTGATTGCAAACAAATACGCACCTAAAAGCACCCCGGCTCCAATTAAGTATGGCGGCGATTTCTGATTGAAGGCCAGCGTGCTGTTCGGGCTGCCGTCGTCACCCGTATGTTTAGCCTTGAAGTCCTCGTTATAATAACCGTCATATGCGAACCAAATTGCAAGGCCAACACAAATGGCAATGCCGATTTTGAAGTTGTTTTTCTTGAACTTGCTTAGCGGTGCTTCAATAGCCATTCTAAGTTCCCTCGTGGATTCTATCTTAATCGCTTTTGCACTATAACATTTGTTAACGGCCGGACGAAGTTCGGAACTATCTTTTCAGACATAAGTTCTTCAGCCAGCCGGCATTGATTCCCAAACGATTTTAGTGCGTCAAATTTCTCCGTGCTTGAAGGGTATTGCCGGATTGTAAAAGACAGACTTATTGATTCATCTGCTGTTTCCCCTTTTTCCCCTGGCTCATAGATGCTTGTTTTTGACCCTACGCTTATCCGCCCCTGGGTCCGGCAGTCGTCCGATAGCGCCACGACCACCGCCGGTGAAAAGCGTATAGGCTTTGCTGACGGTAAATCTAAAAGGCAGTTAAAGGCGCTCTGCTCAAACAGTGCCTCGGCGATGACCTCATCGTGATTGCCTGCGTAATCGAAATCCATGGCGAAAGTGACATCCACCGAATCAATGTCAAGATGATTTACACTGAGCATATAAGGCATAAGCTCAATCACTAATCTATCCTGGCAGTAAGCATCTTCAAAGCTCGAGGGATTGACAACTCCGGAACTGATTCGGTCTGTTTCGAGAGTGACCCAGCGATATTGGCCGCTGCTGCGGTCTTCCTCCAGACAGTACTCATTCTTTTCGCGCCGGTAGAAGCACCCCATAGAAGGAAATCGCTTTTGTATCTGCTCGAAAAAAGCAAGAACAGTGTCGCGCTGGTTCGGCAGGTCCAGTTCGGTATTCACGTACATATCCAGATAAAAGTCGTCACAAAGAGAACTGTAGCTGCTCGACATTTCTTTCCAGGCTCCAAAAGACAAGATTGCCAGACAAACAATATTTTCCCATAAACTCAAAGCTTTGACAAGGGCTAAACTGCCATAAAAGGCGCCCAAATATTGAATTTTCTATGCCGTAATCTCTATCTGACAGGCCACAATTACTCCACCTGCGGCTCAGGGAGCTTTAGCTCTGTAATTACCGCTCCAATAGTTGACAAAATCGCAAAAACAAATACTCGCCAGATACAATCTGCCACAATAAAGCCATGCATAACATTGCCTTTTTGGTTCAATACGGCCGAGAAGACCGTATAAAATACCCCGGCTAAACAGCCGCAGACAATCGCCGCTACGACCCTCTTCCAAAATGCCGCCCCACCGCAGCCCACAGTCACCACCGCACCACAGACCAGCGGCACGCACAACACAAGCCACCAAATACCTGCAATACCCGGCGGCTCTCCGACGCCTCTAAGGTAAGCAAAATCCGCAATCCCGAATATCCCCGCCGCAGCGATAGCACACAAGCCTGCGTGCCAATATCGCGGTTCCTTCGATGCCCGCATTTCAGCACGCTTTCGCATCCGACGCCGTACGGTCAACGGCCAGTTATAGAACAAACAGAATACCCAGTGTTCTAACAATGCGCCCCTTTCACCGAACACAGGAACAATATGCGTCGCCTCCGTTGCCCAGTGGGCAGCCATAAACCGCGCCAGCGTCGGATAATGATACGCCATCTGAATCGGAAACGCCAAATAACCTATATACTTGAAAAAGCCAAGAAATACCGCAATGTTATAGTCTTTGAAATTCCGTTCTCTGATGACCAGATACAGCACATAAAGTCCCCGCACCAGCGAACCCGGAGAAACCGGTACCACCTGAAATAAAGCTATAATACCAATGCCAATACCCCACGCCTGCGCCCTCGACATCGCAGGATGCATCAGAACATAAATAATCGCCACAAGCACAGAGACAATCTGTGTCACCGGCAAAGTGCAAACATGAACTGCCAGGCTCTTCAGATACTTTTGTATAAACGGGTCCTTGACCCGAGAAAGGATAACTTCCGCGTCTTCATTACTGAGTATATGCTTGCTCTTTCCCTCTGTCACCATCTCGCGAAGCCACTGCTCACGTAACTGGGCGTTAAAATACAGTCGAACCGGCCGAACAATATAATATGCTAAACGCTCCTTCGCATACCGCCGATCCGTCAGGAGCCTGTGTAGCCCCGCAGGCACTATCGAAAAAGGCAAATGGCGCAAAAACCGCCAGACTGACTCCGCAATCCTAAGCGCCGTCTCAGCATCAATTCGCCTGGCCCTGTGCCAGATGATAACCTTCTCGGCAATCCTCGCCCGCACCGCCCTCTGCAGATACACCCAGCTCGCGAACAGCGCCGAGTAATGCTGTCGCCAATCGCCGCTGCCCCAAATCCTCCGCAAAACTTTGCCCAGAACCGGTATCAGCCCCAACACAGCAAACACCAGCGTCAAAGCTCTGCTGCGTCGCAGCCGCCGCTCACAATGCGTATCAATAAGATTCCGTACTTTCCATCCCGCAATCGCGCTGTCGAGCATCCTCGACCATAACCCGCTGCTGGAAAGCAGCTGAATATGATTGTGTGTAATATCCGGAACCGAAGACCGGTATACGTGCTCAGCGCCTTTCAGCTCCTCCAGCATTTGACGCATATCGGCAAACTCATTGCTGTGCACCTCAACAAATCGCTCTAACTTGCCTATGTCACCTCTGTCGAACTGCACCAGAGAGCCGCGCACAAGACCCTTGGCAATCAGCTTGAAATCGGCCGGACTCATCGGCAAAAACGCCAAAAGAGCGAGCCCCGCTCTGAAATCAACAGCTACTAAACCCTCCGATGGACTGGCTTCAGTATCCATTCGCTTTAGACAATTCGGCTGGCTCTTACCAGTCCACCACTCATACTGCCGGGCAAACTCGTATGCCCCCATATCATTGAGCAACTTCACAAAATCCGCCATAAACTCCCGCTTGGCCCGATACTCCGGCGAGCCAGGCTGCTGCTGGTCAACTGACTCGCCGCGCCGCCACTGGCCCAACAAATCCAGACGGTCATCAACCTCCAGCTGCCATGTACGCCCGTCAATCCACTCACCCAACTCGCCACAACTGCCTAAATCGCCGTCCACAAATGTAGCATAGATATCCACAACCGCACGGCTCTGGCCGAATCTGATCTTCGCCCCGCGCCGGATGAATTTCTGCCAGAGCGCCCCGGCCTTGGCCGCGGCCGGATTTACCTGAAGCTGAAATGGCCCCTGAAAGCCAATCCAGTACAGAAGATTACGAAACACCCGGGAAAAAGTCGATGGTGGGATGAGTATCTTCATCGCATAAACACCGTCGACTTCAAGGCCCTCTATTGGCCCTCCTTCAATCTCTGATACTTTCACCCGATAGACCTGCCCCGCAAATCCACCCCCTGCGAACTTCTCGACAACCAGATTGACCCGCGCCTTACCTTTTTCAGATACCCCCAGTACATCGTAAACCAACTCCGTACCCGCATCATAACGCCTGACACGCATAGGCCGATATAACGCACAGGCACGGAACCTCTCCTCCAGTCTCCTGCAAACTTCAACAGAATATTCTGTCACTGTTGGTGCTTCCTAAATCTATAACAAGGGCGAATTACCCGACAATCCACAACTTGACACAAAATGCCAGAACTACCGCCGCATAAACGCCCGCCATTAAATCATCGGCAAGCACACCCCAGCCTTTGGGAAATTTTTCGAACCTGCGGATGGGCCAGGGTTTGGCAATATCAAAAATTCTAAACAGCAAAAAGCCCAGTCCTGCAGTAAACCAGATTTGACCGGCTGAAACCCGCTCCGTAAATAAAAATGGAATAGCCAAAAACGTAATCGCCTGACCGGCAAGTTCGTCCGCAACCACCTCCCGAGGGTCGGTTTTACCGGTTGCCGCGATTACCGCAGGGGCAAATTTCACGCATACAACACAACCTGCACAAGCCAAAACCACCATTACGATTAATGTCAGCACACTCGACGCTCCAAAGTGACACAGCAAACCGAAGACCAGCGCCGGTGGCAGAGAGCCCCACGTCCCGGGTGCAACCGGAAGCCTGCCCAGGCCAAAACACGATGCAACCAATCTTTCCATAGTCCTCGAAGGTTAACTGAAAACTTAAGCGAAGTCAAATAGCAGATGGCGTCATTCACTAACGACTGCCTCTGGTCAGATTTTTTCGAGAATTTTCAGGCAGAACCTGTCCGTCATACCCGCGATATAATCACATACCGTTTGCTGCAGCCCTTCTTTAGCAACCAGTCGTTGAAAGTAACCCGGCATCAATTCGGGCTTTTGACAAAGTGCTTCAAAAAGTTTTCCCAGCCAGTTCTTGATTTCACCTGCTGTCTGTGTGACCGATTTGTGCCGATAAAAGTTCGACAATAAAAACTCTTCCAACTCAGTAAGCCTGGCGTCATTTTCATCTGAAAGCGTGACCAGATTTTCCCTGTGTTGATATACATCGTCAACTGCTTTGGGATTTGCCCCGGCGATAGTTTTCCTGCTTGCGTCGATACAGTCGCTGACGAGCCTGTCGATAATCGTTTTCGCGGTTCTCATTCTGCGAATCGTTCGGTCTTTGATTGCTTTCGCGTCTAACCGGCTCTGGGCTTCCGTGAATATCTCAACATTTTTCAACTGTTCGCTTTTAATCAGGCCGGCCCGCATGCCATCTTCAAGGTCATGGCAGTTGTACGCGACACGGTCCGCAACGTCGGCGATCTGCCCCTCCAGCGAGCAGTTCAGTTCGGTAAAAGCACCATCCTCTGGTTTGTCATACGTGCTGCGGTGCTTTGCTAAACCCAGACGGGTCTCATATATCAGGTTCAGCCCCGTAAATTCCGGATACGGATGTTCGAGCAAATCCACGATCCGCAGTGTCTGCCGGTTGTGCTCAAATCCCCCGAACTTAGCCATCAGACCATTGAGGACTTCTTCGCCCGCATGCCCGAACGGCGAGTGACCCAAATCGTGCGCCAGGCATATTGCCTCGGTAAGGCTGACATTGAGACCCAAGGCCTTTGCGATGGTCCTTCCGATTTGTGCCACTTCGATGCTGTGCGTAAGACGTGTGCGGTAGTAGTCATCCAGTCCCGGCGTAAAAACCTGCGTCTTGCCCTCCAGCCGACGAAATGCCGAGCAGTGAATTATGCGGTCACGGTCGCGCTCAAAACCCGAGCGATACGGGTGCGGCTTTTCTGAGAACTTCCGGCCCCGACTAAGAGCTTCACAAACCGCGTAGCAGCTAAGTTCATCTGACATATCTATAAATCGGGAAGGCTATGTTCTTTACTTATCTGTTTTAATTGTTCGAGAAGCTCGGTCAAACTTTGGCTTATAACATTCGTATCACTGCATACATTCAAAAAATTAGTGTCCCCGTCCCATCGCGGAACGACGTGGACGTGAAGGTGCTCCGGCAGCCCGGCGCCTCCGCATCGGCCAAAATTCATCCCGACATTGAAACCGTGGGGCTTTATCGCCATAGAAAGCACCTTTTGTGATTCCCTCACCAGCTTCGTCAATTCCAACAGCTCCTCATTACTTGCCTGCTCAAGGTCGCCGATGTGTCGCTGTGGCGCTATCAGTAAATGCCCGTTGTTATAAGGAAAGCGATTTAGTATTACGATGCTTTTGGACGAACGCCATAACACCAAATTCTTATCGTCATCCTGCGGAGTTTCCAAATCACGACAGATAAAGCAACCGCCGCTTTCGCTTAAACTCTGGATGTACTCGGTCCGCCACGGGGCCCATAAATTTTTACGCCCCTGTCCGCAATTACCTCCATGTTCTTCCTGCACTTTTTAATAATCCCTCAGTCGAGAAGCTTCATTGTCAAATTTTGTTTGATGGTTATCCGCGGACTTACATCCATAGCCATCGGCAAAGACGCCTCCAGCTCCAGCGTGTATCGCTGACTGTAATGCTCTGTCCGCCCCGCATCGATATTAAACAACTCCTCGCCCTCTCCTTCCAGATTCAGGACATTGTATTTTCTAAGAAAGCCAAACCTGCCGCGCATCTGGAACTTGCCCGTATAAGGCACCGGCCAGCTGCGCGGAACTGATTCGGCACTCGTATACGAACTGCGTATCACGGCCAGTCGACCCTTTTCACTCTCGCGTATCTCATCCAGACTGTATGTAACATCCCGTGCCCTCCGCATTACCATCGGCGTAGGTACGGACAGTTGAGACTTCCAGCTCTGCCCCGCCTTGACACCCTCGGTCGCCTTCTCTATACTCGAAACCGAATCCCACAGAAACCACTGCGTCGCAATAAAATCGCTTATCATATCAGGGTTTTTAACCCTTCCTCTCTTACTGCTTGCATCGAACGCTTTCTTGCCAAGCTCGCTGATCAATGCATCTAATTGCGAATAATCCTCTATCTTGCCCGTAGGACTGACTGTGAACGTGAAAGTCTTGCCTCGCAGGCTTTCCACGGCGTCTCTGCGGGGTCCTTTACCTCGTTTGACCTTTACCGATTCGCACCTTGCCTCGACAGTCGTAAGGCCGTATGGGTCTACCTCAACCGCCCTGTAGGCAACAACCATATTCATTGACTCCGACGTTGTATTGACCCTGTTCTTGGGTGGTTTGGGGCCGCTTGCTGTCGGGTCCCAGTCAACCTCAATATTTCTGCTCGAGACAAACTGGTATCGCAGGCTCTGGCCCTCTTGGAAATCTACCGTTAATAGTTCTCCTTCCCTGGCAGCACCGCCGCATCCTATAAGAACGCTCAACACAAAAACCGCGAAAATAGTCAGTACTGTTCTCAATTTTACTCCTTTCAAGTGCTTTGGCTTCAATACGCCGCCTTCTAAGCAAATACCTTAACGGAGCCCTGTCGGCTCAAACCTTGCCTCTAAGCCTCTCTAATCAATTTTTTTGAGGCTGTAGAAACGGGCCTCGGTCATTGTCAAAACAGAAGGCCCCTGGTCCGGCTTTTCCTCTGATGGAAGGGCAACAGTCCACTTTGACTGCATCTCTTCGGAACATTCTTCCACCGACCCGGAAGTCAAATCCATCTTTAACCGGCCGTTATACGTCGCCTTACTGTCGAACTCTTCTGAAAAATCAGGCGTTGTTTCTTCTTTGTGTAGCTGCTGGGCCGTCTCAGCAGTGGGAATCGCTTTCATCTCAACCACGGCAACCTGCCGACCGTCCGTCTCCTTGATATCCTTTACCGTATAAATCTTCTCGTAAGACTTGGACCCCATCAAACCAAAAGAAAAAGTCTTTATGCTGCTCCATTTCTCGCCTGTGCGTAGTTGCTTTTTGCCGGCAGCCGACAGGGCTGGTATCGTGTGACGCTGCTTAAGTGGCTCGGGCCTGAGAAATGCCAACGCCTTCCTCGGAACCCGCCGGGCCCTCCGCACCGATGTTCGTATATCTTCCGCATCGACAAGCTTTACGACCTCGCCTGCCGGCGTGATTTCTATTGTATAACTGTGGCCCAGCATCTTCGCAAACTGGCCTTCCGGGTCTTTTACCTGTGAGCTGTCAAAGTCCACTTCGGTCTTGTCTTTAACTGCCATAAAATACTTCAGACCCTCTACCGTAATCTTCGCAACAGCATTGCCTTTTTCATCCACACTTAGTATCTCTTGGGTAAAGGTCATCTCTGTCCTGCTGTGCCTGCTGCCGCCCTTGAAACCCGATTCACCTGGCAGCGCCCCCTCCCACTTAACGCCGCGTTGAGCGTCGGTTATCAGCCGGTAGGTCGTCGTATCCCCTACTGTGAACTTCAATGCCAGAGTGGCCGTCTCTTCTTCGGGTTTGGCTGCCTCCTCGATAACCGGGATAACAGTCGGTTCTTCTGCAACTTCCGGGACCTGTTCTTCGACTTCTACCTCAACCTTGGCGGGTTCCTCCACCGCGGCTTCCGCCACTTGCTGCTCGAGTCCGACCTCGGGCTTGACAGCCTCCTCAGCGACAGGCGCACAGCCCACTGTTACAATAACTATGCAAACCGCTGCGCCCGCTAACCAATCGAAAATCTTCCTCGATACCATTATGTATTCTCCTAAAAAAGCCTTGATTTTACGCTAAAATTCATACGGCAATTATACGGCTTATCTTTACAAAGACAACTGATTTTTCTTTATTTGCCTTAAATCACCGGCTAAAATGGGTTTTTCAAACTCTCAGGTTAATTCGTGCACTGTTTTTTGGAGAAATAAAGCGAATGAGAAGCGACACTGTTAAAAAAGGCTTCCAGCGTGCCCCCCACAGGGGTCTGCTGCACGCATGCGGTCTAAGCGACGAAGACATGGATAAGCCCTTCATTGGCATTGCCAACAGCTACTGCGAAATAGTGCCCGGCCACGTCCACCTAAACAAGGTAGCTGGGCTCGTAAAAGACGCTGTTCGCCAGGCCGGTGGAGCCGCCTTCGAATTCAACACCATAGCCGTCTGCGATGGGATCGCCATGGGCCATACAGGAATGAAATATTCTCTGGCCTCCCGCGAAATAATCGCCGATTCCGTCGAAACTATGGCCCAGGCGCACTGCCTCGACGGCCTTGTCTGCATCCCCAACTGCGACAAGATAATACCGGGTATGCTGATGGCCGCAGTCAGGCTCAATATACCGACTATCTTCGTCTCCGGCGGGCCTATGGCGGCCGGTAAAACAAAAAACGGAAGAACGGTTGACCTTATCAGCGTATTTGAAGGAGTCGCCGAATTCAACGCCGGCAAAATCACCGACGCTCAATTAAAAGAACTCGAAAAATCCGCCTGTCCGGGACAGGGAAGCTGTTCCGGGATGTTCACCGCGAATTCAATGAACTGCCTCTGCGAAGCAATCGGCATGGCCCTGCCCGGCAATGGTACAATTCTGGCTGTTGACCCTAAGCGACAAGAACTTTACAAACAAGCCGGCAAACAGATTATGACCCTTATCGAAAAGGACATCAAGCCCCTGGATATAATCACTGAAAAGTCTCTTGATAACGCCTTTGTTCTGGATATGGCTATGGGCGGCTCGACAAATACCGTCCTGCACACCTTGGCGGTTGCCAACGAAGCCGGCATCAAATACGACCTCGAACGCATAAACCAAATCTCAAAAAAATGCCCCAACATCTGCAAAGTGTCGCCTTCGAGCAATTTCCACGTCGAGGACGTCGACGCCGCCGGCGGCATAAGCGCGATACTAAAAGAAATCAGCAAAATCCCAGGTTTGCTGAGCACCGATTGTCCTACGGTAACCGGCAAAACTCTCGGTGAAAATATCGCCGACGCCGAAATCAAAAACACTGACGTCATCCGCCAAATCGACAATCCTTATTCAAAGACAGGTGGCCTCGCCATAGTAAAAGGCAACCTCGCACCCAACGGCGGCGTGGTTAAGACCGCAGGTGTCGCCCCCGAAATGCTCACGCACACCGGTCCCGCCGTGATCTTCGAGAGCCAGGAAGACGCCTGCGAAGGCATCCTGGCCGG
>CAZENQ010000097.1:0-11913 GCA_964513655.1 uncultured Pirellulales bacterium | reverse complement strand
AGTCCTTCGGGCCTTCTTACTTTTGGACATCGCCAGCAGCATTTGGTTCCCTCCAATGAATGGAAACTTCCCATATGCCTTCAATTTTATTACATTCGTCCCCGTTCGCCATCTCATAATACCGGGGTTCTGCCAAAAGTGCTGCCGTGAGAGCGCCACGAGGCAGATTTTTGGACGGGGGAAAGCCCTTTTTGAGCCGTTAAACGGCATTTATCAGGTTTTTTAAGATTTTTTTGGGAAAGGGGGATTTTTTGCTTGCATTGGGTTTGCCGTTGTGATATAATCCGGTTGTCCTATTGGGGGACAAGAGAACTCATCAGTAATGGGGTAATAGAGAGAACTCACCGTTAGATGCTTTTATTCTGCGTTTTTCGCGTGCATCTGAAGAATTTTTGGCAAGTTAACAGGTTAAACGGCCTAGTTTAGCATACAGCGTGAAATGAGAAAGGTTTGAAAATAAATGTCGTCAGAAAAGCGTAAATGTCATTTTAAAGAAAATAACTGCATTTTTGAAAGGAGCAATGTGATGGTGAAAAAGTTGTTAATTTTAGTGTTGGTACTTGGCGTGGCGTCGACGGCAAGCGCGGAGCTTTCGCTGCGGAGGAACAATCAGGAACTCCCGGGAACTGTTGGCTGGGTATCAGGCGAGACAGTCCAGGTCTACTCGGACGACACGGCGGCGTGGCCCGGATACGTCCTCCTCGGGGTTGGCGGCAGCGGCGCTTTGGGAAACGGGCGCGTAGCTGAAACGACTGCTGGTCAGCCGGGTTATCCGGGTGATGGCGGCGCCATCTACGGCCCCTATGACTACTCGGGGGCTCCCTATTACATGGGTATCGGTTATCTGATGCAGGCGGATTTCACGGTCACCCCTATAGAGGCCGGCATACAGTTCCTGATGGAACTAACAGGCAATATAGACGACACCGGTACGGTTAATTTCTTCGCGCACGACAATTTCGCGACGCCGGCGGATAGTTTTGATTACACGATAATCCCTGAGCCGATGACGATTGCGCTACTGGGACTTGGCGGATTGCTCCTGCGCCGTCGCAAGTAATGTAGTAACTGAACAGACGCGTCTAAAACCAACAAATTAGAGAGAAATGAGGCAGGTCAGTCAGAAGGCCTGCCTCTTTTTATCTTTATCATCAACAAGCTGCTTACACACGGGGGCGGAATCAATTTGTCTGCAATTTGTTGTATCAGCCTCACCTGGCGGGTATAATATATATTGAATTGGTTTTTTGTGCGGCGAGCCCTGCGCGGCACGGTTAATTTATTTAGATGGCAATATTATGGGCGAGAAGTTGAAGAGAAGGCGAAATTTTTCCTGGTGGCGTGTTATAGTGCTGGGTCTGGTGGTGTGCGGTGCGGCGATGTGGTTTTTCGAGCGTGTCGCTGGTTTGCGCAAAGAGATTCGCCACATCGTGCTCATCAGCATGGATACCTGCCGGGCGGACAGCTTAAGCTGCTACGGCTATCCTGGCAGGACCACCCCTAACATAGACGCTGTTGCGGAAGAGGCAATAGTTTTCAATCATGTACTGACGCCGATTGCGCTTACTCTGCCGGCCCATTCTTCGATGCTGACCGGTACAACTCCGCTCTATCATGGCGTTCATCACAACCTCGGCTATCGGCTGGAGGAGTCCTCCGTGACGGTTGGCGAGGTACTGCAGCGAGAAGGTTACAGCACCGGCGCGATAGTCAGCACGTATGTTCTGGATTCGGAGTTTGGCCTGAACCAGGGTTTTGACAGTTATGACGACGAGTTTGTGGAGCCGATACCGGTTTTCTATCATAACGAGCGCAAGGGCGGTGAGGCGAGCCGTGTTGCCTGTGAGTGGCTGGAAAGACACCAAGATGAACGGTTCTTTCTTTTCCTGCATTACTATGACCCCCACTCTCCATACGAGCCGCCCGAGCCGTTTGCGTCAACGTTTGCCGGTCGCCCTTACGCGGGCGAGGTCGCCTATACGGATTATTGTATTGGTCAGGTAATAAAGAAACTAAAAGAGCTGAATCTTTATGATTCCACGCTGTTAATCATTACATCTGACCATGGAGAAGGGTTTGGCGAGCACCGTGAGCGTGAGCACGGCTACTATATCTATCAAAGCACGGTCCATGTTCCTTTGGTCATCAAAGTACCCGGGGGGGCGGAAGGTAAGAGGGTCAACGAGACGGCGGGCCTGGTTGACATTGTTCCGACTATTTGCGGCGTGCTGGGTATTACGCCGCCCTCGACTATACACGGGGTGGACCTTTCACGGTTTTTAAAAAGGAGAGGAGACATCGAGAAGACAGACAGGTATATTTATTGTGAATCGTTTCTTCCGACACGATATGACTGCCCTCCGCTTTTAGGCGTAGTGAACTACCCATGGAAGTACATCCAGGCCCCGCGACAGGAGCTTTACGACCTTAATCAAGGCCCTCGTGAGGAAGAAAATCTTTTCAGTAAAGACCCCAAGCGTGCCCGGCTGTTGCAGGAGCATCTGAAGCTGATAATAGAGGAGCAGGTGCGAACCGAGGAGGCGGAAGATAAGTTTGTGCTAAGCGCAGAGAGCAGGAGACGTCTGGAATCTCTGGGATACGTGGCGGCGGGCAGTACGGATGTAGATTTTGAATTTGACAGCAGCAAAAACGACCCGAAGGATTTTAATCTCCTGCACAAGCAAGTTATGTCGGCGTGGGTGTTTATTAAGAGGCAACAGTATTCCGAGGCGGAGGCCATGTGCAACAAGATGGTCGCGGAACATCCCGACTATATTCTTAATTTCTACCTGTTGGGCGGCATCGCGATGGGGAGAAATAATATTGCCGAGTCAGTCAAGCATTATTCCAAGTTTTTGTCGCGTGTAGAAGAGGAGAAGGCCCGCCGGCCGGAAGATGAATCGCTTGGATACCTTGAGGCGTATGTTTCCTGGGCCCACTTGAGGTTGGGAATAGCCTTTTCGGCGCAGGAGCGTCTTGAAGATGCGATTTCTCAATATTCCGAGGCCCTGAAAATGGACCCTGAAATGGCCGAGGCATACTTCAATCTGGGCCATGCTTATAGGAGGCAAGGCAAACTTAGTGAAGCGATAGAACATTATAGCAGGGCTCTGGAGCTGGATCCTGAGTTTGCGGAGGCGCATTACAGTCTCGGCAATATTATGCTTGAACGAGAGGAATTCGAAAAGGCCATCATATACTATAGGAAGGCGCTCGAATTGAGGCCAGACTGGTCCCAGGCGAGCGGCGCTCTTCAGGCGGCACAGTCGCGGAAAAAGGAGAGGGAGGAAGCTACTGATCCGTGGCTGCAGCGGGATTTCTGAGGCGGTGGAAGCCACTTAGAAAGTGCTCGACAACGACCTCTCAGGCGTGACTCATTTTGCCCCTTTTCATGTCCTGACTTTTTAAGCTTAACAAACTGGCGCTGCTGATACGCGGTTTTTCAGTAGTCAAAGTAGGGGGCGCCGGCCGAGTCTGTGCCGAGGCAATCCAGCCTGATTTTCTTAGTTGCGGGCTTATATATCCAGCCATAAAGGTGGCTTCCAGACGGACCGGCCGGAAAATCCTCATCATTGCCAACGAATGTTATTGCGGTGTAGCCGTTAAATGGGTTTTTCGGGTATTCAGAGATGTATTTGCCGTTTCCAATCAATTGAAATGTGAATGGCAGGCTTCCGGGCGAGCGTGAAGGGTCGTTGGCTGGATATCCAGGCGGGATGCCATTATGCTGAGCGGCGTAAAGCTCAATTGCGTTTCGCAAAATGCGCAGGTTATCCTTTGCTGCGGCTTCTCTGGCTTGCCGGGTGTGCGACTGAAAGACGGGCAGAGCAACAGCGGCGAGGATGCCGAGGACAGCAACTGTTATCAATAATTCAGTGAGTGAGAAGGCTCTCTTCATTTTTGTGTCTCGTTACATGGTCGTGCATTGCTAACAAATGCACCGTCAGCGCATTAAACCAACTTCTCTCATTATCGACCTATGAAGCCCGGAACTTAATTTGGTGGGCCACGTTATGGGACGGGGGATATCTCAAAAGTGATGTTACTATATTATTGTGGTCAGTCCTGACAATAAGAGTTGTGGGTGCGAATAATTATCATGGGAAAAGACATGATTTTTTGTTATAAAGTCGTATCTTCTTAATTAACATAAGTAAAGGTGAATTTTACGTTAGCAGTGTGCAAAGGTAACATTTTCTCGGAGAGATTTTGTGAAGGCGGTTGTATTGGCTGGTATTGGGCAAATAAAGCTGGTAGATGTTCGGGAGCCGAGTATAAAGGAAGATAACGATGTTTTATTGAGAATTGAGATGGTCGGCGTCTGCGGCTCCGATGTGCACTATTACGAGACCGGCAGGATAGGATCGCAAATTGTTGAGTATCCGTTCATAGTCGGCCATGAATGCACTGCGACGGTTAAGGCCGTCGGCGGGGGAGTTACCCGCGTTGGAGTGGGGGATGGTGTTGTCGTTGACCCGGCAATATCGTGCGGGGCTTGTGACCAATGCCAGCAGGGCAGAAGAAATACCTGTCGAAATCTAAAATTTCTTGGCTGTCCCGGTCAGGTTGAGGGCTGTTTATGCGAGTACATAGTTATGCCTGAAGATTGTTGCTTTCCCATGGGCGGTAAAATCAGTTTTGCTCAGGGCGTATTGTGCGAGCCATTGGCCATAGGTTTGTACGCTGTCAAAGAGGCCAAGTTACCGAAAGACGGGGCCATAGCGATTCTCGGCGCGGGCCCAATCGGTTTGAGCTGTCTGGTCAGTGCTAAGGCTGAAAATACGAATGCCTGTTACGTGACTGAAAAGATTGATGAGCGCATTGAAGTTGCGAAAAAGAACGGCGCAAGCTGGGTCGGCAATCCGAACGGGGAAGATATAGTCGAGGAAATTCTTCATCGCGAATCTGCCGGAATGGACGTTGTCTTTGAGTGTGCGGGTCAACAGGAGACTATTGACCAGGCCGTCGAGCTACTCAAGCCGGGCGGCAAGTTGATGCTTATAGGGATTCCACGCACAGAGAGAATTTCTTTGGTTATTGATAAGATGCGCAGAAAAGAAATCACTCTTATAAACGTTAGAAGACAAAATAAATGCACCGAGGCTTGTATTGATTTGGTAGCCTCCGGCAAAATCAGTGTTGACTTTATGATTACCCATAGGTTCAAACTTGAGCAGACTCAGGAGGCCTTTGATATGGTTGCGGGGTATCGCGACGGCGTGGTCAAGGCACTTATTGAGTTTTAGGGCTATGCGAAAAGCGAGTATCGTCAGCGTTGGGAATGAGGTCTTAAGCGGCCAAACGGTGGACAGTAATGCCGGGTATCTGAGCAGAAGGCTGCTTTCGATTGGGATACCCGTTGTCAGCTCCTATACTGTTGGGGATGATATAGACTTGATTGTCCGAGCATTGAATTTGGCAGGTGGTGACGCTGAGTTGATTCTGGTAACGGGTGGTTTAGGTCCGACCGATGATGATTTGACGCGCCAGGCGTTCGCGAAATTGCTCGGGGTTGAACTGGAAATGCAGAGTGAACTTCTGCAAAAGATACAGGATTTTTTCGGGCGGCGAGGTTTGCAAATGCCCGAGAAAGCGAAGGTTCAGGCGTATATACCAGCCGGTACAAGGGCCCTTGCGAACAATCTTGGTACTGCGCCGGGGATTATGGCCAGGAAGGAGGGCAAATTGTATGTTGGTATGCCCGGGGTGCCGTCGGAAATGGAGCAAATGTTTGAAGGTTCGGTTTTGCCCGAGCTAAAACAATTTGCCGGTGGACAGATGATAGTTGTGCGAAAACTAAAGTGCTTTGGGGTCGGTGAGTCAATAATCGCTGAATTAGTCGGCACGGTTATGAAACGAGGGAGGAACCCGCTAATCAACTGCACGGCCTGCCGTGGCGTGGTTACTCTGCATATTATCGCAACGGCAAAAGGTGAAGGTGAGGCCCGGGAGATGGCCGAGGAAGATGAAGAATTGTTGATGGGGTTACTGGGGGAGGTGGTTTACGGCAGGGGGGAGCAGACTTTAGGCGAGGTGGTGGGCGAAAAATTGGCTCAGCAGAAAAAGACAATTGCCGTGGCCGAATCCTGCACGGGAGGCTGGCTGGCAAAGCTGCTGACTGATGTGCCCGGGGCGAGCAGATATTTTACAAGGGGCTGGGTTACTTACAGCGATAATGCTAAGACCGAGGAGCTTGGGATACCAGCTGATTTGATTGAAGAATATGGGGCTGTAAGCGAGCAGGTGGCGAAGGCCATGGCCCAGGGCGCCAGAGAAAATGCCGGAACAGATTTTGCCATTGGTATAACCGGTATAGCCGGCCCAACCGGCGGCGGTGAACAAAAACCCGTTGGTTTGGTTTATGTCAGCATAGATTCCGATAATGGCTGCGAAACGAAACGCTTAGTTATATCTGGCGATCGAGAGTTTATACGTGTTCAGGCAGCGCAGACAGCCCTGAATATGCTCCGGTCACAATTGTAGATTTGACTAATTGCCTTGAAAATGGTATAATAGTTTTTACACGAGATTGGCATAATAGAGGTAAATATGGCGAAGAAGCGTAGACGTTTAGGTGAAATGCTCTTTAAGGCGGGGCTGGTCCAGAAGGAGCCGCTTATCAAGGCCATCAAGATATCCAAGACCAAGAATGAGCGGCTTGGCCAAGTATTGCTCCAACAGGGCCTCTTGGACGAAGAAACCTTGACCAAGACAATTGCCAAGCAATTTGGATTAGAATACGTGAACCTGGATCGAACTACCATCCCTGCTGATGTGATGAAGCTTATCCCGGCAGACCTTATGAGGAAACACAATATCCTGCCGCTTGGCATGGAAAACGGCAGGTTGAAATTAATCATCAGCGACCCATTAGACTTAGATGCGATGGATATGATTCGGTTCAGCTTGAATAGGGAGTTGGACTGCTGTCTGGCGAGCCCTTCGAAAATCAGTTCCTACATCCAGGATGAACTGGACCAGGTGAGAAGCGAGGAGGATGACAGATTAAAACACAGTATTGATGCAACTGCTGCGGAACTTGCCGAGGCCAGTCAGGAGTTACAAGCGGAAGCTATGCGTGCTGAAGCGGCAGGCGGTCGTGACGACGGTCCCATTGTCCGGCTGGTGAATCTTATAATAGATAATGCCTACTATATGCGAGCCAGTGATATCCATATTGAACCGATGGCCGACAGAGTACGCATAAGATACCGTGTTGACGGTGTATGCCTGGAGAAAGATAACATTCCGAAGAACATGCAGGCACAAATGATCACGCGACTGAAGATTCTATCTGGTATGGATATTGCTGAGAAGAGATTGCCCCAGGACGGTCGTATTAAGCGCATGATCGGAGGCCAGGATATTGATTTTCGTGTTTCGGCATTGCCGGGGAATCATGGGGAGAGTGTAGTATTGCGAATTTTGCGTCCAGATGCGGTCAACATTGGTATTCGGGCACTGGGCTTTGAGCAGGATGATTATGAACGCTTTCAACGGATAATCAAAAGGCCCACCGGCATCTTTTTGGTTACGGGCCCGACAGGTAGCGGAAAAACTACGACGCTATATGCCGCTCTGCAGGAACTTAACCGGCCGGACAAGAAAATCCTTACGGCTGAGGATCCTGTCGAGTACAACTTTGACGGGATGAACCAGTGCCAGGTCAGAGAAGAAATTGAGTTGACATTTGGGAAGATTCTCAGGGCGATGCTGCGACAAGCCCCTAATATTATACTTGTCGGTGAAATTCGAGATGGCGAGGTCGCTGATATTGCGATTCAGGCAGCACTTACAGGACACCTGGTTTTCAGTACCTTGCACACCAACGATGCTCCCAGTGCAATTACGCGCCTAATAGATATGGGCGTTAAGCCGTTCCTCGTAGCCAGCTCAATACAAGCTATTATGGCGCAAAGACTTGTGAGAGTTATTTGCAAGAACTGCAAAGTAGTAGATGAAAATCCGAATCCGAAATCTCTGCAGTTGCTCAATATTACGCGGGAGGACATTGGAAAGCATTCTTTTTACAAGGGTGCTGGGTGCAGCCAGTGTCAGAATACCGGCTTTAAGGGCCGAATTGCTGTCTTTGAGATGGTGGAACTAAACAGCGAGATAAGGGAATTGGCCTTTGAAAAAGCCCCTACTACGGAATTGCGAAAGGCCTGCCGAGCAAGTGGGATGAGAACGTTGATGGAGGACGGTAAGAGAAAAATATTCAAAGGCACAACTACGCCAGAAGAGGTCATCAAGATATCACATACAGAAGTCACGGTTACCGATTAAACAAACTAAGTCATTTAGGGATTTTCAAATGGCAACAGTCAATATGGACCGCTTGTTACAGGCCTGTGTTACACAAGGGGGCTCGGATATACACCTTGTTGTCGACCGGGCGCCGGTACTGAGGATAGACGGCCAGCTCAGGTCTCTCGAGACCAAAGTACTTGAACCTGAGGATACGGTGTCCTTGATGAAAAGCATCACGCCTGAGCGAAATCAACAAGAACTCCATGAAGAGGGTGGAACCGACTTTGGCTTTGCCTATGGTGAGGAAGCAAGATTTCGTGTGTCTGTTTTTCGGCAAAAAGGTAATATTACGGTGGTCTTGCGTCTTATCCCGACGAAAATTTTGACCTTTGAGGAGATAGGGTTGCCTAAGATTTGTGCTGCTTTGTGCCGCAGGCCGAGAGGGTTATTTTTGGTTACAGGCCCGACCGGGTGCGGTAAGACGACTACTCTGGCTTGTATGGTAAACTACATTAACGAGAACTTTGACCGCCATATTATAACCGTTGAAGAGCCGATAGAATATTATCACACGCATAAGAAATCTATTATTAATCAACGGGAAGTTGGCGTTGATGTGCCGAGCTTTGGGGAGGCGTTGAGACGCGTTTTGAGGATGGACCCTGATGTGATTCTGGTAGGCGAACTGCGAGACCTGGAAACCATCGAATCGGCTATCAGGGCCGCTGAAACGGGCCATCTTGTGTTTAGTACACTGCATACGATAAGCGCTGCGGGGACGATTACGAGAATTATCGATGTTTTTCCTGTAAACCAGCAGGAGCAGATTCGCACTCAGTTAAGTGCCAATCTGATGGCGGTTCTCAGTCAGGCTCTCTGTCCTCTGGCTACCGGCAGAGGAAGGATTGCCGCTTATGAATTTATGGTTGTCACTCCGGCGATTTCGAATCTTATCCGTGAGAACAAGACTTACCGGCTTGACTCGAGTATCCAAACAGGCAAGAAATTGGGGATGCAGCTTCTGGATGACCACCTGTGGCAGCTGTATGAGATGGGCAAGATTACTATGGAAGAGATGCTGGACAAGTCCCGTCAGCCGGGCCAATTGCAGGACAAGGCTATGACCAGGCTAAGAGGTGTAAAAGTAAAAGGAAAACGAGCAGAGTTTGAGGATATGGGGCCGATTCTCAGGACTGATTAATTAATGTGAGTGCTGAGGACAGGTTTTGCGAAGTACCAGCACAGGCGTGGAGTCGGCTGGTATTTTTTTTGTGAGGGAGCAAGAAGAAGACCGATTTTTCGGACGTCAGGGGCTTTAGGGGGGGATAAAATGGGGATTAGGTACAGTCCTAATAACTATATGTCCAATTCGTAATTTGCTTGCCAAAAAGGCTTTAATGTGATATAATAAGCAAGAATTGAAATGGAACTGGAATTGAGGTAAAGGCCAAATGGACAAGGTAAAAACGGGAAAAGCACTTCCTCCAATAGAGCAATTGAGAGGCAGGACGCTTGGCAGGATACTTATAAAAATGGGTGTTCTGACAAGAGAGAAGGTCCATGAATGTCTAATAATCCAGAAACAGCGCCATGGTGGTGTCCAAATAGGGCAGATATTCCTTGAGCTTGGGTTGATAGATGAAAAGCAGCTTCAAGTTGCTCTGGCGGCCCAGCGGGGGATGGAATTTGTGAAGTTGAGCGATATTGAGGTGCCTCCTGATGTAATCGAGAAGGTGCCAGCGCAAATGGTAAAGACGTATCGTATTATACCAATAGAATACAATAAAGAACAAAACGAGCTGGTTATTGCCCTTGACAATCCTGATAACTTCAGAGCAGCCGATGATTTGAGCACATTGACGGGTTTTAGAGTAGTCGCGAGGATGACCGACTCTGAGGCGCTGGAGAGTGCTTTGGCCAAGTATTATGAGGGAGAAGAAGAAAAAGAAGCGATAAACGAGTTGATAGATGAAATACAACAGGACAGTTACCTTGCGGAATTTGAAGGCAGGAATCAAAGTATTGACTTAGATGAGTTAAAGGAGCTGTCTGAGTCAAATCCTGTAAAGAAACTGCTGAACCTGGTTCTGCTGCAAGCAATTCGTGATAAGTCATCGGACATTCATTTTGAGCCGTTTGAGAATGAATACAAGATGCGTTACCGTATTGACGGTGTGCTTTATGAGATGGTTCCTCCTCCGAAATACATCGCTGCGGCACTTAGCTCTCGTATAAAGGTTATGGCGGACCTGGACATCGCGGAGAGGCGATTGCCGCAGGACGGGCGAATATCACTGACTGTTCAGGGCAAGCCGGTTGATTTGCGGGTTAGTGTTCTGCCCACGATGTTTGGAGAAAGTGTCGTACTGCGTGTTCTTGATAGAAGTCAGCTTCAATTGGATTTGGAGAAACTGGGGCTGAGGCAATACGAGCTCAAATTGTTCCGTCAGCTTATTGATAAGCCTAACGGTATTATAATTGTTACAGGCCCCACGGGCTGCGGCAAAACCACGACTCTTTACTCGGCCTTAACCGAACTTAATAATATAGAGACAAAGGTAATCACAACTGAAGACCCGATAGAATATGACCTTGACGGTGTGATTCAGGTTCAGATGAGGCCGGGCATTGGACTTACATTTGCGAGGTGTCTGCGGTCAATTTTGCGTCAGGACCCTGATATTATACTGGTTGGTGAGATTCGTGACCTTGAGACAGCGGAGATTTCTGCGCAGGCGTCTCTGACAGGCCATATAGTATTTACCACATTACACACAAACGATGCCCCAAGCTCAATAGCGCGACTTTTAGATTTAGGGGTGGAGCCGTTTCTTATGACAGCTACGCTCGAAGGTATTGTTGGCCAGCGATTAGTCAGAAAGATATGTGAGCATTGCAAGACGCCATACGAGCCGACCGATCTACAATTAGCGGAAGTGGGCCTTACGCCGGAGGAGATCCACGAGAAAAAGTTCTACTACGGGCGGGGCTGCAGCAGGTGCAATAATACCGGCTATAGGGGGCGAACGGGTATTTTTGAGCTTATGGCGTTCACCGATGAGATACGTGAATTGATTATGAACCAGGCCTCAACGGCTGTGTTGCGTGCAGCCGGTCAAAAAGGCGGCATGAGGCTTTTGCGCGATAATGGCCTGGAAGCTATATATGATGGCATTACCACTATGGACGAGGTAGTAAAAGAAACGACTTATGAAGCGTAAGTAAGGATTGCAGTTGTGGAACATTCGGTAGGTAATCTTTAATCCAAAGGAGGTGTTTCGGATGCCTGTTTTTAAATATGAAGCACTGGATTCGCAGGGTGTAGCAATAAAGAATGAAGTGGAGGCCCTGAGTCAGAAGGAAGCAATAAGCAAGATACGCAATTTGGGTTATTTTCCCACCAAGGTTCGTGAGCATGGTGCCGGGAAAAAAGCTGCGGCGAGAGCCATAGCAAAGCCCAAAGCCAGGCGAGGCGCGGGCGGGAAGGTCAAGGTCAAGATTGTCACGCAGTTTGCGAGACAGCTTTCGACGCTCCAGGATGCCGGGTTGCCCATTTTGCGGTCGCTCAGGATTCTTGAGGAGCAACAAAAGTCCGGGACATTCAAGAAGGTCGTTGGTTATGTGGCCGATGACATCGAGGGCGGCGCAACGCTCTCGGAAGCG
>CAZENQ010000096.1:0-11925 GCA_964513655.1 uncultured Pirellulales bacterium | reverse complement strand
AAAAAAATAAAAAAATCAAATTATAACCCTTGACGGATGACCTCATAGCAGCCCCCAAGCCGCGACTTGGGGGTTGTCATTCCCGCGACACGTAGCGCAGCGAAGAGCCCGGAACGGAAAGCGGGAATCCACAATTAGTCAACTCTTTTTAATTTTTGCACTGTATCTTCGCATTTTGATTTTTAATCTTTGATTTTCCTATCCGGCCTCAACCACCCAGATACGAGATACAAGATACGAGATACGAACCAATCCCGCTTGCGGCATCCCCCACTCGTCCTGTCATCCCGTACTTGATACGGGACTGCCTTATCTTCTTGTCCTGCCCCCTTGTCCCAGCGAAGGCTCCGGATCCAGCCGTCGTTTCAATTTTTTTCAACATCAAAAAATCCTGCTAATAGGGAAAATCTTTGAATTTTCAAGACAGATGTAATATTATATTGAGAAATAGGTTTAGCTGCGTAGCCAGGCAAGGATATACAATGTATATCGATAGTTTCAAGGCAAGACCAAATCCCCATAGCTGGTGCTGATGCTATGATTCAAATTTTCTCGCAGAATGCTACAGAAAACACGGACCAACTGACACCGTGTCGCGCAATCAAAATGCATACTGATAAGAAAGAAAAAGCATACCTCAATTCCGTAAAATCAACACCAAGTGCTTGCGGCGTAATAGCCAAGGAGCCCAGACATGACGAGAGAAATTAATATTCCTTTCACTCAGATAAGAATTGGCAGATTTATCTTTCTGCTCATCTCCATTACGCTCACGCTTTCCCTTAAACCTTTTATTGAGGGCTTTATTGGAATCGGAAACCTTCTTATGGATATATTCGCTACTATAGTTCTCATATCCGGAGTTTACGTAGCCAGTCAAAAAAAACACTTCTTTTACATCGGCATGATAATTGCTTTTCCCGCACTTGCTGTACATTGGTTGCGTTATTTTGTGGAGGTTCCTTCATTATTTATAGTGGGGCAGGTTTTTAGTGCGATGTTTTTTACTTTCCTGGTAGTCCTAATTCTTATTTATCTATGTAAAAAAGAGAAAATAAATGCTGATGTTATTGCCGGGGCCATCTGCGGATATTTGTTGATTGGACTGATGTGGGCTTCTTTTTACTCCGTTCTTGAAGCCCTGCAGCCCGGTTCATTTCAAGTACCGGACCACTTCAGTACAGACTCATCCTATTTCACTTATTACAGCTATGTCACGTTAACCACATTAGGCTTTGGAGATATTATACCAATGACGAGTCAGGCAAGGTCGCTTTCTGTTTTGGAATCGGTCGCTGGTCCGGTTTACCTTGCTGTTCTGGTAGCAAGACTCGTAGGCATGGGTATCTCGCAGTCTATGAGGAAGGAGTCTCCATAGGCCGCTTTATTTGACCTGACTAAACGGGTCTGATATACTAGCGTGCCGACTTCATAATAACATTTGGCTTTGGTTCAATGTAAAGAGAAAAAAATGAAAACTATAACGCTAAATTTACTGTGCATATTGTTTTTGTTATTCGTTTCGTGTGCCAAAAAAGACTCGTCTTCACAGTCTCCTCCGGACATCCCGGTATTCCAGACGAAAGCACAGGAAGTTCCAATTCATCAGGAATATGTCGGTCAAATATCCGGCTTTGAAGATATTGGCATACCGGCGAGGGTAGAAGGTTATCTGGAAGGTATACACTTTGCAGAGGGCTCACGGGTCAACAAAGGGGCTTTGCTCTATACTCTTGAAAGCCAGCCATTTGAAGAAAAGGTTGCGGCTGCGATGAGCATGGTCGCAGGAGCAAAAACCATGCTGGCTAAAGCCAAGAGCGATTTAGATAGAATTAAACCTCTCGCTGAGCAAAAAGCGGTTAGTGATAGTGATTTAGATGCCGCCGTAGCCCAACATGAAGCTTCTGTCGAATCAGTAAAGGCAGCAGAGGCGAATCTCAGGGCCGTAAAAATACAACTCGGTTATACAAAGATTCATTCGCCCGTATCCGGAATAATCGGCAGGACTAAGGCGAAAGTCGGGGACTTTGTAGGCCGAAGCCCAAATCCGGTTATTCTAAACACGGTCTCCCGTATAGATACCGTCCTTGTGCAGTTTTATATTACAGAGACCATGTATCTGCGTGCCATCCGCCGCCATCTTTCCCAAAGTGATGCTGAAAGGGACGACAGTGTAACTGAGCTGGATATGATTTTGGCAGACGGCTCTGTATACGAACATAAAGGCAAAGTTGACTTTATTGACAGAGAAGTGGACTCTGCTACCGGTTCCATACTGGTTCAGGCATCATTTCCCAATCCGGATGAAATACTTCGCCCGGGGCAGTTTGCCCAGATAAGAGCCAGGGTAGAAGTGGTCAAAGATGGTATCCTGATCCCGCAGAGATGCATTATGGAGCTGCAGGGATTGTACAGCGTTTACGTTGTCGGCGAAAACAATACAGTCAAACAAAGAGAAGTTAAAGTAGGCCCCAAGATCGACCGGTTCTGGCTGGTCACGGAGGGTTTAAAATCCGGGGAAAAAGTTGTATACGAAGGTCTGCAGAAAGTAAGAAATGGAATGACTGTAAACCCGGTAATCCACCAAATCCAACCAACAGACGAAGAAAGCAAGTAACCAAGTATGGGTAAGTTTTTCGTAGAACGTCCAATTGTGGCAATGGTCATCGCGATTGTCACGGTTATTGTTGGAGTAGTATCCCTCGGAGGCCTTCCAATTGAGCAGTATCCCGATATCACACCTCCCATGGTGGAAGTCCGTACAACTTATACGGGAGCGGACTCAATCAGCGTAGAGCAGTCGGTCGCAACACCTTTGGAGCAGCAGATTAACGGTGTTGACAATATGATTTACATGAAATCGACCAATGCAAATGACGGCACCATGGCGATTCAGGTCTCATTTGAGGTCGGTACCGACCCGGATATGGACACTGTTTTTACTCAAAACAGGGTCGCCGCTGCGACGGCCAAGCTGCCTGAAGAGGTAAGACAATTCGGCGTCACCACTGAGAAATCACTGGCGAATATTCTTATGCTTATCGCTCTGACCTCAGAAGATGGCAGATACGACCAGAATTTTCTCGGTAACTATGCACTGATTAACATCGTTGATATATTGGCAAGGATAAAAGGTCTCGGTCGCGCTACTGTTCTGGTTGCAAGCGATTATTCAATGCGCATATGGATAAAACCGGACCGTCTGGCCCAGATGGGAATAACAGTTCCCGAGATCGTTGACGCGATTCGCGGGCAAAGTGCTATTGTACCCGGAGGTAAATTCGGAGCGGAACCGGCCCCCCCGGGAACGGAATTCACCTATACGGTCAGGCTGCCGGAACGTCTGCAATCGGAAGAGGAATTCGGCGAAATAGTCGTAAGAACCGATGAAAGCGGGGCTCAGGTAAAAATAAAACAGATAGCCCGTGTTGAGTTAGGCACTGAAACGTATAATGGCTTTACCAGATTGAACAATAAGGAATGTGCCGTCATAGGTTTGTATCAATCGCCCGGTTCCAATGCTGTACAACTGGCCGAAGAGATCAAAAAGACGATGGCCGGGATTTCCCAATCCTTCCCGGAGAGCATGAAATATGATATAGCATTGGATACCACTTTGGCCATTACGGCCGGTATTAATGAAATCGTCGTGACACTCTTTGTTGCCCTTGCTCTGGTCATCTTCGTTGTCTTCATTTTTATCCAGGACTGGCGAGCGGCTTTAATTCCCACGATTGCCATACCCGTCTCTCTGATTGGTGCTTTTATAGTATTTCCTGTGATTGGTTTCACAATAAATGTGTTATCGCTGCTTGGTCTGGTTCTGGCCATCGGCATTGTAGTCGACGATGCTATCGTCGTAGTCGAAGCCGTACAGGTCAAGATTGAAGCGGGCATGAATACCAAAGAAGCCACCATCGAAGCAATGAGCGAAGTGACCGCACCGGTCATCGCAACTACGCTGGTGCTTGTCGCGGTATTTGTTCCGGTGGCGGCTATGGGTGGCATAACAGGCAGGTTGTATCAGCAGTTTGCCATCACGGTTGCTGTCTCTGTGTGTTTCTCATCAGTTAACGCCTTAACCCTGAGCCCGGCTCTCTGTTCACTGCTGCTGAGGAAACAAAAACCATATCGAGGACCGCTGGGTGTGTTTTTTAAGGCGTTTAACAATGTTTTTGATAAGTCCACTGATTCATATATGAAATTTACGAATATCGTAACACGCAAAATTACCAGAGGATTGATATTCATTATTGTTATAGTCATTGCTTTGAGCCTATTGGGAAAGAAAGTACCCGGCGGTTTCGTTCCCGAAGAGGACATGGGATATCTCTTTGTCAATATACAATTGCCTGATGCGGCCTCTCTGCAAAGAACTGACGCTGTCACAAAGAAAGTGGAAAAAATTATAGAGAAATTTGATGAAGCGGAATTTGTTACGGCGGTCGCAGGCTATAGTTTGCTCACAAAAGCCTATACCAATAATAACAGTCTTATTTTTGTTTCATTTAAGGATTGGGCCCAGCGTGAAAGAACCGTTAAAGAAGTTATTGCTCTGCTAAACAGAGAGTTCAGGTCCCGCATTTACGAAGCACAGGTGTTTGCCTTCGGTCCTCCAGCCATCCCCGGCCTCGGTAGCGGGTCGGGATTCTCTTTGATGCTTCAGGACAGGGTCGGTAATACTCCTGATTACCTCTCGAAACAAGCGACAATTTTCATTCAGGCTGCAATGAAGAGGCCTGAAATCGGTTCGGTGTTTACTCCCTTCAGGGCGACTGTTCCTCAAAGATTTATGGACATCAACCGCGACAAAGTCCTCAAGGCGGGAGTCGCTCTAAATGATATTTACACGACCGTCGGGGCCTTCCTTGGCGGCTCCTATGTAAATGATTTCAACCGGTTTGGAAGATTATACAAGGCATATATCCAGGCCGAACCTGAATACCGCCTGGATGAGAAGAAGGTCAATCTTTTCTTCGTCAAGAACAGTGCCGGGCAAAGTGTCCCCTTGTCGGCATTCGTCAAGATTAATGAAATAGCAGGACCGGATTATACCAACCGTTATAATCTGTACCGTTCTGTAGAGCTCACCGGCGGACCGGCCCCCGGATATACATCTGCTCAGGCCCTGGATGCTTTGGAAGAACTAGCTGAAAACCTTCCGCCTGGTATGGGATATGCATGGAGCAATATGTCGTATCAGGAAAAGGAGGCTGCCGGTACCGGCTCTGTTGTCTTTGTCTTTGCATTGGTATTCGTTTTTCTCATCCTCGCCGCCCAGTATGAAAGCTGGTCGCTGCCATTGAGTATCTTGCTGGGAACGCCATTTGCCATATTCGGTGCGTTTATGTTCTTGTTTCTGGCTCGCTTGTTCAGCCAGAGTTACGAGCTCAACGTTTTTGCTCAAATTGCACTGGTGATGCTCATCGCAATGGGGGCCAAGAACGCCATACTCATCATTGAGTTTGCAAAACTGGAATTCGACGGTGGTCTTTCCTCATTCGACGCGGCCGTAAAGGCCGCAAAACTGCGCTTCAGACCAATATTGATGACTGCGTTTTCCTTCATTTTAGGTGTCCTGCCTTTGGTTTTTGCCTCCGGGGCCGGCGCTGAGGCAAGAGTAGTTATGGGTATGGCCTTGTTGGGAGGGATGTTTATAGCGACAATATTAGGCGTCTTCTTCTATCCGATGCTTTTTGTCTTTATCGGCAAAATCGGCAGGTATGAACAAAAACGAACTCTTCAATCGGCCCCTGTATAGATAAATAATGATAGCTCTCAAAATGAAAAATCTGATTAACATCGCTGCTCTGGCCGTTATGGTATCTCTCGCCGGCTGTATGGTGGGCCCCGATTTTACAAAGCCTGTTGTTGAACATCCTGAGCATTTTAGATTTGCCGACGAAGAAGCCGAGGCCGTGGTCAACCTCAAATGGTGGGAGCTGTTCAATGACCCCGTTCTGGATTCACTGGTAACCACGGCATTACATGACAACAAAGATGTCATGATTGCTGTCAGTCGCATTGAACAGGCCCGTGCCTCGTTGGGCTTTGTCGAGGCGGATATGTACCCACGGGTGGACATAGAGGCCGGGGCGTCTCGTGGAAGCTTCGTCGCTGGAAGGAAAGTCGATACCGATAACAGCTATTTTATCGCACCGACGTTGAGCTGGGAAATCGATTTCTGGGGCAAATTTCGCAGGGCAAACGAGGCGGCCCTCGCTCAGTTAATGGCCTCGGAGTATTCCCTGAGAACCGTCCAGATTAGTTTGATTTCCGAGGTTGTCAGTGCCTACTTTCTGTTGCTGGATTTTCACCAGAGACTACAAATATCCAGGCGCACACTTGATTCGCGGCTTGAGAGTCTCGATATTATTCAAAAGCGCTTTTCCAAAGGCATCATTCCTGAAATCGACCTGAACCAGTCTCAAATCCAGAAGGAAATTGCAGACGCATCCATACCGGTTTTTGAGCGTCTCATCTCCCAGACTGAACACACATTGAGTGTCTTACTCGGCAGATTCCCTGCGGAAATTCAAACCGGGGTCGATTTGCCCCATCAGGCCATACCGCCCTATATCCCGGCCGGACTGCCATCCGCTTTGCTTGAGCGCAGGCCCGATATTGCGCAGGCAGAGCATTTACTGCACGCTCAGACCGCGCGAATCGGTGTGGCTGAGGCCTTGCGCTTCCCCTCCATCAGCTTAACGGGCATTGCGGGCTTTGCCAGCACCGACTTGGATGATTTAATCTCCGACGGAGATGCCTGGTCCCTCAGCGGTAATCTGTTTGCGCCGATTTTTGACTTCGATAAGAATAAGCTGCGAGTTGTGATTCAGGAGGAAAGAACGAAACAGGCGTTATACCGCTACCAGAATACCGTACTGATTGCCTTCAAAGAAGTGGAGGATGCACTCAGAGAAGTGCATACCTACGACGACCAGATTGCTTCGGTAGAACGCCAGCGCGATGCGGCAGAAAACGCGGCTTACTTGTCCAAAATGCGATACGACAAAGGCGTTACCAGCTACCTTGAAGTGTTGGAAACAGAGCGACAATTGTTTTCTGCCGGCCTGGAGCTCTCTGAGGTCAAACAACAATACCTCAATGCCTACGTGAGATTATACAAGGCCTTGGGAGGAGGTTGGCTTTCCAAAGACCAGGCCGAAAATGCCGAAGAACAACCGTAACGCGCCCCTCACACCTAATTCCTTCACTCTTCACTCTTCCCCCTTCACTCTTCCCCCTTCACTCTTCACACTTCCGCCTTAGCGGCATGACCCCCCAGTATCGCTGAAAGTCAACCCTTCACCGGGATACACCCTCATAAAATACAAACCAACTTTAATCTGTCAAAAAAGAAATGACAAACAAATAGTTGTAAGATGGCGACTATAAGTGCTTTCATGAAAAACGCTTATCTTTGTTTTTCGCCCTCGTCGATTTCTCTTGTTCTCCCCAATGTTTTATTTGGGGCTTGTCCAACAAAACATCTCCTTCGTTAGTTCAATCTCAGGCGGGTAAACTTCATCGGTCAAACCAGGCAGTAGACGCCAACTATCTACATAGCTGGACAACTTGCAAAGGTACTTTGTGTACCCTTTGTATTGAATTGCTTCAGCCATAAGCTCAAAAAGAGTCTTTAATTGTTTTCCTTGCAATTGTGACTCATTCATATTGCCTTGCACATTGATCGCCCATTTGGCGAAAGGATTAAGTGTGTTTATCAACAACATCTCCCCAAAGCCGAAAATATTCCGTATTCCTCCTCCAATCATCTCGACATCTGAGTATTCCATGAGTCGACAATTTATTCCCATCGGCAAATCAAAGTTTTTTTCATCTTTATTGTGTTCCGCAGCTATTAAATCAACTGCCAGATGTCCACTATCTAACCACCTAACTTTTTTTACTAATCGATCTCGAAAAAGCATTTCACGCAAATCGGCCGTTATGTATCTTTTGTCCCCATCAATTATCGTGTACAAGTCATTGTCCCAGCTGGGGTCTGTGTCATTTTTTTTATCGTAGTCTGGCATTACTTCATTTATCCTTCGGGGCTCAAATATAAGAGTCAATTCTTCCAAGCCCATCATATAGTCAATTGAAACTAACTCTATTTGGCCCTTCACATATGCCCCTATTGTACCATCGATGCCACGCCAGAAGCCCATTAATGGAAAATCATGAATAAGATTCTGCTTATACCGCCATCCTTGATCACCTTTACTTAGCGGCGTCTTTCTCATATGCTCAAGAAGAATTTCCTCCCATCTGGATTCAACATCAGTTCCAATCCTTCCTTCTAGGCTGAATGTTCTCAAACTTTTTCTTGAAAGGATTGCCCAACAGTTGGCGTTTCGATAGTCAAGACGTCGGCACATTGCACCCGCATAACCTGCATGACCATAGACAGAAATACCATGCAGACATTCAATGCTGTCGGGCATTTTCGGGGTAATTGCTGCCGGATGTGTCTTGGGATATTCATAAATGGCCCACCACGTCTTGGTCCACGACTCTCCCTCATCCGTAATATGAGCCAGCACATATAGCTCACCTTCGATGCCGTCTCGATTAATATCAAAACAACGGACAATAAACTTTGCTCCATCTCTTGTTATATCTGGCACCTCACATTCAAAATCCTCAGGTTTCTCGGCAATTATCTTCTTTTCAACCCCAAGATCGTCGACGATTATAGGAAACTCCACACGCCTGCACCATCCGGATATAAGATCATTCAATTCTCCTTTTTTCATTGTCTCACGCAATCTGACCTCTATTCTAGTCCCGCATTTTCTTCGCTTTCCTTCCTCCGTCAAGAGGTAACTCTTTGGCCCGGTTAGTGTAAAATTGTATGCCCTGTTCTCTTTTGCGCCTGGCTTGTAGGTCTCAACTGTTACATGATCACTTACAGCAAAGACTGACAGAAATCCTATGCCAAATCGGCTTGTAGGGACAAAAGTAAATAAGCGTCGAAATGCATCGGTGATATAATACGAGCGTCCAATCTGGAGGAAATAATGCTCGATAATATCCCTGTCCATTCCAATCCCGCAGTCCTCGACTGTAAGTACCTGCACATTTTCCTCATCACCTGATATCTCATTCTTTATCTTCTTCTCCTCTAAGCCGATTTTCACTGGATAGCGATTTCGGACGTTCTCTTCAAACTGCGTTGGATACTCGGGACGTTCAATACCTCTAGTTTCCGCATCGATATACATCTGACAGCGGTTGGCATCCAGTGCGTTCTGTATTAATTCGCGTATAAACACAGACGTGTCCTCGTAGGCATCCTTAATCAATCTTTCAAAAATAGCCTCGTTATCGAGCTTAAGTATCCACCGTGATGGAATATAACTCGCCCCTTCAGCCGGCCTTATCACAATAGTCCCACTTCCATCATCAAATAACGTTATTTCTGGGCACTGCCATTCACTAAGTCTTTCTGCATGCGTCATGATAGTTGTTGCTGCTATTGTCTCCTCTACCAGCCATTGGCACCAGTCCTGCAACACCTGGTGTTCCTTCTGATTGTTACACTCTGCTCTGATTTCAATCTTGTCAGGTGCCACCATGAAATGCTTTATTCGTTTATATTGAGTCCAATGGGCAAGGCTATCAGCAGGCAGAGGGCATGCTGCGTTCATCAATAATGGACACGCACGATCATTGGACATATCAAGAAGGTCACCAATCCGAAGAAGGATCGCCATAAAACGTACGTTCACCATGTCGTTTCTTATTAGACGCCTTTCGGGAAAGCGCTCATCGTCCCGCAACTCATGTTGCCTCAGTCCATGCGCAACACAAACGCTATTTATCGTCTCAAGCAGCATATCGTTATCAAATGCAAACCTGCCCAGCACAGATTGATGTTGCATCATCACACGACTTGCTCGCCTATGGTGCGTCCTGCGTAGAAATTCCGCAATGAGAAAACGCATTTGTACGTCAGCAAGAAAGTTGCGCTTATCCTTATCAATCCCATCGTCCAGTCTAAACTTTTCAATTTCTGCAATTCTTTTTGCTCCACCTCCCGTGTTTGTCGTCCATTTCCTCCAATCGCCAGAATCGAAAATCTCCGATTTTTCCTTGTCAGAAGCAACCATTCCTGCATCATGCAGATACGCTGACGCTGCAAGGATATACATTTCAGTATATGACAGATTTATCACAGGCTCTATGCCTTCAAAAAGAAGATTCGATAATTTCCCAATGATCTCATCACTGTGTGCGATTGTATGACGCGTATAATGAGGAAATGTTTGTGGAATAAACTCTAACCACCCTGTAATTGAATCCCTCAGTTCGATAACCTTTTGAAAATATGCGCCGTTCTTTTGCTTCAAACACACCATTAAGTTACTATTTTCAAATTCGCCAGACATTACCTTTTTGCCTCCAGTAATTAAGGGCAGCCAAAGTTGTTATTTTATACAACAATACACCACCTATTTCTTTTTTACGACAACTCTACCGCAGCTCGCTGTTTACCGCCCCGGGTGTCTATCGCTTTGCTAACAATCCCCAATAAATAACCCAAACAACAATATTTGTCAAACCCAAAAAATCCCCCTTTGCCTTCTAAAGATGATTTTGATATTATTGTGACATTGAAAGGCTTGGTTGTGTAGCTGAGCCTCTCATTTGCAGAGTGTCCGATTGTAATCAAAACAAGTTCAACAAGTGGAGGCTAATTATGAGGCGATTGTTTATTGTTGGTGCAAAGCTCTTGGGATTGCTGTGTCTCTGGTGGGCGATTTATATAACACTTCAAATTATATCTTATCAAATGATTTTCTTACCTGGGCACCTCCGTGATTCCTTCTGGCTTATCGGAGTGTTGCTCAACGTAGCAGGGCTTCTTGTATACTTTGTTCTGGCGGTTTTGTTTGCTCTTGTTCTGCTATTCCGGACAGAGTGGATTGCTGACAAAGTCCGGCTCGTCAAAGATACTGAATTGCCCGGATCGTCGGACGGACATAACCTGCTGCGTTTGGGGATCGTACTTTTAGGTTTTTACGTTCTCACGCATGCGATACCGGGGGTTGCTAAATCTTCACTTACCCTTTTGGGAGAGTTTTGGCTTAAGCGGCAACCGGGATATAGAGACATAGCCTCGTTTTTCCTGCAGTACGTTATACCGGTTCTCAGCCGCGTTCTTGAAGTTGCTGTTGGTCTTCTCCTGATTCTCATGCCGGCCAGGATTATTCACTGGCTTGAGAAAGCACAGAACGCATTACAGCGCAAGCTAACAAAACCACAGCCCACCGTTGGAGAAGGCGAGTCCTGAAACTGTGCCGTGCTGCTTTCCGCGCAAGGAAAATTCTTGTTCACCTGTGCCCCTGTGCATTAGGTATTCGTTGTTAAAAACAAACCCAACCAAACCCACTGACGCCTCCCGCCACCCACCTCCCTATCCAGCCGTAGCCCCCCATCTCAACGCCAACTTTTCCTCATCCTTCACATATCCTCCCAACTATTCACACTTCTTCCAACGCCATTCCACCACTCTTTTTACGTTTTCCCAAACTTTTCACCTTTTTTCCAATGACTATAGTTCTATATCCAAAAGCCGTTTTGAGCGCGGAATCTTGATGCAGATGCAAGGCTCCCGGCCCGCCCCTGCCCCGTGAGATGGCGCCAGCTTGCCCATTGCATAGAGTCCGGAGGACTCTATTGCGGGCCTATCTAACTAGGGCCTTCCGTCACTGCGCTAAATTCAATCAAAAACGCGGCTACCCACAACCAACAATCCCAAAAACTAAATTTTTTCTTACTCGCTTGTTGAAAACGAGTTACGAGCATCGGGCATCGAGAATCGATGGTCTTTTCGCATCAAACGCGCAAGCCCCTCCAATAGTGAGCGGACTACCTGTCCGGCCCGCTTGCCGCGTCGTAGCTTTAGCGATGACG
>CAZENQ010000095.1:0-12211 GCA_964513655.1 uncultured Pirellulales bacterium | reverse complement strand
ATGACAAGGTAAGTGCGGAATGACAAGGTAGGTGCGGGATGACAAGGCGAGGAGGGAATGATAGAATGCGGCAGTGGTAAGGATAATCGTTAATCGGTATAGCGCGAAGGGCCTGAAGGTCTGGAAAGAGATAAAGAAAAGGATTGAAGATTGCGGGATAGAATATGATTTTGTAGTGACGGGGGAGCAAGCGGCCGGGGAGTTGGCGAAGAAGGCGCGGGAAGAGGGGGTGGAGAGGATTTTTGTTGTGGGGGGCGACGGGACTATAAACGAAGTGGTAAACGGCGTGGAGGCGAAAGGGATTGTCTTAGGTATAATCCCGGCGGGGAGGGGGAATGATTTTGCGAAGATGTTAGGGATTAGGAGTGTTGAGGACGGAATCTCGTCAATGTCAGGCGGTCATATAAAATCGGTGGATGTCGGCTTCGCAAATAATAGATACTTCGTCAATAATTTAGGCATCGGGGCAGCGGCCCGCGCGGTGGGTATATGTAACAGATTAAGAGAGATTACGGGGCGGCCGGGGTACTTAGTTGGTGCGCTGGCAGCTCTTGTTGAATGTCGGGCCTTCGATGTGGAAGTAGAGGCCAGCGATTTTGGATTTTCGGGTGAAGTTTTAGGGATAGCCGTAGGCAATGGGAGGTTTCACGGGGGGTTTTTTGCACTTACGCCGGAAGCGGAGATAGATGACGGTCTTTTGGATGTGTGTGTAATTAGAAAAATCGGGAGGGTAAAAGGGGTATTAAGTATACCGAGGGCCGTTAAAGGAACTCATACGTTTTTGAGGGAGGCAGAGACGTTCAGGACGGATTGTCTGCGTATCCGTTCAAAGACGGCCTTTTCTGTTCATTATGACGGAGAACTTGGCGAGGGGCGTTTGAATGAATTAGAGGTGAAAGTATTGAATAAGCAGTTACAGTTCTGTGTTGCTACAAAATGATTAGTGGTGGTTTATGACGGTGAGTTCGGGCGGGCCTTTGCGCCATTGGCCGGCCTTTCCCATCTCGAAGCCTACGTTGAAGAGGCGGTTGAGTTCATCGGGGCCGAGGGTCTGCTCGCCGGCGACGACGTAATCATCGGGGATGCTCACATAGTTGAAATCGACGTTGCCGCGTTCGGCGACACTGTAGAGGCGGTAAAGGTCGCCCCAGGAGTGGGTCTTCATGAGTGTGGAAAAGGAATGTCTGATGATTTTTAGTGTATTGCGTGGGACCTGGCGGGGCCTGGTGGCCAGTTTGCCGTTTGCTATGACGTAGAGGGTATAGGCGTTTTCCGAGGTCAACATCTGCGCCATAAGCTCTTCGGAGACCGGCAAGGAACCGTAGCCGAATACCTGTGTCATTGCGCCGCCATCGACGTGCATCTCGTCGTAGGTCTTTCCATCGATTTCGACGTCAAAATAAACGGGCGGGAAGGCTCCGGGAATCGAGCCGGAGGCGAGCATTACTTTGCGGAACATGTTCAGGGCATCGGGATGGCCGCTGGCGGCGATGGCGCCCATGTCCCAGGCGACAAAACGCTCGGCATCGAGATTTGTGGTGCCTATGTACAGGCGTCTGCCTTCGGCGTGTTCTGCGGCGATGGCCTTTAGCAGATGCTCGTCTACGTACTGCTCAATGAGGCGCTCTGAGGGGGCGGCCTCGGCAAATGATTCCGACCAGGGCCAGGGGAATACGCCCAGGATGCCCTGAATACCCAATACGTCCTTGGTGGCGATGGCGGTTGAGAGGTGCTTTAAGGTGTGGTCGTACTCGGGTCCGAGAAAGACGAAGGGGGCGATGAGGGCGCCGGTGCTGATGCCGGTGACGAGTTTGAAATTGGGGCGGTTGCCGGCCTGGGTCCAGCCGCAGAGGAAGCCGGCGCCGAATGTTCCGTTGACACCGCCGCCCGAAATAGCGAGGAAGCTGCACTCTGAACAATGAAGGGACTGTAGGGTGAAGCTGGGCTGGTAGTCGATATCCCAGGAGCGGATGTCTGGCATGCCGGCGATTCCGGCGTCGGTTATTCGGGAGAGTGGGACGGGATTTCGGCGGAGGCTGCAACCGGTAACGGCCAGGACGATCAGAGCTGCCGGCAGGAGCAAAGCATTTATGCGGGTCAGTCTCATGTTTTGGTTAGCATCCTTGTTTTTGTTGTTATCGGCTATCCTTAACCTTCTGTATTAGCTCGGGGCCGTTGTCAAGAGATTGATTAAAGGCAGAGATGCCCCTGATGGTCTCTGGCGCAGTTGTTATCTCTGAGGCGGGGAGGAATGTCAAGGAAAATCTGAAGGGAGAAATAATGAAGGTGGGGGGGCCGGAAATAAATTTGGGAAAACTGGAAAAAAGGGCTTGACAAAGGGGGCGGTTGTGGGTATAATGCCTCGCGAGTTTGGGGGCTGACCGAACTCATCCTCGAAAAGCAGTCTTGCTTTTCCAATCAATAGTTTCGCTTCGATTGTTATTTGCCGTATGGGGCGGAGATAACTCACCGAAACGGGCGTTTTTGGGCGCCTAATGCAGGAAAGTTAAGAGAAGATAGTTAGGTGGAGTTATCCCGTATGCAAGGAGGAACAGCAATGGGAGCAGTCAGGAGAATCAGTTGGATAGTTATGTTGGTTTTGGGGGTAATTTTTGCGGAGGACGCGGCCGGGGTCATTGTATTTGACTTTGAGGACGCTCCGGTTTACGGGGGGTCGGGCGAGATTGAGGCGTATATGGAGGGCGTGTACGGTTCGGATATAACGGTGGTGGGGGGGACGGTACGCGATGCGCTGTTGGGAGGGTGGATTAGCGGGCCGCTTGGAGACGACAACTACGTGCGAGCGTGGGGGTTGTGCGGGCCGTCGGGTTTTTCGATGTCGTTTGAGGAGGCGCCGATTACGTCGGTGTCGTTTGATTTGGGGGTGGTGTTCAGTTCGTTTTATGTGTATGCCGACGGTGAGGAGATATTGAGGGAGGGTTGGCGTTGCTGGGGGTCGGACAACTCGGGGACGATTTACTTCGATTCGCCGGTTACGACGCTGCGTTTCAGTAACAGGTGCTTTGGCGAAATCGAGATGGATAACCTTACAGTCACACCCGTGCCGGAGCCGGCGACGGTATTGCTGGTCGGGCTTGGTGGGTTGATTCTCAGGATGAGGCGTTTGCAGTGATAATGGATGATTGAGTAGGTGATTAATTGGAGGTGGCGAGGTCGTAGATAACGGATTGCAGGCCGGAGGTAACGCGGGTGAGGTGGTCGAAACATATCTTATCAATAGTATCATCCGGTGAATGGTAGTAGGGATAACGATAGGGGGCGGTGTCCGTGACCATTATGGCGGGGTAGTTGTATTGCCAGAAGGAGTCGTGGTCTGACCAGTTTATGCCGGGGATGAATTCGGGGATGGCGCCGCCCTGTGAGGGGAAGGGGTACTTCTGGGAGTTGGGGGAGTCGGTGTAGTAGCCGATGGTTTCGATGCTTAGCATGGCGACGATGTTTTCGTTTTTGTCGCGGCAGGATTTTGCGTAGACGCGGGAGCCCATTTGGTCGGTCTGGAAGAAGGGCATTTCCTCGTTTGCGAAGAAGAGGAAGCGGAGGGTGCGGTCGGGCCTGGTGTCTTTGAAGCGGCGGGCGAGTGCGAGGTTTGCGGCGACGGCGGAGCAGTTGTCGTTTGCGCCGGGCGAGCCATAGACGGAGTCGTAGTGTGAGCCGATGACGACAATCTCATCGGGGTGGGTGGAGCCGGTGATTTGGACTTCGATGTTGGAGCAGGTTTTGGCATCGGCGGTGAAGTTTTGTCGGCGGGGGGTGTGGCCGGCGTCGGTGAGGGCGGATTCGATGTAGTCGGCGGCGGCGGAGAGGTTTATATAGTTTAGGGTGTTTTTGTCGCCGATTTTGCCTGCGAGGGCGTCGATGTGGCGGCGGAGTTCAGCGCGGAGTGTGATTTGGTCGTCGGTGAGCGGGGGAAGGGGGTCTGAGTAGGATTTGCCGGGCATTTTAATCATAGTGGCGTACGCCCAAAGGTATATTGCTGCGAGGATTGCGGCGGCGACGGCGAGGCGGATACAGGCGCCGCGGGTGATTATTTTTAGAGCGAATTTTGGTTTCGGTTTCGATGTTGGTTCCTCATTAGACACGGATTTATTATGGTGGGAAGGGGGTCTTAGTCAAGGTATTTGCGGATTAAGAGTATTCGTTGGCCAGATCCTTCGACTCCGCTGCGCTGCGCTCAGGATGACCAAGGAGGGGCTTTAGTCAAGGGACGGGGGGATTTGTTTTGTCATTATCTTGCTAAGCTGGTATAATAGCATTATCTTGCTATGAAGGTTGGGGAGGCCTTAGTTAATGGTGTTTTGGTGTGAATAGGTGAAGAGTAGGTACTGATGAAATCGTTGGGTCGAGAGAAGTTTGAGCGGATAGAGGGGGTGTTCCGCAGGCACTTTCAATTGGGATTAGAGACGACGGATAATGAGGGGAAGGTGATAAAGGAGCTGTGCAGCGGGGACTGTTATCCGGAGTTCTGCGAGGTTGTTAGGAGCAGCCGGACGGGGCTCAGGGGGTGTAATAAGGAGCGTCGGCGGAGCGTCAAGATTGCGATAGAGACGGGGCAGTCTTATATGACGATATGCCATGCGGGGATAGTTCTGGTTTGCGTGCCGGTGATGGACAAGGACAGGGCTCTGGGGGGGATGTTTTTCGGCAAGTGTCTGTGGGAGCCGGCGACGGAGCTGTTGGTTGCGGATATCGAGAAGCGCTTGAAAGGGATTAGGATAGAGAAGAGGAAATTAGCGGCGGCGGTTGGGAAGTTGGCGGTTATACCCGGGCGAAGAATCCACAGGGCGGCGGAGTTTTTGTTTGATTTACTGTATGAGGTGGGCGGGTTTGACCCGCGCGTGATACGCTGGCGTCGTCAGAGGGCGGAGCAGCAGTCTCAGATTGGTGAGTTCATACAGGAGAGCAAGAAGTTAGGGGCGGAGTGGCAGTATCCATTGGAGAGCGAGCGGGAGCTGTTGGGGAAGGTGAAGATTGGCGACAGGACGGGGGCGAAGGAGATATTGAATTCGATATTGGGGACGATACTGTTTCATAGTCCGGGTGATTTGGGAGTTCTTAAGGCGCGGCTGCTGGAATTGCTGAGTATATTAAGCAGGGCGGCGGTGGAAGGCGGGGTGGATATTGACGTTATACTTGAGAAGAACCTGACGTATGTTAACAAGGTGACGGGGATAGACAACCAGGAGGATTTGTGTGCGTGGATAAGTACGGCGCTGGATGAATTTATCGAGATGGTATATTCGCATCAGGACGCGAGGAAGGTGACGCAGATTCGGCCGACGATAAATTATATTGACGCGAATTATGACAAGCCGATAACGCTCGCGGATATTGCGAAGGCATCGTACCTGAGCGTTTCGCGGCTGGCACATATATTCAAGGAGCAGATGGGGATTACTCTGATAGATTATCTGACGAGCGTTCGGATTGAGCGGGCGAAGCAGCTACTGTTAGGCACGGAGCAGAACTGCACGGAGATATGTTTTCAGGTTGGGTATAATAATCAGAGCTATTTTACGCGGACATTTAAGGATTTGGTGGGGATGACTCCGCGAAAGTTCAGGGCGAGGAATAAGCGGCGGGAGAAGATTTCCACGCCGTTGTAAAGGGGATTTCAGATTTCACATTTCAGATTTCAAATTGTGGGTTTTGAGGTTTGACATAATTTGTTCTTTGGGGTAGCGTATGGCGTGAAAACGAACAGCGGGCTGCAGGCAGCGTGTAGCGTATAGGACGTTTGGGAGTTTTGTGGTTTTGGGGTTAGGTATTATGAAATTGTTTAAATACGGCCCATAGTGGCGTCGGGTCGTTTTGCAGAATGAATTAATTGCTTTTTCGGGGCGTTGAGATGCCAACGTTAGTTGCTATCGCAGGACTCGACGTTGTCGCCGGCGTCGTACGCCAAGGTTAGATAAGCCACATCATCGGCGCAGAATGCGAATGAAGGCTTCTTGACCTGCGTCGTGGTAGTGATTACCGCTACGCCACTGCTGTTGGTGGTCCCGGAAAGCTGCTCACTGAAGTCACCAGTGAAAGTACCGGTAACGCCGGCACCCGAAACAAGGTCACCGCAGTTGTCGTAGATAGTGACGGTGACGCGGCCGTATTTCATACCGCGGCTGCCGCGAAGGGTGTCACAAACAATGGACCCGACATGCATGGTAGCGGCACCGCAGCCGGGCCAGGTCGTCGCCGATTCGGCCGTGGAGTAGGCGGTTTCGTTGTAGTTGGGGGACTTGTCGCGGGCCGTGACTAAATATGTGTACTGTGTATCGGGACTGAGACCTGTATCCTCATATGCAGGACTGTCCTGCCAGCCACTGTCGGAACCGCCGGGATTGCCGGAGATCTCGTCGAAGAAGTATTCTACACCGGCGGAATCAGAAGCGGTTGTGGCCGTCATCGAGATGGAGCTGTCTGCGGTTGGATACGGCGGAGTCGCCCAAGTCATTGGGTCCGGCGTCGGCGCGGTTGTGTCCTCAGGGTCGGTAATGGCGGATTCTGAGGTGGACCAGCCAGTAACGTTGTGATTGGCGGACTTGTCGCGGGCCTGCACAGAATAGGTGTGCTGCGTATCCGGCTGCAGACCGGTATCCTCATAGAAGGGACTATTCTGCCAACCGCTGTCATAACCACCACCGGCGATACAGGCGAAGTAGTATTCCACTCCGCTGGCATCGGAAGCGACGGCTGCAGCCATTGCGATGGAAGCGGGGCCGGTCGCGTACGGCAGTGTCCCCCACGTCATCGGGTCCGGCAGCGGCGGGTCGATGTCAGGCTCGGCGCTACCGGCGTACTCACACGCACCCATGTCAACTATACCATTTATTACACGAGGGCCGCCGTCAAGGTCAGTTTCATCAGGTTGCGAAACATACGCAGGGTCACCGGTATCAATGCACGGTGAGTCCGGAAGCAGATGATAGTCGCCCTCGACCCAGATGCCGTTCGCGTTCCAATAGCCCAACTGGACAAAAAGCGGGTTGGCGTTGATGTTGCCTGCGCCAGTGAAGCCGCCTTCGACGTTACTGAAGGTCACGGCCGGGCTGCCTGAACCGTCAAAGGAGCCCACTGTGTTGGCCCATAGAATACAGTTGGTCACTGTTGGGCTGTTGTTGCGGTTGTTCATTCCGCTGCCGACGTTGCCGATGAAGATACAGTTGGTCACTATCGGGTTGGCGTCATTGTTGCGCATTCCTCCGCCGGCACTTGCGGTGTTGCCGATAAAGGTGCAATTAGTGATTAGTGGGGCGCCTGTGACTTGGGCTTTGCCGACGTGGTTTTCCATCCCTCCGCCGGCACCGGCGGTGTTACCGATGAAGGTGCAGTTAGTGACTATGGCGTTACTGTTCTTGCGGTTGTTCAGGCCGCCTCCTTCCTCAAAGGCGGTGTTGGAGATGAAATCACAGTTTGTTATTATGGCGTGACTGTTGAGGTAATTGCGGATTCCGCCGCCATCGTCATCGGAGGTATTTTCAATGAACAAGGAGTCGGTTATCGTCGGGGAGCTTTGGTAATTGAACATTCCCCCACCCATAGCCGATGCGAAGTTTTCGCTGAACGTGCAGTTGGTTATTGCAGGGCTTGCGGAGAAGTTGTACATTCCTCCGCCGCGGTTGTGCGGTTCGGAGCCGTTGGCATTGCCACCGGTGATAGTGAAGCCGTCGAGGACCGCGGTTTCGTCAGTCCCGCTGCCGGTGACGACATGGTAGCTGTTTTCGCCGTTGTCAGCGAAGTTGGGACCATCATCGCCATTCAAATCACCGCTCAGGATGGTCTGATACACGTCGACGTCCCGAGCGTTAGGGTCTGGTTCACCGAAGCCGGCGTAGCCACCCTTAACAGCTACACCGTTCTTAAGCTGGAACGTAGCGGTTCGACCGCCTCCGGCATTGGCGGGCGTGTAGGTTCCCTGAGCCACCCATATCTCATCGCCCGGTCCAGCAGCATCGAGGGCCTGTTGAAGGTAGTTGTAAGCACCGGCCCAGGTCGAGCCGTTGTGAGGTCCCGGCGCATCGTGATCGAGAGTAATTGTCGCGCCGGAACATAAAGCAGACAAGAAAACTGTGGACACAACTATTGATGATAATTGGCTTGCCCTTGACATGGTCATACTCCTTTCCGCATTGCTTGTGCAAATAAAAACCGGTAAAAAGAACGACCACCATCCTCCCATTATGTAGAGCGACTGGCAAAGAACATCACAGGCGTGCAAGCAAGGTAACAGATGGAAAGTGCAATTGCCAAGTGAAATCTCCGCGATGTCTGTGTTCTCCGCGTTTAGTAAAATTCAAAATCTCGCCAGGCAGGCCGCAGAGCTAATTGGAAGAAGCAATAAGGGCAAAAAACGTCACAGCAGAGATAAGATTTGCTCATTTTCCGGCCGTAATTTTGTGCGACATCTAACAAATGAGCTGTTAAAAGGTGTTTTTTGAAAGGTTTCTTAACAGCAAGTTTTGGCAGGTTTGGGTTTTGGCCCCGGTGAGATAGATGGAATCATCTCAGGGGTAAAGTTGCGGGTTGCGAGTTTCGGGAGGTTAATTTTTTGCGGTGGCCAGATCCCTCGGCTTCGCTGCGCTCGGGATGACAGGGGGAGCAGTTCGACACCGAGGTGGAGCAGTATTAAAGCGCGGTCGCAGAGAGAGGGGGTGGTTTGTCGGGAGTAATCAGTAAGCGGCGCCGAGAGGGTCGGCGCCGCTTTGTCAGCCGGAAGCGAACGGGTGTTTTTAATTGTGCTGATGGCAGAGTAGTAGTGCTTTAGGCGGTGACTCTTTTTCTTTGGAAGAGGTAGACGATGATGCCGAGGGCAATCAGGCCGACCATTCCGTTTTCGCCGAGACTGTTAATCAGCGAGGTGAGATTGGCGACGATGGCACCAAAGAAGGCGACCTTTCCGCCGAAGAGGATATCAGCGGCAATCCCCACGGCAATCAACAGGAGGAAGATTTCGGTAATCTCACTAAGCCATTTTTTGACTTCTTCCAGAGTACGCATCATTAAGACTCCTACAATTGAGTAATAAAGAATTGGAGACATCTAAACGTCTGAAAATTTTATTCGGTAGATTTGTTTAAATTACTTTAATGTTTATGCGAAAAGGGCGTTCGTGGCGGATAAGGGCGTATTTTTTTTGATAAATGTCACGGCCAAGTGCCGCCGGGCAGCGTATATGAGGGGGCCCGGAGACGGCCGGGTTGTTAAGTTGGGGCATTTTGTCCTTGACAGCTGATGTTAAAATAGGTAATATGGAGTTGTGTTGAGTAACATTTTGTTGGTTGTTTTGCGATTATGGATAGTCATTGCAGTGTGGGCTTTTGTGTGGGAGCTTGTGGAGCCGAAGACTCAGCGACTGCGCATATTGAGGGCGGCACTGCTGTTAGTTTGTTTGTTGGTTGTTTTGACGCTGCTGAGGGTGGCGGGGCAGTGATTGGGATGGCGGAGCACCCGGCACGTTTGGGCATTTCCTGATTTCACTTCTTTTTCTACCAATCTCTTTACGGCTTGATAGGGCTTGATTTGGGATGGATTGGGGTGTATCCTTGATAGTTTGCCGCTTGTGGTCATCGTTGGGCGGTATTGTTAAGGGCTTAGTAATGCAAGGAGAACAGGGCAATGTCAGTAAAAGCAAATAATTCGGTTGCGGGTGAAGGCGGGGAGAGAATCAGCCGGAGAGGGTTTATTGCGGGGGCGGGAGCGGCGGCGTTTTCGTTTGCGGCAGTGAAGCCGGAGGTTGCGTTTGGTACGGAGGCGAACTCGAAGATAAGATTAGGGATGATTGGGTGCGGGATGCGCGGCAAGGACATAGGAAACAGGTTTGTCGGGCACGGGGGGTATGAGATTGTGGCGGCGGCGGATTATTTTCAGGACAGGGTGGACGAATTTGGTGAGAAGTTCGGGTTAGAGTCCGGCAGGCGGTTTACGGGGCTGTCGGGATACAAGAGGCTGTTGGAGGCGGGGGTGGACGCGGTGGCCGTAGAGAGCACACCTTATTTTCATCCGGAGCAGGCGGCGGCGGCGATTGACGCGGGGGTGCACGTTTATCTTGCGAAGCCGGCCGCGATAGATGTCTGGGGCTGTAATCTGATTGCAGAAAGCGGGAGGAAGGCGAGGGTCAAGAACCTGTGTCTGTTGGTAGATTTCCAGACGCGAGTGAACAAATTTTATCGTGAGGCGGTCAAGCGTGTCCATTACGGTGACATCGGTAATCTTATGTACGGTGAGGCGAACTTTGTAACGGGGCCAACGTGGCTTACGTGGAACCCTATTGGGAAGATTTTAGAGAAGCGCAACGACCCGGAGGCACGGCTGCGGGCGTGGGGGCTGAACAGGGAGCTTTCGGGTGATATTATTACGGAGCAGGCGATTCACGCGGTAGACGTTGCCTCGTGGATACTTGAAGAGGACGCGAGCAGCGCTTACGGGGCGGGCGGGCTCAAGAGCCGGAAGATAGGTACGTGCTGGGATTACTTTACGGTGGTGTATGAATTTTCGAAGGGTGTTTTGCTGACATTTCACTGCAAGCAGGGGGGGACGGACGACTTCGGAGGGATTGACTGCACGATGTTCGGTACGAAAGGCGCGATTGATACGCATTACGGCGCGGAGGTATCGATTCGGGGCCAGACGCCTTACAAAGGCGGGATGACGAGCGAGATTTACTGGGGAGGAGTGAAGAAGAACATCGCGGACTTTTATGACAACATCACGAAGGGCAGATATGCGAATACGACGGTCGGTGAAAGCGTTAGAAGTACGCTTATTTCCATTCTGGGTCGGAGTGCAGCCTACGAGGGGCGTGAGATGACGTGGGAGGAGATGATGAAAAAGGGCGAGAAGTTTGAAGTAGATTTTCTGAAGGATTTGAAGGCGTAAGGAGTTAATCGTGAGGCTGTTGCGAGAAGTCCTGCTGGCCGCGGGAGTATTTTTATTGAGCCTGAGTGTGGGCTGCGGGTCTGAGCCGAATACCGAGCCGGGGAACGTGGTTGTCAACTCGGCTGGGATAAAGTTAGCGTATATACCGGCGGGGGAATTTGAGATGGGAAGTCCTATTGACGAGAAGGGACGGGCGGAGGATGAGCTGCGGCACCGCGTTAAGCTGACGCGGGGGTTTTGGATTGGTGTTACGGAGGTGACGCAGGGACAGTGGGAGGCGGTGATGGGTTATAACCGGTCGAATTTCAAGGGTGCGGATTTGCCGGTTGAGAAGATATCGTGGAGGGAGGCGGTTGCATTCTGTAAGAAGCTTTCAAAGGAGGAAGGTAAGATTTATCGATTGCCGACGGAAGCGGAGTGGGAATATGCGTGCAGGGCGGGAGCGACGGGCGCGTTTGGAGGGACGGGGAAGATCGATGAGATGGGATGGTACGCGGAGAACAGTGAAGAGACGAGTCATCCGGTCGGAACGAAGGAGACGAATGGTTGGGGATTGAGTGATATGCACGGGAACGTGGCGGAATGGTGCAGTGACAGATACGGTGCGGAATATCCGGAGGATTTGGCTGTTGACCCAAACGGGCCGGGGGAGGGGACGTATCGGGTTGTACGAGGCGGGTCGTGGAGTCATTTTGCACGGGCGTGCCGGTGCGCGGCGAGGAGCAGCGTGCCGGAGTCGTATCAGTTGAGGCAAACGGGATTTAGAGTAGTGATGGAGGTATCGGAATGAGTAGTTCGAGAGTAAGTCGTCGGGAAGTGTTGTTGGGTGGGATTGGCGCTGTTGCGGGATTAGCGATTGGTGGCGGGTGTGCGAGTTCGCCTATGTGCGGGGCCAAGAAGAAGGTCTGTCATAAGGGTTTTAAGATAGGGATATGTGACTGGAGTTTAGGGCGGATAGCACAGCCGGAGGCGTTTGCGGTGGCGAAGCGAATGGGGGCGGACGGGGTACAGGTGGATTTTGGGATGGAGGAGGATGATTTGCCGGTGCTTCATAAACTCTGCCTGCAAAAGAAGTATATGAGGGAGGCGAAGAAGCAGAAGATTGAGATTGCATCGTTCGGGATGGTTGCATTGGGGTGGGCACCTTATAAGAGCGACCCTCGCTGGCTGAAGTGGATAAAGGAAGGCATCGATGTGAGCGAGGAGATGGGTGTTGGCATAATTTTGATACCGTTCTTCGGCGAGAGAGACTTGTCGGATGATAAGGAGGGCAGGCTGATTGTCGCGCGGAAGCTGGCACTTGTTTCGATACAGGCGGAGA